>NZ_JAKEVZ010000004.1:0-320187 GCF_021491425.1 Mariniradius sediminis | reverse complement strand
CCAGTTCCTGAACCTTAATCTTCTTGAATTCCTCAGAAAAACACCTGTGTCTCCTGATCTCCAATTTTGATGCTCGCTTTTTCATACGGTTGACGTTTTTTTGTCAACCTATATCAGGCATGCACACTTGGTACTTGGTACATCGTACTTCGTACTTCTAACTTCGTACCTTGTACCCTCATCCCTGCTTCCTATCATCCATTCATCATTCCTCCCTACTTGGTACTTGGTACATCGTACTTCGTACTTCTAACTTCGTACCTTGTACCCTCATCCCTGCTTCCTATCATCCATTCATCATTCCTCCCTACTTGGTACTTGGTACATCGTACTTCGTACTTCGTACTTCTAACCTCGTACTTCTAATCTCGTACTTCTAACTTCGTCCTTTCAAACCATCCCTCCCCCTCTCTTCCACGCCAAGTACCCCTGAAAATCCCCCCAATAATCCTGCGGATCATAGGGATGGGAACACAGCACCAAGCCAATCGCGTCCTGGCTGAAATGCTGAACGGTCCGCCAAATGCCTTCCCGAATGATTAGTCCTTCATTCGCCTTGTTGAGTTCGACGACTTTCTCTGCGTGCCCATCCATCAATACCACCTCAAAACTCCCCTGTATGGCAATGATTAACTGTTGGTTCTCAAAATTGGCATGGTTCCCCCGGGCAATATCGGCCTGCCCCCTTTTGAAATAATACATCCTACGGATTGGAAAAGGCAACACTTCCTCCACCTCAAGACTCACCAAAGGCCCTTTCCCAGTATCCGTTTCGGGAAATTGGACCAATTTGCAATCATCTATTCGGGTATATGCCGCGCGCTCAAACATGGCCAGTCTCCGTTCTTGAGGCCTCAGCATCCTCCCCCAATTTGGCTTCCCGCTTGTAGCGAATCTTTCCATTCCATGCCAGCCATACCAGCAGCGTAAACACCACAGCCGCCCCAACATATACCTCCCAAGACATCATATGCCCAAAATGCATCCAATACCGTTGGGCAGGGAATTGTGAAAGCAATGAAAGGTTCTCTCCTCCCAAGGCTTCTTCCATACCCAAAACATTCAGCGGAAGCCAAGCCGCCGACAGCAGCAGGTTGACGCCTCCAATGACCAAGATATCTTTTTTCAAAAGGCGGTAGCGCTTGACGGCCTTCAAAATCAGCAGCACCAAAAAGGGATAAAATGGCAACAAAAACTGCGGCTCGGGATGCAGGATAAACACAAACATGAAGGTACAGGCCATGGCAAAGCCCATTCCCAAATTGGCCATCTCCTTCATCATCCTTGGGAAAAACACCATTGCCAAGGGCACCAAAAAGCCAAAGTATAGCGTATGCCCCACCAAGAAGTCCAAAGGAAACCGGAGGATCTCCGTAAAGTAATTCTCCGCTACCTCAAAGAAGAAAATATTGGCATTGCTCCCGGATAACAGAAAGATGATGAGGAAAAAGGCTGCCAAACTCAGCCAGAAAACCTGGAGCTTCCCCGCCTTCAACTTGCTCCTAAAAAGATCAAAACTCCGCTTCCACTGAATGGGATTCTTGATGAGGAAGGCGAGGAAATAAATCAACAATGCCACAATCGACAAGATATGCAGCGCCAACTCGCCTCCCCCATTGCCAAACCTGCCGGTCCAAATCCCGGTGGTGACAAGCACAACCAAAACAATGCAGCACACGATAATCGGATAAAATGACTTCGGCCTGTCGGATTCATATACAAGCAATTTCTCGCTCGGCATCAGCATGAGGAAAAGCCCCGTCAGGAACATACTCGGCCACACAAACCCTGCCACCAAGGAAAGTAAAAACAAACGTTGCCTTTCCACCCGCACAAAATAATTGACCTGCCCGATGCCCAGCATCATGGCCGTGAAGCCCGGATGAAAGGGATGGTACCACATATCCTTCAGCACCGCGAAGTTGACAAACAGCAGCAGAAAGCCCAACACGGTCAGGTTATCCCGCAGCCGTAGCTTTCGTGCCAAGGCAAAATACCAATAGACTCCCAGGGCAGCCATCAGGAAGTTGAGGATGACAATGCCGCGCAGCAAACCCTCATGGCTTTTGACCCATTCAAAAAGGGAAAAGGTCACATTGAGCACGGCAAAAGGCATGACCCTTTGCAGTTGGAAAACATTGTAGCTCTCATCCTCGATCTTTCCGAGGAAATCTTCGGCAATGCTCCTGTAAAAAAGACCATCGCCCATGGTTCCATCATTCACGGGGACTTTTTCCCCCACCATTTGGAACACAATCACAGCAAACAGCGATGCAATCAGAACAAATCTCAGCAACTTATTTCAGGTTTAAAATTTCCAATCAAATCCCTCGTACTTCTAACTTCCTACTTCACACTTGGTACATCGTACTTCTTACATTTCCCTCATACTTCTACCTTCGTACTTCACACTTAGTACATCGTACTTCGTACTTCGTACTTTGTACATCCCCCTCGTACTTCCGACCTCACCCATACACCATCACCCCCCCAATATCCTCGCCCATTTCCTCAAGTACCCTTACCTGTACCCGTCGATTGATTTTCTCGTAGGTTTTTTCCACCAAAAAATCCAAATAAGCCATGTCGATATCCTTGCCCAACAAAATCAGTTCAATCGTCCCCGAATCCACCCCTTGGGCATAATCGCCCACGATGTATGCCTTTTCCACATTTCCAAGGCGGCTGACCACCTGCTCCAACAATTGGTCCAAACCAAGAAATTTGGAAACCATGTTCCTGATTTCATTAAAGAAAGGATGGGACCTATTCGCCCGGTAGACCTTGGTCTTGCCATCATCTTCGGTCTGCAGAAGTCCGGCCTCCGTCAAACGGTTAAGCTCTACGCGGACTGAATTCGTCGACTCATCAAATTCCTTCGCCAAAGAGCGCAAGTAACCTGAATTGTCATGGGAGAAAAACTTCAATAAAAGTTTGATCCGGGTCTTGGAAGTAACGATGGAATCTAACACGTAAAAAGGATCTTGGGTGAGACAGTAAAGAAAAAAGCAACAATGAGGCTGGCACAGCTTCGCCCCCTCAATCACGGGTGATCATGATTGAGTAATTTTTTTACTCAATGAAGTCAAAATTAAAAGAGCTTTTCTAAATGCCAAACTGAAGACAAAAAAAATGGGGATTGGAACCCAAATGGTACCAATCCCCATAACCCTTGCCCTCCAGCGGGAGTCCTTTATTCCAAATTCTTCAGAAATCCTCGAGTCTGCAATGGGCGAAGGCTGTCAAGCAATTTGCCCATTACCAAGAATCAACAATTTCCGTCTATGTCGCAGCTGTTCGCGTCACCGCCCTGCATTTGCATGACAGGATTTGCCTTGACATGCTCTTCCCAGGCCTTCAGGATACTCTGGTCAAATACCTCCTGTGGCTGCGCCCCAGAGATACCATATTTGCGATCCAAAACAAAGAACGGAACACCACGCACCCCCATCAGGCGGGATTCATAAATATCACCTTCCATCTCTGCCGAAAAAACATCCGACTCCAGAACCTCAGGCGCCTTAACAACATCCAAACCAATCTCACCAGCCAGTCCCACCAGCGTCGCAAAGTCGTCAATATTTGACCCTTCCGTGAAATACGCCCTCAGAAGACGTTCCTTCATATCACCACCCCGCCCGATGGACTTCGCCCATTGCAACAGTCGATGCGCATTCTTGGCATTGGCCACCACGGTGCGGTCCATGTGATAGCTAAGGCCTTCGCCTTTCGCCATCTCCACGACCTGTTCGGTAATCTGTTGCGTCTGGGCCATCGACCAACCTTTTGTTTCGGAAAGGTATTGAAGTGTACTCTTGCCAGGGTCCGTCACCATATCCGGATTCAGCAGGAAGCTTTTCCAGACCACTTCAACATTGTCTGCAAATGGAAACTTCTCCAAGGCATTTTCCAGCCTGCGTTTCCCGATGTAACAAAACGGACACATGATGTCCGACCATACTTCTATTTTCATATCGCTAATAACAGATTTCAGCACCACAGGTTCCAAGTATTTCCAAAAATCCCATTCTCTAGCATCCAAAAAACAAACCCTGCCGGAACCACGTCCGGCAGGGTCGCCTCAGGTCATCTCCAGATGCTTTTGGAGGGAAAGCTTCACGGCATTACCGACAAGCAGGTAAAATACTTCCGGTTGATTGTTCACCTGCACTGCTTCCAATGCCTTGTAATACTCCATCCTAGAGGCATAATCCCCCTTTAGATTGGCAATGGTGTAGCCATGCTTTTGGAGAATCAGGTTCATGACAAGCCGGCTGGTACGGCCATTTCCGTCCACAAAGGGATGGATACTCACCAGCCTTTCGTGCATCTCGGCAGCTAGAATCACAGGGTGCATGATCCGCTTTTGGTTTTCATAATGCAGGAAGTAGTCCTCCATCAGCTTACCCAAGAGGTAGGGCTGGGGCGGCACATGGACACTGCCCGCAATCCGCACAGGCACATTCCTGTATTTCCCAGCATTCTCCCGATCAATACCTTTCAAGATCAGGTAGTGGAGTTCCATCAGTACCCTTGGGCTGAAGTCGAGCGCATCCCCGACCAACTCCTCCACATATTGAATGGCCTCAGCATGGTTGATGGCCTCCAAATGCTCACGCAGGGATTTCCCGCCCACGGTAATCCCCTCATTCACCACCAGATGGGTCTCCTGCAAAGTCAGCGTATTGCCTTCGATGCGGTTACTCTCGTAGGTATACTCGATGTGGAAAAACTCCTTCATCTTCCGCAATTGGGTCTGATTGAGGGGTCTCTTGGCTTGCCATTCTGCCTTGAGCACATCTATCTCCGCCAACAAAGCCTTGACCTTTGGGCTCAAATCCTCCAATTGCAGGCTCTGCTTGCCCACCAAGTACTCTACCCGGCTCTCTGCAAGGGACAATACCTCCAGCGCGTCTTCCTCATCTTCCAGAAGCTGATAGACTTTCTCTGCCAACCAAGCCTTGCGCATTTCCGCAAACGGAATGGACAAAGCGCTAGCCAGCAGCCTCACCTGTTCTTCGGTAGGCAGTCTATTCCCGTTTTCAAACTTGGAGACCAAGGCGGCATCTATCCCACAGTTTTGCGCCAACTGACGGACAGAAAGGCCATTGTTTTGGCGATTCTCCAGCAGGATTTTGGCAAGGGTCTTCATCTCTAATTGTTGACATAAATTCTGTTGACAAATTTAGTCAACTTTCCCGAGGATCTTCATTTTTCCAAGTTTTTTTTTCATCTTAGAAAAAATTTCCCCGGCATGAACAAGAGAAGTTTCCTGAAGCGTTTGGCCTTGACGGGCATCGCATCCACACCTGCTTTCCAGTCGATTTCCAAAACCCTGCAGGATTACGCCGAAGTCACTCCTGCAACATTGGCAAGTGATGAGGATTTCTGGGCGAAAATCAGATCAGGCTACCGTCTCAAAAACGACTACATCAACCTGGAAAACGGCTATTATTGCTTCCTACCCCAGGAGATTTTGGAACACTACATCAACCACATCAGGGAAATCAACTACCAGGGCTCTTGGTACTTCAGGACGGTTCAATGGGACAACAAAGACAAGGCCGCGGCTCGTTTGGCAGGGGAATTCGGGGGAACTCCCGATGAGGTAGCAATTACCCGAAACGCTACCGAATCGCTCGACATCATCATCTCGGGCTACCCTTGGCAGCGGGGAGATGAGGCCATTTTTGCCCACCAGGATTACGGCAGCATCAAAAACATGTTTGAACTGGCTGCCAGACGCCACGGCATCGTCAACAAAATCGTTGACGTCCCACTGCTACCCAAGTCAGACGAGGAAATCGTAAAGGTCTACGAAGACGCGATCACGCCACGGACCAAGCTTATCATGGTCAGCCACATGATCAACATCACGGGACAAATCCTTCCCGTCAAAAAAATCGCAGATATGGCCCACGCAAAAGGCGTCGAGGTCATGTTGGACGGGGCACATTGCATCGCACATTTTCAGTTCAAGATCGAGGACACAGGCTGTGATTATTATGCCTGCAGCCTTCACAAATGGCTCTCGGTCCCGATTGGCGCAGGTTTGCTTTATGTCAAGAAAGACAAAATCAACAAGATTTGGCCGCTCTTGGCACCCTACGAACTCGATCACGCCAACATCAAAAACCTCAACCACACAGGAACCCATCCCGTGGCGACGGACTTGGCTGTCAACAATGCCTTGGATTTTTACCAAATGATCGGTGGAGCACGCAAGGAAGAAAGGCTCCGATACCTGCAAACATATTGGTCCGACCAAGTAAGGGACATTCCCGGCATCATGGTAAATACCCCTGCTGACCCATCAAGGGCCTGCGGAATCGCCAATGTCGGCATCAAGGGCATGGATCCGGGAGAAATGGCCAAGACCCTACTCGAAAAATACAAAATCTACACTGTCGGCATCAATTACGCAGGTGTAGTCGGCTGTCGGATTACACCAAATGTCTATACTTCCACCCAAGAATTGGACAGCTTTGTCAAAGCGTTGAAGGAGATGAGCAAAAACGCCTGAACTTAGAGATTACCCATCAGATCCTCCGCTTCTTCACAGCCCTTGTCCAGTGCATTTTGGAAATAAACCTTGGCACGGATCGGATTTTGGCTCTTCACAAACAATTTTCCCAAGGCAAGGTGGATCTCACAGTCATCCGGATACAAGCTGATGGAAACCGTGTAGTCCTCGATGGCGCGATCAAGTTTCCCTTGAGATTCGAATATCGCAGCACGCAGGTCATAGTAGGACGCATTCCGTGTATCCATTGCCATCGACTGCTCGATCAATTCCAGTGACTTCTCAAGATTCCCCAAGCCGAAATAAGCTTTGCTGAGATTGTAGTACGCATCCACATCCTCATCGTCCAAGGTCAAGGCCTTCTCAAAGTCATTTTTCGCCTCTTCGTTAGCTTCCATACTCAGGAATGCCAAGCCACGGTTATAGTACGAACCATAATCGGCCGCATCCAAGGCGAGACATTTGGAATGATACTCAACCGCTTTTGGATGATTTCCGAGTATATCGTAGCAATTGCCAATTTTGCTCAACACCGTCACGGTGTTTTCACCAAGCGACTCGGCCTTCAAAAAATACTCCAAAGCCTTTTCATAATTCCTTTCCTCGTAATAGGTAAAGCCAATGTTGTAGGGAAAATCAGGATCCTTATCGTCCATTCGCATTGCCTGTTCAAATGAAGTCCGGGCTTCCTCCTGCTTGCCAAGTTCATTCAAAATCAGCCCCTTGAGATTATGCGAGCCAACATATGCTGTATCAATCTTGATAGCTTCATCCACATCCGCCAAGGCCAACCTATAATCCCGCAATTGATATTTGGAAAAGGCCATATTGTGAAATGGTCTATGGTAGTTTGGAAGAATTTCCACCGCTCTATAAAAATCCGAGATCGCACGGTAATAATCCTCGTTCCGGAAATAGGCCACGCCTCGTTGGTTGTAATATTCCGCCTTCTTGGGATTGATCTCAATCGCAGAATTATAGGCAGAGATGGCTAAATCTGTTTCGCCTGCGTTCAAATGGGCTTCGCCCTTTTTGAAATACTCAGTTTCCTTCTCCTTATCGTTTTGGGCTTTCTTAACAAATAACTCCATGAAAATCTTACAGTCCTTTGCCAACTTCATTCCAACCTCCTCGCCGAGCTTCCTAAAGGCTTCTGAATCATAGGAAACAAAGTTTTCACCATATATCTCCTCAATTGCCTCGAGATTTTCCTCAAAAACAGCCTCAATACACTTCGCCAAATCCTCTTCAGGGTTTTCACTCGGGTTCATTTTCACCAAATCAGTAACACAGGTACAGGCCTCCGTCGCGAGAAATTCAACGAGATCCTGCGCCTTTGCGGCGACATTTGTCAGTGTTAAGAATAGGATCAAAACAATGATCTTGGAGAAATTTTTCTTCATGGGAGTGGGATGATTTTTTCTTAGTGCTGAACGGGATTTACCGTCCAATAATGCTACAAAAAAGCACTCAGAAATACCAAGTTTTCCCGGATAAAATTTTAATGATTAGTTTACAATACTAAAAACCTTCAAACCTTATCTTCCAGACTAAGGATTCGACTCAATTAGTATTGATTTCTTGCCTTTTTCACAAAAAAATAAGCCCTTGAGTACCATTCCTCAAACGCCTCCTCCTTTGAAATAAATAATCGAAAAAAAAGCTTGCTAATTTTTCCAAACCTTTCAACATTTGCACACGTTTTCAGAAAGCATGTCTAACCTAGTTGCCATAGCATCCCTATCAAACGCAGATTCCTATCAGGAGCATACTGCTGCTATGCCATTTTTTGCTCCCTTGAGGAGGTTTAGGTCCAGATCCAGGGCATAGTCCCTGCAATACCCCTTGGTGTCCTACGTGGATAACCTGCCCCAGCCAGTTTCCTTCCAATTTTCCAAAATCTAACACGTTCATCCATTACCATTGGACCAAAATGGAAAACCCTTCATTCATTATCATACCTGCGACCGAAGCCCACTTGGCATACGCCGAAACCATCACCACAGAGATGGAAGAATCCGCAAAAGCAAGGGGAACAGGCATTGCCAAACGCTCTCCTGAATACATCAAGCAGAAGATGCGCGAAGGAAAAGCAGTGATCGCCCTGACGACAGAGGGAGTGTGGGCCGGGTTCTGCTACATCGAAGCCTGGGGGCACGGGAAGTTCGTCGCCAACTCCGGACTCATCGTCTCTCCCCCGTTCAGAAAATATGGCTTGGCAAGATTGATCAAAGGCGAGATATTCAAACTCAGCAGGACAAAATTCCCGGATGCCAAAATATTTGGCTTGACCACTGGGGCAGCCGTGATGAAGATCAACTCGGAGTTGGGCTATATCCCCGTGTCTTATGCCGACCTCACAGACGACGAAGAATTCTGGAAAGGCTGCAACAGCTGCGTGAATGTGGAGATCCTGAAGTCCAAAAATCGCCAAAACTGCCTCTGCACCGCCATGCTATATGATCCCAGCAAAAAGGCGAAAACAGAAGAGGTGGCCTTGAGAACAGATTTCAAGAAAAACATCAAGCTCTTTGAGCGTTGGACGCAACTCAAGAAGTATGTCATGCTCAACCTCAGAAAAACAAAAGACAAAACTTTAAGCCTATTTTAAACCTGCCGCCTGAGACAGGCGACACATGACAAAAGCCGATGAAAAAAGTAGTATTAGCCTATAGCGGTGGATTGGACACCACGTTTTGCGCACTCCATTTATCCAAGGATTTGGGATACGAAGTCCACGCCGTATTGATCAATACGGGTGGATTTTCCGCACAGGAGTTAGCCGATATCGAAAACAGAGCCAATAGCCTTGGTATAGCTTCCTTTAAGGTTTTGGATGTGACCAAGGCCTATTACCAAGAAGTGATCAAATATTTGGTCTTTGGCAATGTCCTGAAAAACCAGACCTACCCACTTTCTGTCAGTGCGGAGCGCATACTTCAGGCCAAAACATTGGCCGAATATGCAAAAAACATCGGTGCAAAATGCGTCGCACATGGCAGTACCGGTGCAGGCAACGACCAGGTACGCTTTGACATGATCTTCCAAACCATCGTGCCGGATATCGAAATAATCACGCCCATCCGCGACCTCAAGCTCAGCCGCGAGCAGGAGATCACTTACCTGAAGGAACATGGCGTCGTCATGAACTTCGAAAAAGCTGCCTACTCCATCAACAAAGGCATTTGGGGGACGTCGGTCGGAGGCAAGGAAACGCTTACTTCCAACCTGACCTTACCCGAAAGCGCTTGGCCTACCCAAGTCAGCAAAACCGAGCCTGAATCCATCCAAATTGGTTTTGAAATAGGGGAAATCTCCGCCGTCAATGGGGTTTCCTACGACAACCCGGTCGATGCAATCCTGAAGATCCAAGAAATCGCAGGTCCCTTTGGCATTGGGCGAGATATCCACGTCGGTGATACGATCATTGGCATCAAAGGCCGTGTGGGTTTTGAGGCTGCAGCGCCTTTGATCATCATCAAGGCCCACCAACTCCTAGAAAAGCATACGCTCACCAAGTGGCAAACCTTCTGGAAAAACCAACTGTCGGAATTCTACGGCAACCACTTGCATGAGGGGCATTACCTGGATCCCGTGATGCGCAACTTGGAGGCATTTCTCCAAAGCACACAGGAGTTCGTCTCCGGTACTGTTCAAGTACAGCTCCACCCCTATCGCTTCCAATTGGTCGGCATCGAGTCCAAACATGACCTGATGGCATCCAAGTTTGGCAGTTACGGAGAAATGAACAAAGGCTACACGGGCGAGGACGTGAAGGGCTTCACCAGAATCCTTGGTAACCAAATGGCCATCTTCCACCAAGTCAATCGCCATGAAGAAGATTAAAACCGCGGTCATTGGCGCTGCAGGATATACGGGCGGGGAATTGTTGCGATTACTCGTGCACCATCCCCATGTGGATTTGGTCTATGCCCACAGCAACAGCCAAAAGGGTAAAAAAGTCTCCGACCTTCATCCCGATTTGATTGGAGACACCGAATTGGAATTCAGCGGAGAAGTCATCACCGAGGGTATTGACGCGGTTTTCCTGGCATTGCCGCATGGCGCCACCAAGGGATTCTTGGAGGAGCATCCTTTTGGTAAAGACACCGTGATCATTGACCTGAGCACGGATTTCAGGAATGAAAGCAACGGCTTCGTCTATGGCTTGCCCGAGATCAACAAAGAGAAAATCAAAACCTCCAAACGAATTGCCAATCCCGGATGCTTTGCTACCGGCATCCAATTGGCATTGGCTCCTGCTGTAGCAGCGGGCTGGGTGAATCAGCCCGTTCATATCAGCGGGATTACAGGCAGTACGGGAGCCGGAAAGGGATTGAGCGAAACCACCCACTTTAGCTACCGGAGCGGAAACATGTCGGTGTACAAGCTCTTCACGCACCAGCATTTGAAAGAGATCAAACAGACCTTCGGGCAAATCCGCCCCGGTTTCGACTCAGAATTGCTCTTTGTGCCCTACCGGGGAAATTTCACCCGTGGTATCTGGGTGACAGCGTACTTGCCTTTTGAGGGAGACCTGTTGGATGCACTGTCTATTTATGAATCGTTTTACAAAGACGCTCCATTTACCCATGTTTCCCACATAGATATTGACCTCAAACAGGCCGTGAATACCAACAAATGCATCCTCCACCTACAAAAGGAAAAGGGGCAACTGGTCATTTATTCCGCCATTGACAACCTGCTCAAAGGTGCCTCAGGCCAAGCCGTCCAAAACTTCAACCTGGCTTTTGGCTTGGATGAAAGGTCCGGACTAAACCTCAAGGGCATCGCATTTTGACCCCATGGTCTGTGTGCGCACCGACCACATAAAAACAACCTCTACCTACCATGAACCTATTTGACGTATATCCCCTCATCAATGTCACCCCGGTCAAGGCACTTGGTGCCAACCTGTGGGACGACAAGGGCGAGGAATACCTGGACCTCTATGGAGGACATGCCGTTATTTCGATTGGACATACACATCCGCACTACGTAAAGCGTATCAAAGACCAGCTGGACCAGATATCCTTCTACTCGAATTCTGTCCAAATCCCCATTCAGAAGGAGTTTGCCGAAAAGCTCGGCAACATGTCAGGCTACCCGGATTTCCATTTGTTCCTATGCAACTCCGGCGCCGAGGCCAACGAAAACGCATTGAAGCTTGCTTCTTTCGCCACAGGAAAATCCGGAATAATCAGCTTCTCGGGAGCCTTCCACGGGAGAACCTCCGGAGCGGTCGTCCTGACGGATAATCCAAAAATCGTCGCCCCTTTCAACCAAAGGTCTGATGCTTATATTCTCCCTTGGGGAGATATCGATGCAGTAGAAAATCAACTGCGTCAGGGAAACATCGCAGGTATCATCATTGAAGGCATTCAGGGTGTCGGTGGAATTCAAGTCCCCGATCCTGGTTATCTAAATTCCCTTGCCACTTTGGCTAAAGAATACGGGGCCAAACTTATCCTCGATGAGGTACAATCGGGCTATGGTAGAACAGGTCGCTTCTTTGCCCACCAATGGGTAGAGGGCCTAGTGCCTGATCTCATCACCACGGCTAAGGGAATGGGCAACGGTTTCCCTATTGGAGGAGTTCTTGTTCATCCAGAATTCAAGGCGAGCCACGGTCTATTGGGAACGACGTTTGGAGGAAATCACTTGGCCTGTGCGGCTGGGTTGGCAGTTTTGGAAGTATTGGAAAATGAAAACCTCCTTCCCCATGCCGAAGCTATGGGCGAGTATTTGCTCAAGGAACTCGCGACGATACCGGCGATCAAGGATATCCGGGGAAAAGGACTCATGATCGGCATTGACCTGGATCGGGACGCGGGGCCAGTCAGGTCGGAGTTGGTCAGCAAGTACAAAATCTTCACTGGCAGTGCCGCCAAAAAGCAGACGATTCGCCTGCTTCCACCCCTGAATATTGGCCAAAATCAGCTATATTCGTTGATACAAAGCCTCCAACAAATCCTGAACTGAAGCCATCCATCTGGCTTTGCAAAAATACCATGATCAAGCATTTTACCCAATTTGAAGATAAACAAACCGCAGATTCGCTGATTGACTTGGCGCTAGCCTACGAAGCAAATCCCCGTATGCATGCCTCCAAAGGAATCGGAAAGCGGATCGGTTGCATTTTCCTGAATCCTTCCCTTCGTACGCGTGCAAGTACCCAAATCGCCGCGCTCCAACTCGGCATGGAGCCCATCGTGATGAACATGGACAAGGAAGGCTGGGCACTCGAAATGCGGGAAGGCGTGACGATGAACAAGGGTACCGTGGAGCACATCAAAGACGCCGCGGGGGTATTGGGTAGTTATTTCGACATATTGGCGATACGGGCATTCCCGACCCTGACCAACAAGCAGGAGGATTTGGAGGATTTTGTCTTCAACCAATTCATCAAGTACTCAGGAGTACCTGTCATCAGCTTGGAATCGGCAATCCGTCATCCGCTTCAAAGTCTTGCCGATATGATCTCGATCAAGGAAAATATCAATGAGGGCAAAAAGGTGAAGGTAGTCCTCACATGGGCTCCACATATCAAAGCGATTCCGCACGCAGTTGCCAATTCCTTTTCGGAATGGGCTTTGGGCTGTGGATATGACCTGACCATCACACATCCGACGGGCTACGAATTGGACACGAAATTTACCCAAGGGGCCCAAATCGAACATGACCAACAGGCAGCTTTGGAGGGGGCTGATTTCGTCTATGTCAAAAACTGGTCAGCCTTCAACGATTACGGCAAAATCCTCAGTACCGACGCCACATGGATGTTGACGGAGAAGCATCTCAGACATGCCAAAAAAGCCAAAGTCATGCATTGCCTCCCCGTCAGAAGAAACCTGGAATTGTCGGATGAAATCCTGGACGGGCCGAGAAGCCTCGTGCAAGTGCAGGCCAAAAACCGGATCTTTGCCGCACAGGCCGTGATCAGCAGCATCCTTGACGGCATTTAGAACAAACCTCAAACCTAAGCACTATTTTTCCATGACCATCAGCATCATCAAGATCGGAGGAAATGTCATCGACTTTCCAGAAAAGCTCGATGAGTTCTTATCCATTTTATCAAAATTTCCAGGCAAAAAAATCCTCGTACATGGCGGGGGAATCTTGGCGAGCAAGTTTGGGGAAAAGATCGGAATCATCCCTAACATGGTCGATGGCCGACGCATCACGGACAAGGAAACCTTGGACTTGGTGACCATGGTATATGCCGGATTGATCAACAAACAAATCGTCGCCAAGCTCCAAAGCCTCAAACAAAATGCCTTGGGCCTAACCGGTGCCGATGGCAACTTGATACGCTCCGAAAAAAGGCCGGTCAAAACGATCGACTATGGCTTTGTCGGCGATGTGAAGGAAGTGAATGTCGATTTAATCGAAAAACTTCTTTTCCAAGAAATCCTGCCGGTCATTTGCCCGATCACACATGACAAGAAAGGGCAATTGCTCAACACGAATGCCGACACGATCGCCTCGGACTTGGCCACCAACCTGGCAAAGAAATTCAAAGTCAACCTGTATTTCTGCTTCGCCAAGGCGGGTGTGCTCATTGACGAACACAACGACAATACGATCATCCCGATGATCAATGAGGAGATTTATGCCGAACTGAAGAAAGAGAACGTCATCCACTCGGGCATGATACCTAAACTGGACAACGCCTTCGCGGCGTTGGAAAAAGGGGTGAACTTTGTTTGGATTGGCAAGGCAGAAAACCTCTTGTTGGCGGCCAAAGGCAAACTTTCAGGAACTACGATTGAAAAGCAAAAGTACGATTTGTATTAAAGAACCATCCAAATCAAAACCAACGTTGAACTACCAGACTGATTTACAAAGGCTTTTTGACGATGCGTTGGACCTCTTGAAGGGGCTTATCGCGACACCTTCATTCAGTCGGGAAGAAGATGAAACCGCTGATCTGATTGAGGCGTTTTTTTCCAAATCAAATATACCTGTCCAGAGAAAACGGAACAACGTATGGACGTGGAACAAACATTTTGACCCCTCGCTCCCTTCTATACTGCTCAATTCCCATCACGACACGGTAAAGCCCAATGCAGGATATACCCTTGATCCCTTTAGTCCGATTGAAAAAGACGGAAAGCTCTATGGCTTGGGAAGCAACGACGCCGGTGGATGCCTAGTCTGTCTGATTGCAGCGTTTCGATATTTCTTTGACAAGAAATTACCTTTTAATCTCTGCATCGCAGCCACTGCGGAAGAGGAGATTTCAGGAAAAAATGGCATAGAAAGTATCCTGGACGAACTGCCCCCTTTTTCCCTCGCCATTGTCGGCGAACCCACCCAAATGCACATGGCGGTAGCGGAAAAAGGGCTTTTGGTCATTGACGCGACGGTGAAAGGCAAAGCCGGACATGCGGCACGAGAAGAAGGCATCAATGCCATTTACCTGGCCTTGGAGGACTTGAACAAGATCAAGGACTACCAGTTTGAGCGGGTATCGCCCTTCTTGGGAAAAACAAAAGTCAGTGCGACAGTCATCCAAGCCGGCAGCCAACACAACGTCGTCCCTGATACTTGCACTTACACACTTGATGTGAGGGTGACGGACAGCTACACCTTAGAGGAGGCATTTGAAGAATTGAAGGGCTTCCTCAAAGCTGACTTGAGCCCGCGATCTTTCAGGCTCAAATCCTCCCAAGTCCCCAAGGACCATCCGATACTGAAAGTAGCCTCGGAATTGGGAATTGTATGCTTCGGCAGTCCTACCCTTTCCGACCAAGCGTTGATCCCCTATCCTTCCGTGAAGATCGGGCCCGGGGATTCGGCCCGCTCCCATACCGCCGACGAGTATATTGGCCTGACGGAAATCAGGCAAGGAGTTGAAGGATATATCCGGATATTGGAAACCTACATGGAAATGAGCAAATCCCCAGACACCTTATCACATTGAAAATCTTCTGCCTGAATCATTGGGCAGCCTTACACTCGGAATCATGAAACTTTGGCAAAAAAATACAGGATCAAAAAAGGAAGTCGAAAGGTTCACCATCGGCAGGGATCCGGAATTTGACATTTTGTTGGCTCCTTTTGACGTACTCGGATCGATGGCCCATGCCACGATGCTGGCAAAGATCGGCCTTTTGACAGATGCTGAGCTATCGGTTTTGCTCAAAGGACTCAAGGATATTTACCAAGAAATCGAAAACGGCCAATTCCAAATCCGGGAAGGAGTCGAAGATGTGCATTCACAAGTTGAGTTTCTATTGACTGAGCGATATGGCGAGGTGGGAAAAAAACTGCACAGCGGTCGTTCAAGAAATGACCAAGTCCTCGTTGATCTGAAGCTGTACTACCGCGCCGCAATTGCCGAAATCGTGGAGGCCAGCCAAGAGCTTTTCGATTTGCTGATTTCCCTTTCCGAAAAACACAAAAAAGACTTGATGCCGGGCTATACCCATACACAACTGGCCATGCCATCATCCTTCGGATTGTGGTTTGGATCATTTGCCGAGGGCCTGACCGAAGATCTAGGCCTGCTCGAATCAGCATACCGCTTGGCCAACAAAAACCCCTTGGGTTCGGCGGCGGGATATGGTTCCTCATTCCCCCTCGACAGGACACTGACGACGCAATTGCTTGGATTTGAAGATCTCCACCACAATGTAATCAATGCCCAAAACAGCCGTGGAAAAACTGAGCGGAATTTATCTTTTGCCCTGGCGGGAATCGCAGCGACATTGAATAAGCTGGCGACGGACGTGGTCCTGTTTATGAATCCCCATTTTGGGTTTATTTCCTTTCCAGATGATTTGACAACTGGCAGCAGTATCATGCCGCACAAGAAAAACCCCGACGTATTTGAATTGATCCGTGCCAAAACCAACCAAATCCAAAGTATTCCGAATACAATCAGCCTATTGCTGACCAACATGAGCACAGGCTACCATCGGGATCTTCAGTTGCTCAAGGAGGTGCTGTTTCCCGGTATCGAGCAAACTTTGGACTGCCTGCGCATGTGCACATTTATGCTAAAGGAAATCAGGGTCAAAACGCGGATTTTGGAAGATCCCTTCTACAAACATCTCTTCAGCGTAGAAGCAGTCAATGAGTTGGTACTTTGTGGGACACCCTTTAGGGATGCATACAGAAAGGTCGGCCTCGACATCGAAAACGGGGAATTCTATCCCGACCAACAAAAAGTCAACCATACCCATGAAGGCAGCATCGGCAATTTGAACAACGATGTCATCCAATCCAAAATGGAAAAATGCCTTATGCAATTTGGCTTTGAAAAAACTGAGAAAGCCTTGGCGGCACTGCTTGCGACCGGTGGCTAATTGACCCGTACCGAGAATTATCTACTAACCCGAAAACCAAGGAATATCTCCAATTTGAGAGCCTCGTCTACGGTCACAAGCCCACCCATTTTGCTGGGAGGCTCAAGGCCAAGGGTGGAAAATCCCATGCCGATTTGTGCTGTGACTCCTTCGGTGTTGCGCACGAGTTCCAAGTTTGGGAAATCCAATTTTTTCCCCACCATATTGACTGTAAGGTCGCAAAAGTATTTCGAATTACTGGTCCGTATATTACCTACCCTCACCCTTGCTTTAGGGAATTCCTTTGATTTCAGGGTCTTTTTGAAGTCCCTGTTGAGCATGAAGTTTCCGCAGCCAAAGTCATCCACGACGATATCAAAAACCAAATCAGGTGTCCTCGTGCTGAAGTCCACAAACAGTGTATCCCGAACATTCCGGTCCGAATAACGACAGGTAAATCCACCGATCGAAGTCCGCCCGTTCACGGCCACTCTCTTCTCCTGAATTACCAATTTCACTGCCTCATCCCGCGGCTGACCAAGGAATGAAAAAACAGCGCACAAACACATGATTAAGGTTGAAATACCCATGTACCAAAAATCGGGATTTTTCTACTTTCTGGATCAAACAGAATTGAATATAATTTTGGGCAAAACCTGAAGTCTTCAATAATCCTCAATTGAAAAGCTAGGCCTCTTTATTTTTCTAAAGCCCCAAAAAAATCGATAAATTGAGTTTCTCGTCTACTTTGACCAAGCCACCCATTTTGCTTGGGGCCTTCAGCTCCAATTGTTCAAAACTCAGCACCAACTCCCCTGTCAGCCCATCTGCGACGCGCTTGAGCACGAGGTCGGTGAAATTCAGTTTTTTCCCCACCAAATCCACAGCCAAATCGCAGGTGTAATACCCATAGTTTGACCTGAGGTTTTTGACTTTTACGATGGCTTGGGGGAATTTTTCGGCCTGCAGGGTTTTTCTGAAATCCCTGTTCAATAAAAAATTGCCGCAAGAGAAATCCTCTACAGGAACGTCAAAAACTATTTCCTTTACCTTGCCTCCTGCATCTAAAAAAAGCGTATCCTTCAAACCGATCTTGTTGTAGTCGCAGTTGAAGCCTCCCAGTGAGGTCTGGCCGCTCACCTGGATCATTTTCCGGGTCACGACCAAGGTTCTTTCTTTATTGGGAACCCCCACCAAGAGCAACAGGATCAGGAGAAGGATACGCATTGTTGATATTCGACTTAGAAACCGATTACACCTTCAATCATGAGGCCATTGAATCGGCCTTCGCGGAAGATGCTGGTGCTGGCGAAGTCGTTGTAGTTTTGGCTCACATACTCCAATTTGGCGAGGACGTTTTTGGTGACAAACCAACCGCCGCCTACTTGGATTCTATCCACACTGACTTCCAATCCTGAGCCAGCCAAAGGACCGCTCACTTGATTGTAGCGACCAGCTATATAGAACTTGTCATAGGTGCCAAATCTGTATACCAAGTCACCGCCGATGTTTTTCCAAGTCCTGTCTACAGTCTCGTTGGCTGCACGGCCTGTGGATTGCTCAAAGTTACCGAAAAGTTCCAAGCCACCGAATTTCACGAAGGGGTTGATCACCCAAGCAGTAATGTTGTTGGTTTGGCCAGGGTTGATACGACCGGAGGTGAAATTGGCAGATGTAGTCGCCAAAGTGTTTTCCATCACCAAATAGTACCTGGAACCTGCGCGGTCACCACCCCAAAGGGTATTTCTTGCAGAGCCTTTTGTAGTGTAGATAGAGCCAGTCAATCTCACTCTCAGGTCATCGCTCAATTGTTTGTCGTAACCTATTTTACCGATAAAGTTTGGCTTACGGTCATTTGGACGAGTCACACCACCTTGGATTTCTCCACCAGTCACACCGACCAATGCAAGGAATCCGTTGCTTTGGAAGAACAGGTCACCACCGACTTCAGTCGTGAAGGCATCCATGATGTAGTTGCCTACAAATGGGTTCCACATCGCGTTACCGTTGTCGGATCTCCTGAAGTGCGCATCACCGTAGTTGATTTCCATGTGACCGACTCGAAGTGTGAAATACTTATCAAACCATTCTGTATTTCCCAGATTCAAGAATCCCAATTTATCCACCTGGATGTATCCACCCTTTACCCAAGCTTCTGGATGGTGTCTGGATGAAAGATAGGAGATCAAATTCAATCTCAAACCATCAGCCAAAGCCACGTCGATGTTCAGGTTTGCAGTCGCCAAGTTTGTACCGCTACCGATTTCTATCAACTGGTTGAGGTTCACACCTTGTTGGTTGTTGACCACATCTGATCTGTTTTCGTGGCTGAGATTCTGCCACTGTTGGGCGAAGTGACCACCGATCCGGACTTTCATGCCCTCAAATTCGACTGTGTCGGCCTTACCTGTTTCAAAGATGTTGATACCTCTTTTGTCATAGGGTCTCCAGAATTGCATATCTCTCTGAAGGCCTTGCGCCATTGCGGAAATTCCCATCACCGCGAGCACTACCGTAGCAATCAATTGCTTTTTCATAATTGTAAAATTTAGTTTGTAGGTTGGAATGTTGTTTTGAATGAAATCGTTACTTCGTCTCTGGTTTTGACTGTCCCCATCAAAGCCGTAGGGGGAGTGATGCTGAACTCCGTAAGCTTGGTGGCCAAACTGCCCTCAAAGGTCAGCTTGTTGCCACTTTGGCTCATTTTCACGGGGATCGTTACCGGCTTGGTCACCCCTGCGATCGTCAAGTCACCCTTTGCTGTGTAGGAAGCGCCACTTCCGGTCAATTCCCGAAGCGCAAAGCGGATATCCTTATTCTTGCTGGTGTTGAGTGCTTTGTAGGCGTTGCTGTCCAAGCCACGGGTGCCACTCTTGAGCGTCTCGGCCTCCAAGCTGACGCTGAGGCTTTTGGCTCCTCTAAATTGTGTACCCTCCATGTTGAACATGCCTTCACCTTTGGCTGTATTGGAAACCATCTCCCAATCGTGAAGGGATGAACCTCCATTTATCTTAAAGGTGGGAGAAGCGGCAAGGGTGAACTTCGTTTGGGCTGAAAGGATCGAGGTGGAAATGCCTAGGGTCAGCGCCACTAGAAAAATCCGGATAGTTGTAAGTTTATTCATAATTCTGAAGTTTTGATGGTACTAAATTCTAGATCAATCGTTACAAAAAACCTGACGAAAATCAGTTTAAGTCATGATTCTAAACACAACTAAAAAAACGTACCGAAATCAAAACAAAACTTTGGGGTTCCAACTACTCAATAGAATAAAATTTGGAAGAATACCTAAATAATGGAATTAAAATTTTCCATCAGTTTTCAAGCATTCTCATTTCCAAACAAAATAAAAGCCCCCTGTGCGGAGGCTTTTGTTACGGGATGTTCTTTCGAGCTTGTTTTTTAGGAAAAAAGCTTCTCCAAAATCTTGTAGGTAATCAGATAAGTGGGCCGCACACCGTCCAAGCCCAAGGCGCCAGAGGCCAATGTACTGCCAGTTTCCAAGGGATTGTCCGAGGCATAGTAGGCATATAGGACTTTTACATTTTTGCGGATACTGTTTCGGATACGGCTTTCAGATTGGATCGCCTTCTGGTAATGCGCCCCTTCCATCTCGAGGCCGATGGCTTTCCAAGAAGAATTCATCAGATAGCTCAACACATCCTTGTTTTGGAGAGAGGTACCGAGTACCGTAAACATCGTGCCTTCAAACACTCCCAAGCCATACCCCTCAAAATCCTGCTTCTTGAGCTCATTGCGAAAAGGATAATTGTCTGCCGTCCCCTCAAACACATGGCTTGTGGGGATCATGATGTCGCCTTTCTTCCCTGTGAGAATTCCCGCCTTGCCCATGATAGATGCCGAATACACGTTTAATGGATAGGATTTGCCATCTTCCGTATCGTAAGGTTTCAGCAATTCGTCAAAGCATTCATATGCCTGCTCACCAAAAGCATAGTCCATAACCAACAGTACGGGTTCTTTCCCAGCCTCGGCCTTCAGCGAGATTCCCGGCAGGATGGTTTTTTTATCCATCAAAGCCGTGTCCAGCAACTGCACATTGATATTGGTGCCCGAGACATCGTTGATCTCGATAAAGCCATGCTTTTTGGCGTAGCTGAGGATATCCTTTCCTTTGTGGTTTTTGGCACCGATGCTGATCTGCATGGCTGCTGCTTCGATTTCCTCAAAAGAACCCAACTTCAAAGCCTGATGCCCATAGACCGTATTGAGCACGGAATGGAGATTGGCGGAAATGATATGGATGGGTCTCTCGATCAAACCCTTTTCAAAAAGCACCTTTTTGATATTGTTGGCCCAAAGCTCTCCATATACATGGTGTCCAACTCGTTGGCGCAGGGTGGAGGAAAAGGATATCTCCCGGTCCTTTCCATCAAAAAACTCATCCATCGCCAGTTTGCCCAAATGGTACACGATGGTAAACAGGCTGCTCGTATGGGGTGAGGACTCAAACTTGCCGACTGCCTCGTGCGTCTCATCAAAGGTCCGCCCGATCACATGGCTGAGGTAGGAACAGGCCACTTCCTTATCAAAAGCCTCCCCATTTTCCTCCTTTTCCACGATCTTCTCGAGCATCTGCCAGTTGAGGTCCAAGCGCCCCTTGATATCGGTGCTGTTGGTTTTGATTTTTTCTGACTCGATAAATAAAAAAGTCAAATGGGTCAGGATATCATAAATGTCAGAGCGACCGCGGGTCATCTCCACGTACATCTGATCGGCATCCACACGGTAGCAGTTGCGCTTCCGCTTGGGAGGGACGATGGCGGGAAATGTGGAATTCTCATAGCCTTCCCTGCTGATGAGGCGGATATAGCGGCATTCCTCAATTCCCTTTGGCAGGCGCTCCATGACATAAAGCAATCCGTCCAACTCAATCTTCTCATCCTCGGCAAGCAGGCCATAAATCTCCGGACTCAATACCAAAAGTGAATCCACCAAGGACTCCCCCGAAACACCCATCGGCTTGTAGGACCCCCTCATAAAGAGGTGCCTCATGGTGATGTAGAGTTTCTCAATGGCCGCCCGGGATTCTTGTGCACGTGTTCTTTGCATCGCTCAAATAGTTTTTTTGTGGGGTAAAATTCTACAAAATTACACAATTCTGCCCCAAATCCCAGATGAAGGAATTGTAAAGGCTCCGATCAAGCAATCAGCGGTAGGTATCTCTCCTGTAAAATCCTCAAGTGATGGTGCGCATGCCCGGGAATCATCGTTAGAATCGCCCTGAGGCTGACGGGATTACCATTGGCGTTTCCCATTTGGGTGTAGAGTTTTGGATCCAAGGACCTGACCATGGAGGTGACGGCATTTCTGGACAATTCAAAATCCCAGACCAATTGCTCCAAGGGCAAATCGTTGAACGCAGCAGCAGCCAAATATTGATCCTGGTCAAATCCGGGTAGAGGCCCTTTTTCACCTCGGGCAATGCACAGAGCACGATAGGCGAATATCCTGTCAGTGTCGATCATATGGCCCAAAACTTCCTTTCCGGTCCATTTTCCGGGGGCATATGCCAGCATACTTTTTTCCTCGCCCAATTGACCGAATATTTCTTTCACTTCCTCAATTTGGCTCAAGTAAAGCCCCATGATGTCTTTTTCTGCAACAGCAGCGATATATCCTTTGTAGAAAGCGACGTATTCGCCTTCTTGGGGTAAGATGAGTTCGTTCATGTAATTCCTGTTTTGCATTGATTTTGATGCAGGTAAATTTAGCGCATTCACCTAGCGTATAATCCCCGATGAAAAAAATATTCCTATTGCTGTTTGTTTGCACCTGCCTTTTGGCCCAGGCACAAACACAGATCGTCCATAGAAATGCCGCAATTGCTTCCATGGTCGAAGAGGTCTCTGCGGCCAACCTGGAAAAGCATGTCCGTGATCTGGCAGCATTCCGCACCCGCCACAGCCTAAGCGCAAATGCTTCCAAGGAAGGCATCTCCGCCTCCCAACAATATGTCCTTGCCCATTTCCAATCCCTGATACCTGCTTCAGGTGGAAGGCTTTCGGCGATGATCGACACTTTTACCGTACCTGCTGACGGCAGAAGGATTCCCACCGACGCGCCGATGGGCAATGTCATGGCCACGCTCAAAGGCACTGACCCGCAGGATGACCGCGTCTTCATTATATCCGCCCATATCGACAGCCGGGCGCTCGATGTCATGAACAAGGAAATCGATGCCCCCGGCGCCAACGATGACGGTTCGGGAGTAGCCGCCATCATGGAACTCGTCCGCATCATGTCCAAGAAATCCTTCCCGGCGACGATCATTTTTGTGGCCGTATCAGGCGAGGAACAAGGCCTCAAGGGCGCAGCTTATTTGGCAGAAAAAGCCAAAAAAGAAAACTGGAACCTCGTTGCCATGCTCAACAACGACATGATCGGCAACAGCAACTCTTCCCAAACAAATATCAATGACAATACCCAAGTACGCATATTTTCGGAAGGTGTGCCTGCCGCCGAAACCGAGCAGATGGCCGCTATTCGCCGCTATACCAACGGCGAAAACGACTCCAAATCCCGCCAACTCGCCCGCTACATGAAGGAAGTGGGGGAACGGTACGTGGACCAATTGGAAGTAAAATTGGTTTACCGAAATGACCGTTTCCTGAGAGGGGGCGACCATACCCCTTTTGCGCAGCAGGGCTTCACGGCCATCCGGGTCTGCGAGATGAATGAAAACTACTACCACCAACACGAAAACGTCCGCCTCGAAAACGGCATCCAATACGGAGACCTTCCGGAATTTGTCGATTATGAGTACATGCGCAAAATCACCGCGATGAACCTCGCTTCCTTGGCATCGATGGCTTCGGCACCCTCCGAACCCACCAATGTAGGCATCGACGTGCGCAGACTCAGCAATACCTCCACCCTGCGCTGGGAAGCCCCTTCCAAAGGCAAGGCCAAAGGCTACTATGTCCTCATGCGTGAGACCGATGCCTCCCAATGGCAGAAAAAATTCTACACCGAAGAGACAACGCTGACCCTACCCTATTCAAAGGACAACTTCTTTTTTGCAGTGCAGGCAGTAGGCGAAAACGGCTTCGAAAGCTTGGCGGTATTCCCGCAGCCGATTACGCGGTAAGGTATCTTGCCAATCTTGGCCTCAATTTTCCGGGACTGAAGCTTAGGCGGCAGACGCAGCTATGCTACCCGGACAAGCCAAACCAGGCTTCTCTTCCCTCTTGGAAAAGTGATAGAAATTCTTGGTTTTTGATTAAAAGTCGGGGAATGGTCGGGTGACGGTCGGGACACTATCGGGACATCGTCGGGACACGGTCGGGCGGAAGTAGGCTAAAAGTGGGCGATTGGACGGGAAAAATTGAATTATTTCATTGAAAATTGAATATTTCCATTGCTTTCGATTGTGCGTTTTTTGGTGGTAGCGTGTAGGATTGGAAGGTTTTTTTTAAGGTCGGTACAACGATGACAACAGAAATTGGGCCCGCGCAGCGGGAAAGACTAATCCACTGCACAAATAGACGGATTTACAAATGCCTCCTAGAATAGCGAAATACTCCATGAATTGCAAAATCATCCTGTTGTTCCTCTTTCCACAAGAAGAAAAAAGACCGGATTGCAACTCCGAAGTATTGGGGCCAGATGCCAGATTCTGAAAAGCGTATTCACATTCTTTAAACTAAAATTCCACCAAGGATCAAGAGGAGTGTTGATTATTATTTATTTCGTTTTATTTATCAAGTGATTTCAAAAAATTATTACGAACTAACTTTCCGAAAGGCAGTTGTTTGTTCCATATCCGATTTAGCAGTTCTACTTGACGAAATGAATGGTGGGTAAGAAAGAATGTAGAAGGAAATCGATTGTTGACTGCATTCCCTCGTCCCACCTTAGTCACCTTTTAACTTTGTCCTTTCAGGATTTTATTTTTATCTAAAGTGAATGCCGATTCAGGAAATAGGGTAGGATTTTGTTAAGAGATTCCTGTCTAATCCGATTCAA
Source organism: Mariniradius sediminis (assembly GCF_021491425.1). Lineage (NCBI taxonomy): Bacteria > Pseudomonadati > Bacteroidota > Cytophagia > Cytophagales > Cyclobacteriaceae > Mariniradius > Mariniradius sediminis. Next base: position 295,383 of record NZ_JAKEVZ010000004.1, on the reverse strand, counting down.
ATAGGTCATGGTCCGGCCAACTGCTTCTTGATTTTATTTCATCGTTGATTGCTCTCCTAAAGGCTTCAAGAGCAGTGCCGAACTCAGCACTGTTGCCGTTGGCCACCACAGAAAAGCTGAATTTGTCATTTGCTCTTTCCAAAACCGCTGAGGTTCCCGACATCGCGCCGTTGTGAACCCAGTTAAAAAAGCCAAAATACATCTGGTATGCATAGTAATCTTTAAGAAAATCTTTTCTGTAGGGAAGTCGGTCTATTCTAGTCATGAATCTGAGTAAATCTGTCGCAGAAGCTACCCATCCACCTCCTGCATCCATCCGCTTAACGTCGATCTGGTATGGGGTAAAATATGAATGAGGGTTGTAATAGCGTACCTCGTTTTCAAATTTTTCGGAAATGGTATTGTTGCCGATATACATGGATGTAATTCCGCTGGGCTCCAAAATTTTGGTCCGTATATAGGCTTCGTAGCTTTCTCCGCTCAGCTCCTCTATCACCCTTCCTAATATGCAATATCCAAAGTTCGAATAGACAAAAGTGGACCCAGGTTGAAAATCAAGGGGTCTTGTATCAAGGATATACCCAATAAGCTCGTGCTGTGGGTAGTTGATCGGTGAAAACATGGGATCGTTACCGTCGTTGGTCCAGCCCCCTGCCTTGTGCTCTAGCAAGTGTCTGACGGTGATAGCCTTTATGGCCTCCGAATACGGCTTACTGCCGAATCTAGTTCCCAAGATTGCCCCTTCCCCAAAAACCTTGTCGTCCAAGGCCAATAGTCCATCTTGGGCAAGCTTGTAAATTCCTATTGCAGTAATGGGCTTGGAAACACTGGCAATGCGGAAAACGCTTTCGTTCGATACCGGCAATTTGGACTCTTTATCTGCAAAACCATAGGTGCCCTGATAAACCAAGCGTTCGTTTCTCATGATCGCTATTTGTACTCCAGGGATATCAAACGCCCTTAAGATTCCATCGATTTTCGCATCAAGTGATGAGAATTGATTCTCTTGTGAAGGATCCGGGTCCCGCTCGCATCCGAATAGGATGCAAATGCAGACAACTGGAAGAAATAAACCAAATGACTTTTTCATAATGATTTATGCTTGGATTCTCGAAGCTAAAAATAGTTTTCAATATCCCACAGGACCTGTCATTAGAATTCAATTATCGGAAGTATAGGAATGTCATTCTTCCAAGTTATTTCCGTCCTGTAGGAATGTCATCCCCTGAACCTAGCTTTCGTTCCCTGCTTTTTGCGGATGGTTCTTTGAAGCAGTAAGAAACGAAAGCTAGGTAGTTATTGACCGACCATTTCGCTTTTTGTTGCCGATTGAGAATGACCTCCGGCTTCTAATCCGGACAGGTGCCCCAAACGGGTTTGGGCAACAGCCATGCCCCCGAATTGGCAAAATCCTTTGGTATAGTAGGGATTTTTGCAACACACCACTCTGACAGATCCTGGTTAAAACCTTTATTGTCATAAAACATACTATCCATATTGGTTACTTGGCTGACATCCCATTCTCCGATTGGTTGATTGAAAAAAATCCAATGTTCGGGAGAATTATCGTTACCCCAAGGATCCCCAACGTACTCAGAAAAATATCCTGCAAACATGCCCTTCATACTCGTCACATTGCTGACATCCCAATTTCCTATGGGCTGGTCAGTACTGACTCCATAGAACAAATAGCTCATGTCAGTGACCAGGGAAGTGCAAAGTTTGGACTTATCAACATTCCTCAAAAGTTGCCTCAAAAAATCATTGTTCACAGCCTCATACTCGACTCCGTTGATCATACCTTTGTCACCCGCGATGACATTTTCGCATTTACAGGTGATCCCGTTTTCAGCAAGGTAAAATTTCGGTTCACCTTGAGGTTTTGGTACAAATCTGACCGTCACTTTTTTCAATTCATCCATAGTTATCCTCACAGGTTTCATATTTCCACTTAAATTCCCGCCCCAGCTTTCAAATACCCAACCTTCTTTGGGGACAGGAGTGAGTTCTACAGTTGTACCTGGACTGTACTCCCTACCTGAGGGATTTTGCACAATCGTCTCCGTGACCGTTCCCTCTCCAATGATTTCTATATCCAAAGTGTATTCCTTTCTGACAAATACCCCGATGATGTTTTTATCTGAATTCATAGTGAGAAAAAAAGGGCTGGCATTTCCATCTGCATCCCCTTGCCACTGTTGAAAAACCCAATTTTCATTGGCTACCGGAATTACTGCGACCGTTTGTCCTTCATCGAATGCATCAAGCCAACCCGGTGAAAGGTAGATAGTGCCCCCTTCTTCCGGAGATACGGTTTTGGATAATGCAAATGTCTTGGTGGGTTTTTCCTCCTCACAGGAGAAGAGGGTCAGTAATAGCAAGAGCTGAATAAATTTGGTGCTTCTCATAATTGATAAAAATTTAGTGTTAGAAAAATTTCAAATAAGCGGACTCCAGACTATCATATTTATTTAATCCGGACAGGTACCCCAAATTGGTTTTGGCAATAACCACGCAAAATCGGAAAAGTCTGTCGGCGCAACAGGTATTTTTACAACACACCAATTTGATAAATCTTGATTGAATTGTGGATGTAGATAAAACATGTAATCCATATTGCTGACATTGCTGACATCCCATTCCCCAATATCTTGATTGAATCCTTCAAATTTGGGATCCCACTGCGATAATTCTGTTGCTGCAAACATGCCCTGCATATCGGTGACACTACTAACATCCCAAGTCCCAATGGGTTGGTTGAAACTCGAACCAGCGAACATATAAGACATATCGGTGACATTGCTGACATCCCAAGCATCAATAGGTTGGCTAAACTTAGAATCCAAGAACATGTTTTCCATATTTGTGACCTTACTTACATCCCAGTTTCCTATTCTTTGATTTAGTTCAAATTCCAAGAATAGTGTGCTCATATCGGTGACCAAAGAGGTACATAATTTTGTAAGGTCGGCCTTATCACTAACTCTCTGCCTTAACAACTCATTGTTTACGGCTTCATATTCAACGCCGTTTAGGATCCCTTTTTGCCCTAAAATCACATTTTCGCATTTGCAGGTGATTCCGTTTTCGGCAAGAAAGAACCTTGCCTCCCCTTGGGGTTTGGGAACGAAAACAGCCTTCCGGAGAAAATTACGGCCGTCGATGCTGATCGTTTTGGGGTTTTCGTTTGAAATCAAGCTTCTGCCCCCTCCGGTATCCTCGATCAACCAACTTTCAAAGACCCATCCTTCCTCGGGGACAGGCGTGAGTTCAACCATCGTACCATGTGGCAACTGCCTCCCCGAAGGATTTTCAATTATCCTATCGAAGACCTTGCCCTGTCCCACGATAGTGTATTCGAGGAGAAAATCCTTCTTGACAAATACAGCTTCAATGCTTTTGTCGGAATCCATCGTAATCATAAGTGGATTGGCCGTGCCGCTTGCAGCACCAGCCCATCTAAGGAATACCCAGTTCTCATAGGCTACTGCAGTAAGGGTGACGGATTGCCCCTTCTCAATCGGTCCGGGAGGAACTGAGGAATTTATTTGCCCACTTTCAGCCGGAAAGACCGATATGGCCAGGTATCGTTCCTCTGAACAGGAAATCAGCGCTACAAGCAAAAGGATTGGTAATGATTTAATCGTTTTCATAGTGTTAAAAGTTAAAGGTTGAAAAACTGCAAAATACCAATTGGTGTGTACTGGGCTGAGGACAGATACAAGTGTTACCAATCCATCGGCTCACAGTTTTCATTTTACCACAAATACCCTGTGAAAGTTAGTTGATGGATAAAGTCATCACCACTTGATGCCAGGTTACTTGGGATAAAAGATGCCTTGTAAATTTACCTATGATTCATGTCGATACAGAAGCAAACGTAATATTTAGATAGGAGTCAGGTGGTTCTTGTACGCGACTAAGGAGTTTCGTCGTGTATTTTGGTATCCTCGTCGCAGTGACATTTAAGCGAATGATGAAAAGATACTCCTTGCTCGGTAGTCACTTTATCTTTGCTGACCCTTCCAACCACCTGGTCCCCGCATAAAAATGCGCCTGTTTGACTCGATGGCCAATGCAATCGGCCTGGCTTCCTGCCCTTTACATCTTTTGGAGACCTAAAAAGTAGCGTAGTCAATTCATTTGAGGAAAAATAGCCAAGCGGACCTGACAAATGCCAGAAAAGCAGGACTGTTGAGCCGAAAAGATTAGCCGAATGAGGGAGACTTAAAAGACATGCAGTGCTCAAATAGACTCGCATGACTTTCTATTGGGTATCGAGGGCGGCTCGTACCCTGCTCCCGTTTTAGGGGCTATTTAACTTCAAAAAATTGTTTCGGTAGAGCTTTCCGATTGGCAATTCCGCACTCCCGATCACTACTGTCTCGGTAGTAAAAGACTTTAACTTGCAAAGCGATATTATATAAGAGCGGTGGATACGTACAAACTGGCTTTCGGACAACATAGCCTCTACCGACGCGATCGTTTGGCGCGTGATGATAAGGCCTTTCTCAGTAAACACTTTCACATAATCCCTGTCACTCTCGATGTAGATTATATCATCCAACAGCACTTTTTTCATTTTGCGCTCCGCTCTCAGATAGATGGATGAATTGGCAGGGTTACTTATCTCCGGGGTGGTTATCCCATGTATTTCGAGCGCTTGATGCTTTTGGCGAAGCGCTTTGTTCACGGCTTTCAAAAAACGATCAAATCGAATAGGTTTTAGAAGGTAGTCGATCACATCCAATTCAAATCCTTCATGTGCAAAGTCTTTGTGCGCGGTTGTAAAAATGATCTGCGGAACAATACGGAGACTTCTTACAAATTCGATCCCAGTAAGTTGGGGCATTTTTATATCCAACAAGATCAGATCCACCGAATGGTCTTGCAAAAACATCGTTGCATCTATCGCATTTCCGAATTCGCCGATAAGCTTCAATGCCGGAATCATTTGAATATATCGCCTGACCACGTCTCTGGCCAAGGGCTCATCATCAATGATGATGCATTTGATCGGCATATGAATTTCATCAGGCATAAACAGTGGGCTGGGGTTGAGTAAGCGCTTCAATCTGCTGCTCTTTTTTAACTCGAACTAATTCAACCCGCAGGTCAACAACAAAAACTTCCTCCTCGTCTTTTATTTGCAAATTATGTTTCTCTTTGTACAAAAGGTCAAGCCGCTTACGCACATTATTGATTCCAATGCCGGAACGCTTTTTATCTTTTTCTTTCGACGGTACTTTTCCATTCATCAGTTTCATCACGAGGGTCGTATCCTTCAATTCTATTGTCAGGTTGATCCAGGGATTTTCCAAGACATTACTTGTACCGTGCTTAAAACAGTTTTCGACAAAAGGAAGTAATAGCAATGGAGCGATATACACATTGTTTGGTGTTGCAGGTATCGAGACGTTTACTTCCAGTTTATTGCCGTATCGTATTTTTTCGAGATTGACATATTCATTAATCAACTGTAACTCGCGGGTCAAACGCACGAGCGGTTTTTGACCTTCGTATAAAATATACCTGAGAATTTCCGAAAGGCCCATGATCATCTTTGAACCTTTCGGCGATTCTACCTGAGTCTGGGAGTAGATGTTATTCAGGGTATTGAATAAAAAGTGCGGGTGCACTTGGGCTGTCAGCAGCCGCAATTGGGATTCTGTATTTTCTTTTTGCAATTGAAGATTCTTATGTTCTTTGTGGTACCAGTGTTTCCCGAATTTTAGCATCAGTGCACTGCATGCAATGGTAAATGCCCCTTTGTTAGTCGCAATCACTGCCATAAAGAAGGACACGCCTTCGGTCCGTGGTGCTAAGGGCAAATACTCAGGAGGCAACAACAAAGCCAACAATGGAGGAAGTAACTTTCCAAGAAAATAGAGGTTTAAAATGCCTCCAGCAAACCAAAATAGAATGATAACGAACAGACCTAACAAGTATTTCTTTTTCAAAATAAAATTAGGCAATACAATATAGAGCACTCCATAAGTCAATGGAACTTGCGCCAATACCACAAAGAAACTTTCTGTAAATGTATAGACCGGGTTTTTGAAGTAAGCCATTTCGGGATATCCAAATGGAAACGCAGCATGGGTCAATGTGATATATGGATACCAGATTCCCCAAAACAACAGGTGCTGCTTGATACGATCATTTCGTTTATCGGAAAAAATTAATTCTTGGATATTCATAAAAATGATATTTATTTGATACCGAGCCTATTGCTGCAGATACCTAAGTTATAAATTTTTTTTATCATTAATCTATTTATTTCTCTATGAGTTTGTGAAGTAAATAATTACACCGGGGAAATCACCTATCCCATCTGGGATTGCTTCTTCATTTGTTCATTCCCCAACCACCCAATTCATTTCTTGTCGATCGCCAAAATCCAGGCTGCGACAAAAATGATTTGCGGGACCTGGAATCGAAATATCCAAAAAAACACCCTTTTAAAATTAGTCTTTAATCGAATGCTGAAATGTTACTGCGACAAACATGATAATCGCTACGACAAAATGATCTAGTCGCATATAAGAACGATTGGACTCCTGTGAAAAAACTATGCTTACCGCTGTATCAACCTGAAGACTAGGTAAATTTACCTGTACATTTTGCATCCTAAGTAATCTGTTTCAAGTCAGTGATAGTTTCAATCAATTTTTAACCAAAACTATAAAATATTATGAAAAAATTTAATTACAGAACAAAGGTATTGATAATCACTTTGTCCCTCCCCGTCTGGGGTACTTGTCCGGATTAGAAACCGCTCTCAATTTGGATCAGTCAGTGAATCAAGATAGATAGTCAACAATAACACAACTTCGTTTCATTTCGAATCAAAAAGGTTCATTTGCAGACAAATTCGAACGAAAGCTTGGCCCCGATTTTCATTGCCAATTTGAAACCGATACTGTGCTACCCATACCGAAGCGGGATGTGTTTTTGGAATGGGAGTCCATGGAATGTGAAAGGACTGCCACAAATAAGCTTTAGCGTCAAGTCCAAAATTCAGATACGTAGTGTACTCGTAGCGCCCTCATGATATTTCGGCCAAAGGGGATCATATTTCCTCTGCAACGGAAATAGTGCAAACTTTGGAAATTTGGCCTTTAATTCATTGGAAAAAGCTATCATCCTACTTTAAGGACCTGTTGGACATGGCTTAAAGAACCATTCCAATCGATCTATTTAACACTGCGATATTTCAGTTTATTGCCTCATTTTTTTATTGAATACCTAGGCATTTTTCAAATCCAAATTGGAATTGTTTATAGACTCCAAAATTGTTTGCCATTCATCCCAATCAAGATGGGGGCAGTCGCAAAATCTTTTATATTTAATCAAAGCAAGAAAAACTCCCAATACTGATGAGACCCATTGTGCAGATCTCCCTTGATCTGACGAATATCGATGAGGCGCTGGATACGGCCGCTTTGGCGCTTCGGGCCGGTGTGGATTGGCTGGAAGCCGGCACTCCCCTGATTTTGGCGGAAGGCCTGCATGGTGTGCGAAAGTTACGGGAAGCCTTTCCGGGCATCCCCATCGTAGCCGATCTCAAAACGATGGACGGCGGCTACCTCGAAGCGGAAATGATGGCCAAAGCCGGGGCGACCCATGTGGTGGTAATGGCCCGGGCCCATGCCGAGACGATCAAATGTGTGGTCAAGGCAGGACAAGACTTCGGCGTGAAAGTGATGGGCGACAACATGATCTGCCCCGACATGGTGGAAGGAGCCAAATTTTTGGAGGACTTGGGTTGCGATTATGTCATCCACCATATTGGCTACGATGAGCGCAGAGGAATCGCAGCGGCCGGCCACCGCATGCCGAGTCCATTGGACCAACTCCGGGAGGTTGTGGCCGCGGTCAAGGTACCCGTCCAGGCTGTCGGTGGACTTTCCCTCGAGCAGGCCATCCAATGCCCCCAATACGGGGCGCCCTTGGTGGTATTGGGCGCTCCGCTGACAATTGATGCAGATTCCTTTAAGACAGCCGATGGTGACCTCGAAACCTCCCTCAGGATGATTTGCGAAGCCATCCATGCACAAAAAACCATTTTTCCCCAAAACGCCTAAACGATGTCAATCATGAAGATTCCCGCAGTCGTCAACTACTCCGAGCAAAAATATTCGGTTGAAATCCGTGAAATCCCCATCCCTGATATCGGGGAGGAGGATATTCTTTTGGAAGTCGAAAACGTGGGGGTCTGCGGAAGCGACCTGCACCAATGGACCTCCGACCACAGTTGGCAGGTGAACTATCCGGTCGTCTTGGGGCATGAATTTGGCGGAAAAATCGCTGCCCTCGGCGCCCGCGTGGCAGGCTGGAAAGTCGGTGACCGTGTCGTCTCCGAAACCGCCGCCGTGATTGACAGCAAAAATCCCATGGGCAAAGTGGGACTCTACAACTTGGACCCGACCCGCAAGGGCTTTGGCTACGGGGTCAATGGCGCAATGACCCGCTTTGTACGGGTGCCGGCGCGATGCCTACATGCCGTTCCGGAAAACCTTTCTTTCGAGGAAGCCTGCCTGACAGAACCTTGCTGTGTGGCCTTCAATGCCTTGGTCGGAAACTCCCATATCAAACCAGGAGACCGGGTCGTCGTGATCGGCCCAGGAACCATCGGGACTCTTTGCGCAGCGATTGCACGACTTTGCGGAGCAGAAGTGGCAGTTTTGGGCTTGGACGTAGATAAAAACCGCTTGGAAATTGCCAAAAACGCCTACGGATGTGATACCCTGATTGGAGAAGATGCAGCCGAGGCCTGGGCCAAAAAGCGGGATGGATTGGGTGCGGACGTGGTGGTGGATGCGGCAGGACATAGCATCGCCCTCAAGGTGGCCATGAAGCTCGTCCGCCCCAACGGACAAATCACCAAAGTGGGTTGGGGACCAGAGCCATTGGATTTTTCCATTGATCCCATCGTACAGAAAAACGTGCGGCTACAGGGCACCTTTAGCCACAATTGGCCCATTTGGGAGCGGGTGATTGCGCTGCTGTCGAGTGGTGCCTTGAATGTCCGGCCAATCATCGGCGGCGTGTGGCCCATCACCGAATGGCATCATGCTTTTGAAAAAATGCACTCGGGACAAATTGTAAAGGCTGTATTAAAACCTGTATAGCATGCGACTCCAAAACAAGGTCATCATCGTCACCGGAAGCACCACCGGAATCGGCAAGGCCATCGCCAAGCGCTGTGCCGCCGAAGGCGCAAAACTGGTCCTGCACGGACTGGAAGGTTTCTTGGGAGAGGAAGTATTGGAGGAAATAGGAGCGGAGAAAGCGGTTTTTCACCAAGAGGATATTGCCGCCGAAGGCTGCCCGGAGCGATTGGTGCAATTGGCCGTAGACAGCTTCGGAAAGCTCGATGCAGTCGTCAACAATGCCGCTTGGGTGGTCCAATCCAACATCCACAACACCGACCGGGCCTTTCTCCAAAAAGTCCTCGATATCAACGCGGTCGCCCCCTTTCTGCTTGTCCAGGCAGCCTTACCCCAACTCTCCAAAAACCGTGGCTGTGTCCTGAACATCGGCTCGGTCAATGCCTGGAGCGGGGAACCCAACCTACTTGCCTACTCCATTTCCAAAGGCGCCTTGATGACGCTGACGCGCAATCTGGGGGATTCCTTGATCCGCGATCACGGCGTCCGCGTCAATCAAATCAACCCCGGATGGGTACTGACCGAGCGGGAAAAGGAAAGGAAAAAAAGCCATGGACTTTCCGATACCTGGTACGAAGACCTTCCCAAAATGTATGCGCCTGCGGGACGGATCCTTTGGCCCGAGGAGATTGCTGCGGCCTGCGTCTATTGGCTTTCCGATGAAGCAGGACCGATATCGGGCCAAGTCGTAGACCTCGAACAATACCCCATGATCGGGCGAAATGCCCCCAAAGACACCTCAACCATACACTGATCGATGCCAAAAATCGCCGCATTTCCAAAGGCCTTTATGCAGCAGCTTTGCAAGGACGGAAGCATGAAAATTGCCGATTGGGTCAAGCTTGCAGCCCCGCTTCGGATTGACGGGCTGGAATGGTATGCGGGATTTCTCGAAATGGCAGATGAAAAAAACTGGCCCAAGTTCCGCCGCATGGTGGAAAACGAAGGCATGGTTATCCCCATGATGTGTTGCTCGCCGGACTTCACCCATCGGGACAAGGCCTTCCGGAAAAATGAAATCGAAAAGCAAAAACGCTGGATCGAAATGACCGACGAACTCGGCGGAAAATATTGCAGGGTGCTTTCCGGTCAGTACCGCCCCGAACTTTCGGTATCGGAAGGCATCCAGCTCGCCAAAGAATGCATCGAAAACTGCCTGCCCTACGCGCAAAGCCTTGGTATCACCCTGGTCATCGAAAACCATTACAAAGACGACTTCTGGGAATACCCCGAATTTGCGCAGAAGCGCTCCATCTTCACCAAGCTGGTCAATTCCATCCACCACCCGCACTTTGGGGTGAACTTTGACCCGAGCAATGCCTTCCTGGCCGGGGAAGATCCCCTGGACCTGCTGTATGACATTTCGGAACGTGTCCTGACCATGCATGCCAGCGACCGTTTTTTGAAGTACGGAACGATCGAAGACCTGCGCAAAGAAGAAGGCGGTGCGGTCGGCTATGCCAAGCGACTGAGTCATGGCGAAATCGGAAAGGGCATGAATGACTACGACGCCATTTTCTCGGAACTCAGACGCGTCGGATTCGACAGCTGGATCAGCATCGAAGACGGCGTCGATGGCATGGATCAACTGAAGCGCAGTGTGGCGTTTTTGAAAAAGAAAATCGCGCAGTACTGGAAAAAATAGCCGATAGTTGATAGACCATGGTCCATAGCAATCGATCAAGCCAAAGTCATATCTAGAAATCCCTTGATTCCCATATTTCCATGGTCTATGGACTATGGACTAAACCCTCCCCCCCATGCAAGCTCTGACCATCACCTCTATTCCCTCCCAATGCTTCCTTGGCGAAGGGCCGCTGTGGATCGCGAAACTCGGCTGTTTCTTCTGGGTGGACATCGAAAAAGGCAAGCTCCACCGCTATCATTTAGGCAGCGGACAACTCGAATCCCGATACTTTCCACACCGCTTGGCAGTGGTTTTGGAAGCGGAAAACGGCAAATTGATCTTGGGTCTGGACCGAAAGCTGGTTCGCTACGATTGGGAAACGGAGCAAATCGAAGAACTCTGTGGAGTCGAAGAACACTTGCCCCTGAACCGATTCAATGACGGCAAAGTCGATCCCCAAGGCCGCGTTTGGATCGGCACGCTGAGCACCCGGTTTACGGAGGGTTCAGGCGCACTGTACCGCATCGGCGCTGATTTCCAGCCACAGGTACAGTTGGAAAACCTCACCATCTCCAACGGCATGGCCTGGACCGCAGATGGACGCACTTTTTATTTCATCGACACACCGACCAAAAAGATCCAGGAATTCAGTTTTGATCCCGCCTCAGGTGCGATCGGGTTTCGGCGTATTGCGGTGGAGATTCCGGAGGGATTGGGCTTCCCGGACGGCATGTGCATCGACAGGGAGGGCATGCTTTGGGTGGCGCATTATGCAGGCGCAGGCGTATACCGCTGGAATCCCAAGACAGGTGCTCTATTGGACAAAATCGAATTGCCCGTGCCCCATGTGACTTCCTGCTGCTTCGGTGGGGACGATTTGGACCTGATGCTGATTACCAGTGCGCAAGAAAACCTTTCTCCCGCTGAGATCGAAAAGTATCCGCAGAGTGGCGACGTATTTTTGGTGAAGATGGCGATCGGCGGTTTTGAGTCCCACCGCGCAGGTTTTTGAGGGTTTGGAAGCCCACCTGGGAGCAATGAAATCGGAAAGATCAACAAAATCATTAGGGTAAAATGGCTTGTCCCCTAAACCTAGCTCCTACACCAAATATCACCCAAGTGGAGGGAACACTATGAGAAATTTTGCTATTTCTTTTGATTCAACAGTCCTCGTCATCGGACAGAAGAGGTGCATTTTCTATGGAATTGTCCGGTTTTTCGAAGTCTGGACTCTGATAAATGGTTTCAATTAGGGAATCATTTCGGTAGAATTCTACGATAATTAGCTTTTGCTTTTGATAAATATACCACAACCCATGTCTCATGTCTTTTCTATATTCTCCCTCCTTCTCAATGTAACCGCACCTTGGATTATAGCTAATTGCCTTCCCTTCTTTGATTCCATTTTCATAAGTTTCGATATAATGTAGTTTACCATTTAAGAACCATTTTTGAATCCCGTGAAGTTTACCGTCCTTCACGATTAATTCACAATATTTTTCTCCCGATTCGAGAAACTCGTAATAATATCCATTTTTTTTATCATTTAGCATTAGGCCAGATTCTCTTAACCTACCATTTTGATAAAATGTAGTTACTGGTTCTATTTGATCTTCCAGCGCATCTTTTTTCTCCCCATTCTCACAAGAAAAAATGAATGAAAGAATCAAAATCGAGGCAATTATCCTATTTCCACCCATTGTGCCTTTTTTTGCGTTTTGTTTGTGATCTTTTAACCTGCCAGAAAAAGCCGTGCCACCCTCTTGGGAGTAGCATAGACCTTCGGTGGTGGCTGGGTGGTGTCTATTGCTATCGGTATGCAATTCCATCCACTCTGGGAAGTGAATTTTATTTATCACCATAATGGCCATAGGCCCCTAAAACAGTCACCAGGATTTTAGCCCCATCGATCAGGTAAACAAGCCTGTGCTTTTGATCTATCCTTCTTGACCAAGTATTTTGCTGAAAATGTTTGAGCCTTTCTGGTTTTCCTGTACCTGTTTCCGGATGTTCCTTTAGTTCCTGAATCAAAGAGAAAAACTTCTTTAGAAGGGGCTTATTTCCTGTTTTCTTCAACTTTTCAAGATCCTCCAGAGCCTCAATTGTGAACTCTATCTCAAAAGTCATATACCGAGGAGATCTTTCAACTGCTCATTGGACAACTTCACCGTTTTTCCCTCCGAATACGACTGAATACTCTTAGCCAATCGCTCCCGAACGACAGGGTCATCAAAGAATCGATCATTTTTTACTTCGTTAGAGATTTCATAGACCTTGCCTTTTCCTCTCTGAATGATCACGCGCTCATTCTTATCAATCAGATCCAGGTATTTTTTGAGATTTTGTCGGAATTCTCTCGTGCTGATTACTATCATGACATTAAATTCTGTGTACACATGATGGTACATTAAATTAGCTGGAAAAGTTCAGAATTCCATGCTGTTGGTCACTTATAAAGTTTTTGGCCTGCCTTAGCTTAGCACTTTATCCATAAGTGAAGTTCAACCACCGCCGTATAGGCCTTGAATAGACCTTCGATGGTGGTTGGGTGTTATGGATAGCTATCCGGATACCTTTAGCGGCAACCCCTATTATAAATCCAATTTGTAATTGGAACAGATATCCAAGTGCCGCATTTGAATTTAACTTAAGATCAAGTGAATTACAAATTCAAATCTATAGAAAAGCGTAGTTGCAAACTCACGCTTAGCGGGGACCGGGTAAGGGGCTTGGTATCGGTTTCTAGAATGTGAGACTGGAGACCGATCAAAATCATTTGAGCATGTAAGCACTTGGCCTATTCATCCAAGGCCACCCGCTCTCCTTTTCCATTCAGGCCAAATACACTCGCCCCTTCGGGAAGGGTGATAAACCCACCGCTGTTGGACAAAAATCCGGAACGGTTGGCCAATTCGACCCTACGTTCCTTGCCATCAGCCTGTTTCAGGACCACGGTCGAAAACGCCGCAGGAACCTTTTTCACACTGGCAGGCACCGCCCTCGTCGGCACAAAGGCCAAAAGACGGCCCCGGTTTTGACTGGCCAAATAGACGGTCCTCCCGTCGGCCAAATGCAGCAGCGCCATCGACTTGGCATCGCCAGGCACCAAAAATCCGGACTCAAGGCTTCGCACAGGCTCAAACTTGCCCGCACCATCTCCTAGCAGCACCAAGCCCGTAAAGGCATCATACCTTCCGGAAAAGACCTCATTGCCATAATCATTGCCCACCAGGAGGATGTCCATGTTTCCGTCTGCATTGACGTCCGTCAAGGTCATGCCATTGACTGGAGCGATTTGGGCAAGCAGGGGCAGTTCATGCAGTTTGAATTTCCCGTTGCCCAGGTTTTCCAGATAGCTCGTACGGTCGTAGTTGCCGGTCAGCGTGGTCACCCCTTCGAGTTCCTCTTTGGTGAACAGTGTCCCTTCCGTTACCAGCGCGTATTGCTTGTAGCGCTCAAATTTCCTTCGGAACAGCGTGCTTTGCCCATACAAGTCATCCCAATAGTGCGCCGGCACCGAGACAGGCTTGCCCTCATTGTCTTTGAAATAGGTGAAAATCACAGGATCCACGCTTTGGTTCTTGTCAAAATCCTTGGCGTAAACCTTTACAGGCCTTTCCGCACTTGGATGGTAGTAGTTGTTGGCGCCCATGTTGCCAAGGACGTAATCCATGTCCCCATCTCCGTCGAAATCGGCCGCGGCGATGCTGTTCCACCAGCCCAGGTGGTTATCAACTCCCGTATCCAGCAACTTTTCAAATCGGTCTCCGAAATTCCGGAACACCGTCAGGGGCATCAATTCCCCGACCACGACCAAGTCCATCAAGCCGTCGCTGTCCACGTCGGACCACAAAGCATCAGTCACCATACCGATATTGCGAAGCCCCGGCGCAAACAAATCCGTCACGTCTTCCAATGTACCTTTGTTGTTTTTCAGGATCAGGGATTGTTCGGGCAGTGGGTATTTGCCGATACCGGTTCTGCCTCCTACAAACAAGTCCGCAAATCCATCCCCGTCAAAGTCCGCAGCCCGCACCACCGACCCACTCGATTTGATGGCTGGCAAAGCCCCTTTTTGCTCCCTGAAATTCCCTTTGCCGTCATTGACCAGCAAACGGTCAAGGTATTCCTCCGATTCGGGCAAAAACTCCGGACTGCCTGATACCAAGTACAGATCCAAATCCCCGTCATTGTCGAGGTCAAAAAGGACCATTCCCATTTCCTCAAACCTTTTGTCAATATCTGCGGAAAACAGTTCTCTTCCTGCAAACCTGCCATCTTTGGATTGGGTGTATACTACCGGGCTGAATCCTGCCGATGAACCGACAATGAAATCCTCCAGGCCATCCCCATTGATGTCCCCTGTCGCCAGACTTGGTCCAAACTGCGTCAACTTGTGCGGCAAGGTGCGCTGTATGTTGTAGTCGATTTTGTCAGTTTCTTGGTGTACATAGTCAATACCCAAACTGCCGGAAACCTCACTCAGATAGGGGTTCAAGGCCTTTGGCACAAAAGGAAATTTGAGTGATTCCTTGCCGACCTGTGTTCCTTCACCATGTTTGATTTCAATGACTTGATTCGATTGGGGCTTTTGAATCGCTTGGAAAGTCCCATCTGGCCAAAGGACCTCAAGTGTCGCTATGTTTTTTGTCCCCAAGCCAAAATGAACCACGTCTTCCACGGCGGAAAGGTAGCCCCGCGAAAGCTGCTGTTCTTGGTAGAGAAAGCTTCCATCCTCGAACCTAAGGGTAAGTTTTGCCCCAATACCAAATGGGTTTTGTGTATTTCCCTTGAGCTTGACGCGCAGGTAGGTATGGGTTGGGTTTTTCTTGTCAAGCGTGTTTTCAAAGACGAAAGCCAGGTCATTGATATTGTTGACCACATAATCCAAATCCCCATCCTTGTCCAAATCGGCAAATACAGCACCGTTGGAAAATGAAGGTTTGTTCAGTCCCCAAGCTTCCCCCACGTCCTCAAATGTCCAATCCCCTTTATTCCTGAATGAATAATTCGGGATTTTCACGATTGGAATGGAATCCAGCAACTGCCGCAGGGACGCCACACTTCCTACGTCCGCCCGGTAGTTGGCGAAGTCCTTGTCGGTGATGTCCCTCGGGAAACCATTGGTAATCAACAAATCCCGCAGACCATCATTGTCCATGTCCACAAATAGCGGAGACCAAGACCAATCCGTTTGGTACATCCCCGCCATGAATCCAATCTCACTGTAGGGAATCCCGGGACCATTGCCCGCATGCAGCATGTTGCGGACATGTTGGTATTCGTAGCCCCACTGTTCGTTGCTGATGTAGGTTTGATAAGAATTTTTGGAAATGGTGGTCTTCTTCCGATAGTTGGTCTCTCCCAACATATCCAAGGTAATGATATCCGGGTACCCGTCATTGTTGTAATCACCGATATCAGAACCCATGGAAAACATGCTCTGATGCCGTACAAACTCGGCAGTCCTGTTCGAAAAGGTGCCGTCTTGGTTGTTGATGTACAGGATGTCGTTGGTAGTATAGTCATTGCTGATATAGAGGTCCGACCAGCCGTCACCGTTGATGTCGGCCACTGCCAAACCTAAACCAAAGCCCTCTATGGTAATCCCTGCCTCTATTGTCACGTCCGTAAAAGTCCCGTTGCCGTTGTTTTTATAAAGACGGTCATTGTTGATGGCAGAACCGTCGGTGATCTTTTCGCGGTAATTGGAGGGTATGGCCTTGTTTTGTTCGTTGTTGAGGACATACAAGTCCAAATGCCCGTCATTGTTATAGTCAAAAAAAGTCGCCATCATGCTGTTGCCCTTTTCGGCAACTCCAAAGTCCGCCGCCATTTCCTTGAATTGGGGAACGCCAGATCCATTCAAGCCTTGGTTGACAAAAAGCATATTGGCTCTTTTTTCAGGTGAATGGAACATCGCCGCACATACGTACACATCCAATAGACCATCCCCATTGATGTCCACGACGGTCACGCCTGTACTCCAGCGATCTGCGGCTTCAATTCCCGCTTCTTGGGAAACATCCTTAAACTTCAGGTTTCCCTCATTTAGATAAAGCTTGTTTGCCACTTGGTTACCTGTAAAAAACAAATCAGGCAAACCGTCATTGTTGAAGTCTCCGACCGCAACTCCCCCACCGTTGAAGATGTACTCATCTGTGAGGATATTGAAAGTATCGGTCTCTACGATGTTGTTGTTGAAGCTTATTCCAGTCTTCTTCGCGTCAAGCGAGCGAAACAGTGTATCGGGGTCTTTCTTACAGGAAAGCAATGAAAATATGATCAATACCAGTAAAGGGGTGGAGCGCTTCATGATTTGGGAAATGATGGGTTTGTGATTGAAAGTTAATCGGGATTGCTTGCTTGGAAAAAGGATTTATGAAAAAAAAAATCCCGATTGGTACAAAATACAAAGAGATGGCCGATGGCCATCTCTTTGCAATACAATATCTACAAATAGGTTTTAGAATCCAGGGTTTTGAACGAGGATGTCAGAACCCATCAAGTCAATTTGATTTTGAGGGATAGGCAACCACTCGTCTTTTCCAGTATCGAAAACAGAACCACCCAAGGCTGATGAAAGGATCGTTGCATCAAGTGCCAGGTAGAAATCGATTTCTGCCTTAGCAACTCCCCATCTTGCCAAATCGTAGAACCTGTGGCCTTCCATACCCAACTCTAGCATACGCTCCATTCTCACTGCAGTGCGTGCTACGTTGGCGTCCGTCCAAGCTGAATTATAGGTATCGATGACATAGTTCGCGGCAGGATTACCGTTGCTTCTCAACAAAATACTGTTTTTAGCCCTAGTCCTCACTTGATTGACATACCCTCTAGCAACTTCCAAGTTACCAAGTTCGATTTCCGCCTCGGCAGCCATCAACAATACATCAGCAAAACGGATGATTTGGAAGTTGATGCCAGTGTAACCAGGAGTCCAGGAAGAGTTATCTTGGAAGGAACCCCTTTCTGTCCTTGTATAGACATACTTCTTAGGAGAGTAAGGACCTGCGTTTGGCTGATTCCTGATCCAAGCGAAACCAGGGTGATCTTGCCAATCCAAATAAGGGATACCTCTTCTACCTACGGTATGGTCCAAACGTGGATCCAAATTACCTGTATCAGGAGTGAATGGATCGTTTGTTCCAATACCTTGGTCATTCTTCACCCTGTTTGCAGGTGCGTTGTATGATTTGTCCAAGAGAGGCAAACCGTTCGCGTCAGTTCTAAATGCGTTGACGAAGGTAAAGGTTGGCTGGAAGAATCCGCAGCAGTTACCAGGGCCATTTGGTCCGGTGTTGTAAGGGAAGTTCAAGTCAAACTCTGGGTTCGCATTGTTCACAGAACCTGTGTTGGCAGCAGACTGGTATGCCCATACGGATTCCTGGTGGTTGTCATTTGCACCCCTGAAAACATTGTCATAGTAAGGAACCAGACCATATTTCAATCCATTGCTGGTTACACCGTTATTGATAACGTCTGTAAGCGTAGCTCTTGCTTCTGCATACTTTTTAGCATACAATTGAATTTTGCCCAAGTAAGCCAAAGCAGCCCACTTGTTCACCCTTCCTACTTGAGGCTGGGTATTGGGCAAATTGTCAGCAGCAAACTTCATCTCAGCCTCAATGTAAGGAAGCATATCCTTATCGTTTTTGATGAGGTTGAGATCACCTCCAGCATCGTCATCCTTCGAAAGGATAGGAACCTTGTTGAAGTTCCTGTACAGCTGGAAATAATAATGAGCCTTCAAAAACCTTGTCTGAGCCTCGATTGAAAGAGCGGCCGCATCAGACACATCCGCACCTTTCTTGTCCAACAATCTCAGTACCTGGTTGCAACGGGAAATACCCTCATAGTTACCATTCCAGTTTTCTTCCAAGATGTTGATCGTCGGATCAGCCTCATACCTTTGGATCGGGTTGATTGTTGTGAAGTCACCGGGGTCAGTTCCTTTGTTGGCCTCTCCACCACGAATACTTCCCCAAACCCAGTTGGAAGGAGATGCCATCCTTTGGTTCCTGCCATTCACTTGTGAATATGCAGACAACAAAACAGCATTGATACCGTCCAAAGAAGCCAACTGTGCTTCTGAAAGCGAACCAATCGCCGGGATTTCAAGAAAATCCTCGCAACTCGTGGCTACCAACATCATCATGGCTGATGCAGCAGCAGCGATTTTCAATTTAAAACTTTTCATAATGATACTTTTTTTATGAATTTTGTTTCGTTAACAAATTGTTATACAGATTGTTTGATTAGAAAGTAAGATTCAAACCAAATGTATATTGCCGTGTAACAGGGTAGTTGCCTACGTCGATACCAAAGCCCAAGTCCACGTTACCACCAACCATCGGATCCAATCCATCATAGCCAGTGATTGTGAACAAGTTGTTGGCCGCACCAAATACCCTCAACCTCTCCAATTTCCATCTCTGAAGCAAGCTGCTTGGCATTGTATAGCCGATGGTCAAGTTTTGCAACCTCAAATAAGAACCGTCAACCACATAGTAGCTGTTAGCTACGTTTGAAGTAGAGAAGTTGGAAGTTCTTTCAACTTGAGGGATGGTAGAACCTGTGTTGGTTGGAGACCAAGCATCCAAAAGTCTGGTTGAAATCGCAGCACCCTCAAATGTCTGGAAGAAGTCGGTAAACCATCTCCACTGAGCCCAAATTTCGTTGCCAGCAGTTCCGTAGAAGTAAGCAGACAAATCAAAGTTTTTGTAACCCACTGTGAAGTTCATACCTCCAGAGAATGTAGGAATCGGCGAACCCAAGAATTGACGGTCGGCAGGCGTGATAGTACCATCACCATCTGTATCCTCGAACTTGAATCGTCCAACAGCCTTACCGGATTGCGCAGCGTGGCTATTAACATCCTCTTGGTTTTGGAAGATACCTAACACTTTATAACCGAAGAAGGACGAAAGTGCTTGACCTGGGGCGTTCCTGATTGGTTCAATACCCCTGAAGCTTGGGTTGAAAGTCGTCAAGAACGGCAAACCGCCCAAATCCTTGATCTCATTCTTCAACCAGCCACCGTTGACCTGCAATTCATATCTCCAATCTTGATTGAAGTTACCTCTCGTTGCTATCGTGAAGTCCAAACCACGGTTCATCATCGCACCTACGTTTTGTGCAGGAACTGCAGCGTTAAACCCGTACACTGATGGGATTGGAACAGCAAACAACAAGTCTTTGGAGTCTTTTTGCCAGTAGTCAACAATGAAGTCCAATTTGCCTCCAAAAGCAGTACCATCAAATCCGATGTTCGTTGTAACAACTGTCTCCCACTGCGTTGCAGGGTTACCAATCCTTGACCTTCTAAAGCCAATTTGCGCCGAACTGTTTGTTCCGCCAATGTCATAGGAAGATGCACCGATGTTACCTGCATACAAGTTGAACTGGTTTTCTTGGTTTACTGGGTTTGAGTTACCCATAGTACCCCAACCACCGCGGATTTTCAAGTCGTCCAACCAAGTGGCACCTGACATGAAGTTTTCAGCTGAAATCCTCCAACCGGCAGAGAAAGCCGGGAAAGTACCCCATCTTGCATCTGGACCGAATCGAGAGGAACCATCCCTACGTACAACGGCACTAAACATATAGCGGTCGTTGTAGATATAGTTCGCCCTTGCGAAGAAGGAAAGGAAGTTAGAGCCTTTGAACTGATTTGAGTTCACTTGCCTAGTTGATACAGGAAGCTGGGAAATGGTTACGAAGTTAGGATCCTCAGAGAAAGGATTCTGACCTGACGCGCTCATGTTTCTTCCAGAACCGGTATTCAATGCTTCTTGGCCGACGATCACGTCAATACCATGAAGACCAATTTTCTTTCTGTAGGAAACAGTGTTGGTGTTAACCCAAGCGAAGCTGTAGCCTGAAAACTCATTGTAACCGAACGCAGAGTTGTTCTCAGAGTTCTCGTACTGCAACCTTGAGAAACCAACGCCATAGAAGTTGTCATACTGACCACCGAGAGTGGTTCTGAAAACGATATCGTCTGTGATGCTTACTTCGGCGAAAACGTTACCAAACGCCTGGGCGTTGAAGTTTCTGTTGTTGCCGAGTCCTTCTCTGTTCGCGACTGGGTTACGTGGGTTATTAAATCCTCTTGCTGCAGTACCTGCATACCCTCCAAACTCATCGAATACTGGAATGAAAGAAGGCATCCTGAAGGCTTGCAAGATGTCGTTCTCATCACCTGATACACCCTGACCGCCGTTACCACCTGTTTGACCCAATACTTGTCTGTAGGTAGCTTGGAAGTTTTGGCCGATACGAACCCTAGAACCCAAATCGTGCTCAGAGTTAGCTCTCAAGGAAACACGCTTGAAGCTGTTGTTGATCATGATACCCTGCTGGTCTTGGTAACCCAAGCCAAAGAAGAATCTTGATTTTTCGCTACCGCCTGAGAAGCCCATAGAGTGTCTCTGCAATGGGGCGGAACGTGTGATGGCATCATACCAGTCTGTACCCTCACCTGTAGCTGCTCTTGTCAATTGCAAAACCGCACCCTTCCGAGGATCGATGTTGTACCAAGCTCTTTGTTGTTCCAATTGCTGTGCATTCAATGGACCTGGCTGCCCTGAGGCATTGGACAATGCACCTGTATTTGGGTTTTGAGAAATCACGCTCAAATAATATGGCAACACTGGGGTCGCGCCTGTTCCCAACTGAGGGTGACCATAAGCAGGAGCCCTGCCGTCCAAGGCGGCTTGGTTTTTCTCTGCCAACCATGTCAAATCAGCATATTGCTGAGGCGTAGTCATGTCGATACCACGTCCTGGATCGGTAACACCGTACATACCATCATAGGAAAAGCGCAATTTCTGGGCTTTTTTGGTTCCCTGCTTGGTAGTGTAAACGATCACACCGGCAGCAGCACGAGCACCGTAGATAGAGGCAGCTGCAGCATCTTTCAAGACGGTTACTGACTCGATGTCGTCTGGGTTAAGGAAATCGGTATTCAATGTGGGCACACCGTCAACGATGTAAAGCGGCGCGTTACCATCCAAACCGCCAAAGCCCCTTACCCTGATTTGGGAAGTGGTACCTGGCTGACCGTTGGTTACGACCGTAACACCGGCGATCCTTCCTTGAAGTACCTGCTCGACGTTACCGGTTGGGATCACGACCAAGTCTTTTGGATTGGCAGTTGCGATCGCACCGGTAGTCTCACGGCGGTTGTCAATGGTGTAACCTGTTACGACCAACTCAGTAAGTTGTCTTTCATCAGGTGCCATGGATAGATCGATCACAGAGCGAGTGCCTACTACTTGTTCTACGGTCCTATACCCTATAAATGAATACACAAGCACACTCTCGTTGCTTGGTACATTCAAGGAGTATTTACCGTCTATATCCGTAGCGGTACCAGTTGTGGTTCCTTTCACCAAAACTGTAACGCCCGGCAAACCTTCACCGAACTCATCCAAGATGGTTCCGGTAACCGTCTTTTGCGCCAGCGCAGTAGCACTGGAAAGCACTAAGAGTAATACGAATACGCTTAGACTTTTGTAAAATTTTTCCATAAACATAGATTGATTGGGTAATAATTATTAATTGATAAGGTTTGAAAGTAATTCATCAATTGAACCAATAATGCAAACGATTGCAGGTATTCTCCAAATAATTGCAATAGCGGATGGGGTTTTTGATTGTTTGTTTCCCTGACTATTGCAGCTTGTACCTTACAGCATTCTGTTTTCGCGTGGTCTCAAAACCTTGTCTCAAGACGCCATTTTGGCTTGCTAAAACGTTTTTGTTGGAATTCTAAAAAAAGGGTGATTTTGTCATAGGCAGAGATTTTGGGTTAATGTTAATTGGTTATTCATTCTTGGCTTTCTGTCAAATTAAATTTGGCAAACTACCTAGGGAGTGCGTGATCGTTGGGTATTTTCACTTCTCAGCAACTAATATAGAGTAATATCCATAAATACAAAAACTTTTTTCGAAAAATGAAATTTGCAGATGATCCCGGTCATAAAATGTATTATTCCCCGGATTTAAAGGCTTGAAGAAACTCCGCATCCTCGCGATACTTTTTGAAGTTGACGTCAAGCAATGCATGTTGTCTCAAGGATTCACTGCGCTGCACGGCTTTTTCCAAGTTTTCAAAAAGGGCACTTCGGTCATTATTTGCTGCTGCTACCAAGGCCAAACCATAGAAGCCCAAGCCGGAATCCCTATTGGCCTGTACCGCATTTTCGAAATTCTCCACCGCCAATCTGTACTCCTGGGTCATGAAATGTGCAATGCCTTTGTTGAAGTAGGTTTCCTCACTTTCTACAGCCCGATTGAGTCGAATGGTGGCCAAGCGATAGTCCCCGTTGAGGATGTCAAGTGCGCCACGGAGTCCCTCATTGTACATCAAGAAGGAATTGGTCTCGTCCTTTTCCAATGCCGACGCTTCGGATATGGCGATATAAGCCTCAAAGATATCTTGTCGCAATAAGTACGCCCTACCTATATTGTGGAGTGTGATGGAGTTTGGTCGAATCCTATTGGCCTGACGGAGGCTGTTGAGTGCGGACGTGATGTATTCATTTCGTTTTTTGGTATCCAATTCCCTTTGGGCAAGGTTGAGATACACCACGCCTAGGTTGTTGAAGGCGTAATCAGAGGGATGCAATTCCGTCAATTTTTTGAATATCGCTTCTTTTTCATCCAACTTCTGCGCCTTCTGTCCCGCTTCGATCAAAGAACCCTCGGTCACTTCCCATGAAACGGCACGGTCGTTGAGCTTCGCGTAAGCGCCCGCGGCTACCTTTTCGCCTTTCCCCAGGGACGGTTCCAAAATGAAAATCACTTTTGCAGTACGCAAATTAGGGAACAATTCCCGAGCGATTTTTTGATAATAGGGTGTTCGTTGCAGTGCTTTCAATTGGTTTGCATAGGAATCCTGATTGACCAAAATGCCATAAATATCTTCCCTTTCCTTCTCGTCAAAGCCCTCGTAATCTGCCAAAAGCTGCCTCAGGTCAAACCAATCCCGATAGCGGTAGCTCGTTTCGAAGGGTAAATTCCGCAGCGATCGGTTATTCTTCAACCTTTCAGAGATAAAATCCGCCCGCTTCTTCGCCAGTCCATTGATATCATCCTTCGCCTCCGGGGATTGCAGGCCGGTGACGACGACTTTGGCGATTCTCTTACCGGGCTCTACCTGAAGGATATAATCGCGCATTTGCAGAGGAATTGGATTGTCTGCTTTCTGCGCCGAACCCTGATCAAATCGGATATAAAAAACCCGCTCTTCGGAGCCCGAGCCTTCGAAAAAGTCCCTTTCCATATATTTACCGATAAATGGGATTGGTTCATCGGTGAAAACCTGTCCGTAGCGCACCAATCTTGGCGTTGTCTCCAAGCCAATAGCGAGCAACTTAGACGGTGCCTGTACCAAAGCCTGTTTCTTTTCGACCACTCCTTTGATAATCAGTTCTCCATTTTCCATACCCGGAAAAAAAGGAACTACGTATTTCCGGTCCACTTTAGCGGCAGTGACGACCTTTTCATATGCCCCATCAAAAGGCACAATCTCTTCAAAACGGAGTGCACCCTCACCATATACATATTCCGGATAAAGACTGATCTTGGTATCCTTAGAGAGGTATTCGAGCGGAATAGCGCCTTGAATAGAAAATCTTATTGAATCCCGATGCAATTCCAAAATCTCCGGCTTGGCAGAAATACCATCCATCAATTTCTCAAATTGGTAGACCTTGGGACTGCAAGCGGCCGCGAGCAGTACTGCCAAAGCTATTGTTAAAATATTTGCGGATTTTTTAAACATTTGGAAATCAATCAGATTATTAAAATAAATATTTACTTTTACTTTTGCACCCTCAACCAACTATTTATGAACGAGCTAAAACTTTTCTTCCAAGAGCATGCTTTCGGAGTTTGTTCCAAATTAGGGGAGAAACTGCGATTCCCAATAGATAGTATCCGCCTTTTCTTTATCTATTCCTCCTTTATCACCTTGGGCTCTCCGGTTATCATCTATGTAAGCTTGGCCATGATGATGAAGATCAGGAAGTATTTCAGAAGAATGAACAATCCCATTCTTTTCGATTAAATATCGCCGTACTTTTTTTTACCCCTTATATAATAATCGAATAAAATCGAAATCTTTCCGGCTACGCTGATAGCTTGGTTCTTTGCCAGTTCCATACCTTGTCGGGCAGGCCGGGAGAACAGGAATGCGAAATGTGCTTTTAAAACCGCCAACGCATCTGCAATACTCCCCCTACCCAGAAAAACCAAAGCTGCCAACGCATCCAAGGCAACCCTACATATATATATAGGAATAAATTTCCCTAAGGGTAGGTTTTTCCCCAACATCCAAAGATTGTTCCTAAAATTCAGGAATGTCTTTCTTGGGCTAGTCCTCGACAATGTCGCACCTCCTACATGCAGAACGGACACCGCACCGATATACACACAAATATACCCGGCACGTCTCAACCTCCAACAAATATCTATTTCTTCCATATGGGCAAAAAACCGCTCATCGAATCCTCCAAGCGAATGATACAAATCGGCGCGCACCGCCATGCAGGCGCCTGATGTCCAATCGACCAAAACCGAATCATCATATTGGCCCAAGTCCTTTTCTATATCCTGAAATATCCTGCCCCTACAATAAGGATATCCCAAGCTGTCCACAAATCCCCCACCTGCGCCAGCATAATCAAAATGGCTAGGATCCTGAAAAGAAAGGATCTTGGGTTGGACAGAAGCGATTTTGGGGTTGGACTCCAATACCTGTATCATGGGCTCATCCCAGTTTGGACCGACCTCCACATCGGAATTGAGCAGGATGTAATAGTTGAACTCTCCTTCCAACTCGGCCAAGCCCCTGTTGTACCCGCCGGTAAATCCAAAATTCTGTGAAAAAAAAACAAGACGGACTTTGGGATGAAACGATTGCAAATAGTCTATGGAACCATCCGTACTGCCATTGTCAATAACAACGACGGGGAATTTTGAATAGGCGCAGACTCCGGGAAGAAACTGCCGCAACATCTTTTCCCCATTGAAATTCAATATGACGATGGCTGCCTGCTGCATCAAAAAATATTTCCGAAATCCATACCGGGAATATTGGGCATCATACCATCTGTAGCGGATTTCATCTCCTGTTTGATTTTCTCTTCAATTGCTGCCATTGCGATATTGGTCGCGGCCACGATCAGATCGCTGATGAGACCTTTGTCTGGGGACTGCAGCAGCGCATCATCCATTTCGATTTTGAGGACCTTTCTGTTGCCGTTGACAATTACTTTGACCATTCCCGCACCGGATTCCCCTTCGGCCTGGAGATGCACCAACTTGGCCTGGGCATCTTTGATTTTAGCCTGGGCCTCCTTGACCTTGTTCATGATACTCATAAAATCAAACATATACTTCGAATTTGATCAACCGCAAATATAGAAGTTTTGGGTTGAGAACGTCATGACGCAATACGGACAGCCTATCCAAATTAAATTTTGCTTATACAAGATATTCAAAAGTTAAATTAATACTTTGAAACACAAGGACATATAATCAAGTATAGTCCGTAAATTAGAGCTACAAAAATTTCGTCATGGTATGAAGACTATCGAGAAAATTGAAAAGGAAAACATCAGCAATTTGAAGTTTTCCAAAAAAGAGGTGCTGCAGGATGAGATGGCGCGGAGAAAAAGGGCTTTTGACCTGATGCGGGCACAGGCCTTGGGCAATCTACTGCGCAGCAAAGTGACGATCACGTTTGAAGATGCTACCGAGAAAATCTACCAAGTATCCACGACCGTTTGGGCGACAGGGTCTGAGTTTGTCGCCCTCAAGTGCAATACCTACATTCCCGTGAATTCTATCTTGGAAGTTGATTAAAAAAAACAGCCCGGAATCGACTTGTCCGGGCTGCTTCATTTACTTTATTTTTGCGATTGCTTCGGCGAGTTCCAAAGTCTCCTGCGAGCCCGATTTCAAGTCCTTCAGGCTTACCTTCTTCTGGTTGATTTCGTCGTCTCCCAGAACCATGGCAAAAGCTATCTGCTTCTTGTTTGCGTAATCCAATTGCTTTTTGATCTTCCCCGTGTCGGGATATAATTCTGCGGAAATAACTGCCTTTCTCAATTCTCCCAACAAGGACAAACCATATTCAAATCCTTTTTGGTCAAAATGGCAAAGCAAAACCTTGGTCCCATCCAATGAATCCGAGGGGAACAAACCCAACTCCTCCATGACATCATAAATACGGTCTACGCCAAAGGAAAAACCAACGCCCGGTACGCCGGGCAAACCAAACACACCGGTCAAGTTGTCGTACCTTCCTCCTCCACTCACGGACCCGATCGAGACCCCGTGAACTTTCACTTCAAAAATAGCTCCCGTGTAATATGTCAGCCCTCTCGCCAAAACCACATCAAAATCCACATGGGCTTCATTTTCGCCGTAATTTTGCAGCAGTGAAAGGACTTCCTCCAACTCAGCAATCCCCTTCAGTCCGATTTCGGACTTTGTGAGGAAGGTCTTCAAAAATTCAATTTTTTCTCTATTCCCGGGCTTGAGATTGATGATTGGAGTGAGTTGGGTTATCGCTTGGGAATTGAAATGCCTTTGTACCAATTCCTCCTGTACCTTTTCCCAGCCAATTTTGTCGAGTTTATCAATGGCTACACAGAGTTCGGATTCACGTCCCGCCTCACCTATTACTTCTGAGATACCGGTGAGTATCTTCCTGTTGTTGACCTTAATGCTGTAGTCACTGATCCCAAGTTGGGCAAAAACCCGCTTGATCATCCCGATGATCTCCACTTCGCAAAGCAGGCTATCAGTCCCGACCACGTCTGCATCGCATTGGTAGAATTCGCGATATCTGCCTTTTTGAGGGCGATCGGCGCGCCATACCGGCTGAATCTGGAAACGCTTGAAGGGAAAGGAAATGTCATTCCTATTCATCACCACGTATCGCGCAAAGGGTACGGTGAGGTCATAGCGGAGGCCTTTTTCCGCAACTTTCGGTAAAACCTTCCCCGTACCCATGTCCAAATCCTCTTTGGTCACATCTTTCAGGAAATCACCACTATTCAAAATTTTGAAAAGCAACTGATCCCCTTCGTCGCCATATTTCCCAGTCAGCGTGCTGAGGTTTTCCATTGCCGGAGTCTCCAGTTGCTGAAATCCAAACAAACGGAAAGTGTCCTTGATGGTGTCCAAAATGAAATTTCTACGGGCCATCTGCAAAGGACCAAAATCACGCGTTCCCTTGGGCAAACTGGGTTTTTGTACTGACATCTTTGATTTTAATTTTGGCCAAAGGTAAGTAAAATCAAATTTTTATTTTACTTTTGCGCTTCATTTGGAATCA
The DNA here is from genome assembly GCF_021491425.1 of Mariniradius sediminis. Classification (NCBI taxonomy): domain Bacteria; kingdom Pseudomonadati; phylum Bacteroidota; class Cytophagia; order Cytophagales; family Cyclobacteriaceae; genus Mariniradius; species Mariniradius sediminis. The sequence goes on along the minus strand of NZ_JAKEVZ010000004.1, from coordinate 267,227 downwards.
CATAAACGGACAATACGATGGCTGTTACTGCTTTAAAAAGGAAATTGAAAAGAAAAAGACAGGCTCAAAAAGCCAGAGTCGTGAAAATCAAACAATTGACTGCCAGACCGGTAATCAAAAACGTTGATGTTGAGGCATTGAAACAAAGCTTTGAAAAGTAATTTCAGCCTTTTGCAAGAAACTTGAGGGCAAGCCGAAAAGCTTGCCTTTATTTTTTTATAAAACTCCCCTTTTTCCCAATTCGATGGCACGGAGATTCCTGACCTTGCCGGAATCAATCTCAAATACCAACATTGTCTTCACATGGTGGAATCCTTGGTTGCCGACCGCGCCGGGATTCATGAACAGGCATTTGAGCTTTTCATCGTATTGGACCTGACATATATGCGAATGTCCACAAACAAAAAGGTTGGCCCCAGATTGGACGATGACCTCTTTGACTCCCTTGGCATACCTGCCTGGCTTGCCACCGATATGGAGCATCAGTACCTTCAGTCCATCGACTTCAAAGAATAATGTTTCTGGAAAAAAAGCCCTAGCCTCCGTATCATCGATATTTCCAGTTACGATCCTTCTAAGTTTGCCTTGCGGTAAAATATTGAGTACGCCCAATTCACCAATATCACCGGCATGCCAAATCTCATCCGCATCCTGCAAATAGGGCAGCGCTTTGTGATCAATGTAACCGTGGGAATCGGAAATTAGGGCGATTTTTACCATCGTGCGGTTCGATTGGGGTATATTTATTGTTCCAAAAATACCAGCACAATATTAACCCAAAACCAATTGTATCATGAAAACAATGAAAATTTACCTCAGCTCTATTTTCAGTTTAATTTTAATCACTTGGTCGGCCCAAGCCATCGCCCAGGAAGGTGCACCGAAACTTTCGCCGAAGGAGTTCAATGAAATGGGCCATAAGGGCAAGAAAAGCGTGATTCTGGATATCCGAACTCCCGAGGAAATCGCCGAAGGATATATCGAAGATGCGATTTTTGTGAATTGGACAGGCGGAAATTTCGAAGAGGAAGTATCCAAACTGAACAAAAAGAAAACATACTATGTGTACTGCCGTTCCGCGCGGAGAACAATACCTGCCACAGAAAAGATGAAGGAACTGGGTTTCAAAAAAGTCTATATGCTTGATGGCGGCATCAATAATTGGATCGAAGCCGGTATGCCTGTCGTAAAGCCTGAAAAATAGCCCATTTATCCATAAGAATGGGTGAAATGTAGCTTCATCAAATATCGGCAGCGCATGCCGAAGGCTGTTTTGTATTTGAGGGATTCCTTTCTATTTTTACGGCCTTAAATACTGTTTGAGATGAGAGTAATTCAATTTAGAGAAGCACTGAGAGAAGCCATGTCCGAAGAAATGCGACGTGATCCAAACATCTTTTTGATGGGCGAAGAAGTGGCGGAATACAACGGTGCCTATAAAGTTTCCCAAGGAATGCTTGACGAGTTCGGCCCGGATCGTGTCATCGATACGCCGATTGCGGAGCTAGGATTTGCCGGACTTGGCGTTGGTGCCGCGATGAATGGCCTGAGACCAATCATCGAATTCATGACTTTCAACTTCTCCTTGGTAGCAATCGACCAAATCATCAATTCCGCGGCCAAAATGCTCGCCATGTCGGGAGGTGCCTACAGCGTGCCGATCGTTTTCAGAGGTCCGACAGGTAATGCTGGCCAATTGGGTGCCACACACTCTTCCAATTTTGAAAACTGGTTTGCAAATACGCCCGGCCTCAAAGTAGTAGTCCCTTCGAATCCCTATGATGCCAAAGGCTTGATGAAAGCTTCCATCCGCGATAATGATCCCGTGATCTTCATGGAGTCCGAATTGATGTACAGCGACAAAGGCGAAGTGCCTGAAGGAGAATACCTGCTTCCAATCGGTGTCGCGGACATCAAGAGAAAAGGAAAGGATGTGACCATTGTTTCCTTTGGCAAGATGATGAAAGTGGCTTTGGAAGCTGCCGAAGAACTTGCCAAAGAGGGGATCGAAGCAGAAGTGATCGACTTGCGTACCGTAAGACCGATCGATTACAAGGCTGTGGTTGACTCCGTGAAAAAAACAAACAGGTGCGTGGTGGTTGAAGAAGCCAACCCTTTGGCGGCCATCTCCTCCGAAATCGCATACCATCTTCAAAGAAATGCATTTGACTATTTGGACGCTCCTGTCATCAGGGTCAACTCCATGGATGTGCCGTTGAGCTATGCGCCGACCTATATCGATGTCACCATTCCAAACGTAAAGCGGACATTGGATGCTGTGAATCAAGTAATGTACAGGAAATAAGAAGTACGAAGTTAGAAGTACGAAGTAAGAAGAAGATTCAGAGACAAGAAACGAGAGTCGAGAAGCGAGAGGAAGAAGAACGGAATCGCAATTGAATGTTTGACCTTGGTTTTTTTCCTTAGAAAATAAAAAAGCCCGCCTGGAATTCCAGAGCGGGTTTTTTCATAATAAACTCAATCTATATTTAAACCCTAGTTATTTCCTCCCATTCCACCTTGGGCAGCGTTGTTTCCACCTTCGCCGCCTTCTTTGATGTCGTCGTTGTTGACACCTCTTTTCCTTCTAGGAGGGCCTTGGGTACTCAGTTTACCAATGCGGTAGTTGAAGTTGATTTTGAAGTTCATGTTTTTCATGCCCATTGTTGACTGCTGCATGATGGTGGGCGTGGTAAGCTCGCTGTTGATGCGGAACACCGGCGTGAAGAAGTTTTCTGCACCAAATCCGATGCTGCCCTTTTTCTCAGCAAACTGCTTGTTGAAGTTCAAGCTGTACATCCCGAAGCCACCTGCAAAGCCCTGCAATTGAACCTGTCTACCTCTAGCAAAGGCAAATGCTTGGATTTGCCAGTCTTTTGGAAGGGAATAATTGGCGAAAACTCTACCGCTAATGACAAAGCCTTCGTTTTGAGCGGCATACAATGGATCTTCGAGACCGTTGTTCAGGTAGGCATAGTACCCGTCAATGCTACCATTGAGGGAGAATTTGCCCGAAATATTGATGTTTGAAAATAAACTCAACCCGTATGCCTTTTCTGTTCCCACGTTTTCATAGGTAGTGAAGATGATGTCGTCTTCCAATACTGACCTGACAGGCTGTATCGAACCGGTAGTGTTTCTGAAGAAACCTGTGAAGTTGATCGAAGAACCTTTCACCATCGTGCTGTAGGAAAGCTCATAGTTGTCTGTCAATTCCGGATCCAAGAGTGGGTTACCCTGCGTAATCTGTCTTGGGTTTGCGGCGTTGATGTTGGGGTTCAGGAAGTTCAAAAATGGACGTTGTACCCTTCTGTTGTAAGCAGCTTTGATCATGTTGCCGTTTTTGAGTTTGCGGCTCAAGTTGGCACTAGGTACCCAAAGCCCATAGTTTGGAATCTCGGCAGGCAGGTCGGAATTTGCGAAATCAGCGTTGATCGTCGTGTACTCGTAGCGCAATCCCGCTTTCAACCCGTAGTTTTTGAAAACCGTGGTCGTAAATGAAGAATAAGCAGCGGTCACGTTTTGATCATAGCTGAATTCATTGGAAAACTGGACATCGTCCACTGGAATAAACTCACCATCAGGTCCCTGTGCGGTAAAGTAGGTAAAATCAGAATTGGCCTTTCTGAGGATATTCTTCGCTCCGTACTCCAGGATTTGACCTTTTTGCGAGCCTATAGGCTGCACGTTGTCCAATTGGATGGTAAATTCCTGGTTTCTTCCCAAGTTGTTGTTTTTGATCCTGCTCGCTATGTCATCAAAAGTGCCATTGTAGAGGCTATTGATGAAATCATTCGTCAAGTTGTTGTTGGAATACAACGAGGAGATGCTGAACTCCTTCATCGGTTTTTCGAAGGTCTTCGTGTAGTTCAGGTTGACATCCACGTTGTTTGAAAGGTTGTCCACTACCACGTCGCTCAATGTTGAACTGATAAGCGCTTCTTCATTGTAGGTGTCGGTCGAAAGACCATCCTGTCTGTTGGTCATGTTTCTGATACCAAAGCCAACTGATGCTGTGAGGAAGTTGTACTTGTTGATCTCATAATCCCAACCAAAATTGTACCTTCCAAAAAGCATGTTGTTACGCGTATCGGCAGATTGGAGGACTTTGACGGTGTTTCCGTCGCTATTTGTGATATACTGCGCGTTGTCAAAGAAACCAAGGATATTGTATCCTGCCCTGCCGAAACCACCCAAAGTAAAGCCCATTTTGCCTTTCTTCAAGCTGGCATTCAAGCCGAGGTTGGAGCCCCTGTAACCGACGCTGGAGTTGATATTCAGAGAAGCACCTTGGAGGTTGTTTTTCTTAGTCACAATATTGATGACACCGCCCGTACCTTCGGCATCGTATTTGGCTGAAGGAGAAGTGATTACCTCGATGGATTTGATCTCTTCGGCGGGGATCTGCTTCAATGCTTCCGATACGTTTGTGGCTACAATAGCAGATTGTTTGCCATTGATAAGGACAAGGATATTCGAGCTACCGCGCATGGAAACGTTTCCATCCAAGTCTACAGAAAGCATCGGCACCCTTCTCATGACGTCCGTTGCGTCGCCACCCATGAGGGTTTTGTCGTTTTCGGCATTGTAAATCGTACGGTCGACCTTTTCCTCAATCAAATCCCGCTGGCCCATGACCGTCACCTCTTGCAAGGCGACCGCTTCTTGGTCCAAAGCAACATTACCCAACTCAATGCTTGGGTTCTGCTCGGAAAGTTCAAAAGGTTCGGTGGTGAAATTCTGAAAACCCATGAAGGAAACCTGCACCGCATATTTCCCATTGGCAAAACCCGTGATGACGAAGTTGCCATTGAAGTCCGCGACAGCGCCCGCTACGCTTTGGTTGGTCTCGGGATTTACCAAGGCCGCCGCTGCATAGGGAATGGGCTGGTTGTTGGACTTGTCCAAAATCCTGCCTGACACCTTATATACTGCCTTTGTTTGGGCAGGTGTCTGGGCTTGGGCTCCCCAAAATCCTGTAGTCAGGAGCAGCAGGAAAGTAAATAATAGTTGGTTTAAAGTTTTCATAATCCTTTGTGGTATCGTTGGAATAGATTTCGACAACAAAGGAACATCAGGCACATTTCATAAAAAAATCAAATAGACAAGCGGGGTAAATGTCTCGACGAAATGACCTAAAAGCAGGTTGAATGAACCATGGGCCCGTGCCAGGCCCCCTTATCCGACGAAATGGTAATTCTGCCGACAAAATGGGCAGATTGGTAGAATGTTTTGGCAAATGGCCAATTTTTTGTATTCTTTTGAGATCGAATCAACCGCATAACCATGTCAGGTTCACCCATTAAGAAAAATTTCCCCGTCTTTATCCATATATTGGGTTGGGCTTTGTTCGGGTCATTTGTATTCCTGCTGAGGCCGCTTTCCATGGAAATGGAGATGCCGGGAATTTGGTGGAGCAAGCAGGCCCTCACGTTTTTTTTGCTTCTGATCGCCTTCTATTTCAATTTTTTTGTACTCGTTCCAAGGTTTCTTTTCACAAATCGCATCCCCATGTTCTTTATCGTCAATACATTGGCAGGGATTTCCTTTGTGCTTCTTTTGGTGGGATTCGACGAGTATTTCAACATGTCAGCAGTCATGCATGAGGTTTTTAGACCAAATACACCGCACGTCGACAAGCCTAGAAACTGGTATTGGGATGTGACAAACTTCTTCGTGTTCAGCATGTCCGTGGGTATCAGCACCTCGATTGCTACCGTTCAGAAATGGCAGGCTGACGAAAAAGTACGCCTCGAGTTTGAGCAGCAGAAGATCAATGCTGAGCTCTCCTACCTTAAGGCGCAGATCAATCCGCATTTCTTTTTTAATACACTCAACAATATCTATTCGCTGACCAATATTGATGTTGAAAAAGCCAAAACTGCCCTGCTGAAGCTCAGCCGGATGATGCGTTATGTGCTTTATGAAACAGAGAAGAACCATACGTTACTAAGTAAGGAGCTGGATTTTATCCGGGATTATGTCGAATTGATGAAGCTGCGGCTTTCCAGTCGGGTGCACCTGGATATCAATATTCCCGAAAAGGTAGATGAAGTCGAAATCGCACCTATGCTTTTGCTTCCTTTTATCGAAAACTGCTTCAAACATGGCATCAGTTCACAGCAGGACAGCTTCATCAAGGTCTTTATCGACAAAAAAGGAAACGAGCTCAAACTATTTACCGAAAACCATAAATTCAAGGCTTCCGAGAATACGCCGGAAGGAAATGCCAGCGGCATCGGGCTAACCAATACCAAGCGGCGGCTGGACTTGCTCTATCCCAGCAAATATTCCTTGGGTATTGATAGCGAAAATACCCGAAACCAATACAAGGTAAACCTAAGCATCCAACTGAAATGAAACTCCGGTGTGTTGCGGTAGATGATGAGCCTCTTGCGCTCGACTTGGTGTCGAAATTCATCTCCCAAACGTCCTTTCTGCAATTGGAAGCCAAGTTCGATAACGCAATCCAAGCGTTGGGCTATCTCAACCAAAACCAGACGGACCTCGTTTTCCTTGATATCCAAATGCCGGACCTCTCAGGGATGGAACTCGCCAGGATACTTGACGGCAAGAACTCGGGTCAAAAACCACGCATCATCTTCACCACGGCCTACAATCAGTTCGCCATCGAAGGCTACAAAGTAGATGCCTTGGACTATTTACTCAAGCCCTTCAGCTATGAGGAATTCCTAAAAGCCGCCACCAAAGCATACCAATACTTCGAAAAACTTCAAAAACCTGCTGAATCGATCCCGGATCTGGAGAAAAATCACGATTATATTTTCCTGAAAGTGGAATACCAGTTGGTGAAAGTGATGGTAAAAGACATCGCCTACGTGGAAGCCTACAAAGACTATGTCAAGGTTCACTTGACCAACAAACCAAATCCCCTGCTTTCCCTCACCAGTATGAAAGCCATGGAAGACATGCTGCCACAGCAGGATTTCATGCGTGTCCATCGCTCCTACATCATCAATCTCAACCATATCGATTCGGTCTCCCGAAACGTCGTGAATATCGGTGACGCCCATATCACCGTCAGCGACAATTACAAAGAACCCTTTATGAATTTTTTGTCTCGTTGGATGAGCTGAGATACATTTGACTTGGAATCATTTCTGATTGTTTTCTGCCAACTTTTCCAAATTATTTACCATTTTGAGTGCACTGGCTTTTGATTTTCCAACTTAAGTTCTGAACTTTTCGTCGTTTGCAACGTTGCCTTAATTGAGGATTCCGAGCCAAAATACTTTGTTTCTTAATGAAAAAAGACCCGAAATACTTCATGCAAATGGCCATTGACCTAAGCAGAAATGGAATAAAAAACGGCAAAGGCGGACCATTCGGCTGTGTAGTTGTCAAGGATGGAGAAGTGGTCGGCCAAGGTTCCAACGAAGTGTTGCTGACCAACGATCCCACCGCCCATGCCGAGGTGGTAGCGATTCGGGATGCCTGTAGGAATTTGGGCACCTTCCAGTTGGATGGCTGCGAAATCTACGCTTCCTGCGAACCTTGTCCCATGTGTCTGGGAGCGATATACTGGGCAAGACCCGAAAAGGTCTACTTTGCCAATACCAAATCAGACGCCGCTTCGATTGGTTTCGACGACCAGTTTATTTATGGTGAAATCGAACTTCCAACCGATAAAAGGAAAATTGCATTTGAGCATATCTTCGAACCGGCAGCCATGGAAGTTTTTATGGAATGGAAAAATATGAACAACAAAACACTTTACTAAATAATCAACAACATGAAAAAAACGATCGCAATTATGCTTACCGCAGGACTGCTTTGGGCCTGCAAGACAGAAAAAGCTCCAGAGGAAAGATTTGTATTCGAAGGTGACGCGGTCACTGACGTAGATACCGGTGACAAATTCATCATGGACCAAGACAGTACCCACGTGACCGTCATTCACCAAGATGGAAGCCAAGAAGTATTAGATCTCGACAAAGCACCTTTTTATGGGACTACGGTGGCTGAGGAATATTTGCAGAAAATGGAGGACGCGTTCCAAAAGCGCGTCGATGACCTGATCGAGCAGAAAAACGCCAGACTCCAGGAAGCACGCAAGGCGCGATATGCCGCCATAGGCGATGAGGACTTGTTGAAGCAGTTTCAGGAAGGCCACAAAAATGGATTGGACATGGCGAGGCAAATGGATATGATCGCAGAACTCATCGCCCGCGGCGTCGTTTCGTCCGAACAGGCGCCTGACCTGCTGGAAATCGCCCCTGAGATGGTCGACCTCAACGTCGAATTGGATTCCATCAACTAAGCGGACAGCAATCAATTATCCCTAAAAATACCTGCGGTCTATGCTGCAGGTATTTTGGTTTTCAGACTTTTTCCGCTTCCAACAGGACTTTGTGCCTTTCCAAAAATTCCGATCGTTGGATTAAGGCAAACTTCGCTATTTTTCGGGCCCAATTAGCTACTACAAATCCGGGCTGTGTTGCGTTTATCTTTACTCTTTTTTCTTTTCGTTGCAGGACTATGGCAGTATTCGTCTGCCCAACAACTCATTGTACTGGCTTCGGATACCAAGCTTCCCCTCGAATCCGCGCTTATTTTCCACCCAAAATCCAAATCCCAATTGATTACCAGCGCTTCCGGCAAAGCCGACATAAGCGGATGGAAAGGATTTGACAAAATCCACATCCATGCCTTTGGATATACAGAATTGGTGAAAAGTTATGAAGAGCTAGCGGCGATGGGATTCGAAGTAAGGTTGAATCCGCTATTATTTTCCCTTCAAGAATCCGTTGTCTCTGCGACCCGCTGGAACCAGAATCGAAGCGAAATCCCCTCCAAGATCACGGTAATTTCTGCCGAAGAAAGAAAGATATTCAATCCGCAAACAGCCGCTGACCTGTTGGGGACTTCTGGGGAAGTTTTTATCCAAAAAAGCCAACAGGGTGGCGGAAGCCCCATGATCCGTGGATTCTCAACCAATAGGCTTCTTTATACCGTCGACGGCGTGAGGATGAATACCGCGATATTCCGCAGCGGCAACCTCCAAAATGTGATTTCCCTGGATCCATTCGCCACACAAAGCACAGAAGTCTTTTTCGGTCCCGGATCCATCATTTATGGCAGCGATGCAATCGGGGCGGTTATGAGCTTCCAAACGCTCGCGGCAGAGTTCGTTGACCGGAGCAAGCAAGCGTCTGTCACAGGAAATGTTACCCTTCGCGGCACCACGGCCAACAAGGAGAAAACCGGACATGCGCATCTGAGCTACGGGGGAAAAAACTGGTCGGGAGTAAGCAGTTTTAGTCGCCATGATTTTGGGGATTTAAGGATGGGAACCCGGGGGCCGGAAGAGTTTTTGAGGCCAAACTATGTCGAGCGAATCGGGGACAAAGATGTATTGGTAGAAAACACAAATCCACTCCTACAGGTCCCTTCGGGCTATGACCAAATCAATCTGATGCAGAAACTCCGGTTCAAGCCGTCTGAACGCTGGGATCTGCAATACGCCTTCCACTTTTCAGAAACCAGCCCCTACAGCCGGTATGACCGACTGATTCGATTCCGTCCAAATGGTCAACCCCGAAGTGCAGAATGGAAATACGGCCCCCAAATCTGGATGATGAACCACCTGCGTGCCCGACACGTCGGCAACGGAAAATGGTACGACGAGCTCTCGGTCAACCTGGCATACCAGAAGTTTGAGGAAAGCAGGATCGACCGCAATTTCAACGACCCAATCCGAAGAACCCGGACGGAAAAGGTCGATGCCTACTCGGTCAATATGGACCTAACCAAAGGTTTTGGCAACAAGGGAAAACTCTTCTATGGTCTGGAATGGGTCCGCAATGATGTGCATTCCACGGGAAGCGATGAAAATATCGACTCAGGCATCACGGAGCAGGGACCTGCTAGGTATCCAAATTCCGAATGGAGTTCCTACGCGGCCTATGGAACATACCAGCATCGCATTTCGCCACAATCGCTGCTGCAGGCAGGCTTGCGGTACAATTACTTCAGGCTGTATGCTGACTTTTCCAACAATGTCGGCTTCTATCCGCTGCCCTTTGTGACGAGCGAAAACAGGAATGCAGCCACCACATTCAGCACGGGTTGGGTTTGGACCCCCGGGAATTCCTGGACGATGCACCTCAACGCCTCCACGGGATTTCGTTCGCCCAATGTGGACGATATCGGAAAGTTTTTCGACTCCGAACCGGGCACGGTCATGGTACCCAATCCTGACCTTTTGCCAGAGTATGCCTACAACTTGGAAGCCAATGTCGGAAAGGTCATAGGCGACCGAATCATGCTCGACTTGACCGGATACTATACTTATTTGGATGATGCTTTGGTACGCCGCTCCTTTCAGTTAGGCGGGCAGGATAGTATCCTGTATGACGGGGAGCTGAGCAAAGTATTGGCTTTGCAAAATGCGGCGTTTGTCCAAATTATCGGCTTACAGGCGGCGGTAGAGATCAAATTCACCAGGGAATTCAGCCTTACCAGCCGCCTCAATATCCAGAAAGGCACTGAGGAAATGGAAAACGGGGAAAAAAGCCCATCCAGGCATGCGCCGCCCACCTTCGGGCAAACGAGGCTTGAATTCAAGAAAGAAAACTGGTGGTTGATGCTGTACTCGGATTATTCGGGAGGATTCAGCTTTGGACAACTCCCCCTCGAAGAACGCGGGAAACCCGAACTCTATGCCGTCGATACCAATGGCAACCCGTACAGCCCTTCTTGGGCTACGATTAACTTAAAAGGGTACTGGAAAATCAACAACCTGCTATCGACCAGCCTGGGTTTTGAAAATCTTACAGACGTCCGATATCGAACCTACAGCTCAGGTATAGCCGCTCCGGGAAGGAATTTTATACTCAGTCTGATGGCTAATTTTTAGCCTAAGAAGCGGACTTTGGATTGCCGATCAAAAGGGTTCGGGATCGCAAATCCCAAACAGCTGAATGCACTTTTTCGAAAAACTGAACAAATGGATCTGGGTTGGATCCGTAAATTTGAAAAAACACCAAACTATGGCTCAATCGTCCCAAAAACAGAAATGGATAGCGATCGCCTATGAGCAGTTTGCATTGCAGGGCTGGAAAGGGATGAAGATCGATGGGCTTTCGCAATTGGTTGGCGTAAGCAAATCCTCATTCTATCACCATTTCGCGGATATGGAAATACTGATGGCGCTGCTTTTGGAACACCATCTCGTCCAAGCCAAAATCCTATCCCAAAAGGAATCCCTTGCCAAATCCATCGAGCCCGAACTCCTCAATATCCTATGCGAGCATCGGATCGATTTGCTTTTCAGTCGCCAACTGCGCATACACCGAGACAATGCCGTATTTGCGAATACGATTTCCAAAACCGACCAACTTGTGGGAGATGCCATCTTCCTGCTTTGGGTAAGGGAACTCAATCCGAAACTCGGAAAAAACCAACTCCAGAGTATTTTTGAACTTGCACTGGAAAACTTTTTCCTGCAGATGACCCCGGAAAACTTTTCGATGGCATGGCTGTCCAGTTATTTCGCCAACCTGAAAAAACTGTCCGCACAGTTTTAGACCAACTTATTGTACCGTTTAGTCTAAAGGATATGGATGTAGGGAGGTAATTTCGAAAAAAACCTCTTTAACCCATATTCCACCATGGCAAGTAAAAAAACGCACAAAGCTTGGTTGAAAATCACAGCCATTGCAATCGGCCTTTTTGGACCGGTATTCTTTTTTGGAACAATGCAAGCAACCTCCGAAGCTGCCCGCCTGACAATGGACCTACTTGGATGGCCCATAGACGGTGCCCAGGATTTCGAGGCTCCTACCACACGCTTTCTTTCAGCACTTACTGGAGGATTTCTGCTGGGCTGGGGAGCGACCGTTTGGTGTCTTTCTACCTGGGTATATGACAAAGCTCCTGAGGAAGTCAGAAAAACAGTGCTGGTTGGCATTCTATTTTGGTTTGTGTTGGACAGTGCAGGTTCGGTAGCTTCCGGGAATGCCGCCAACGTGTTTTTCAATACGCTAATCATGTTTGTTGCAATCGGTCCGATGTGGACTCCTGCCAAGGGCTAATGTCTAACAGGTTCAAGCCGAAAGGCCAAAAAGTCAATGGAAAAGTCGGGAGCTCGGACATGCGTCCTCCCGTTTTCAATCCGCCCATGTCTTATTGAATCTAGCTGCCAGCGAAACACCTACAAAAAAGTTGGTGCTCGTATTTCCATTTGGACTTTCGAAGATCCGATCTTGGCTATTCAGCCATCTTGCTTCCGTCCTTAGCATGATGGCGTCCGTTGGCAGGAAGTCCAAAGTTCCCGAGATTCCTAAGGTTTGGAAACCGTTTGCTGTTTCGGTCGGAATCATGATCCCTGTGCGGTCCTGATAAAATTCGGCCCTGATCGCCGTTCGCCAATGGGGTTGGATCTTATATTGGGCAATAACAACGGGACTAAACCATGGGTCAAGGCTACTACTGCCCTTCTGCGATTGCTGCAAGCCAAGGTCAAATCCGGCTGTAAGAGCTAGTTTCTCCGATAATTGAAACTTCCCGAAGATGTTATTGAAATACCTCATTCTACGTGTGCTATCGGGGTCGTTTGTACCAACGAAAGTACTCCAATTGAAAGTCATTCCCTCAGTCGGTGTAAAAGTCACTTGGCTCCCAAAGGAGGGAATGGAATTCCCGGGCAAGCGCTGAATTCGCTGCCAGCCATTTAGGATCAAGCCAGCCAGATACCACTTTTCATTTGGCTGATACCCCAACTTTGCACCGGCCATAAAGTATGGCGAATTTTCCGCCAAGATTGAGCGGGTCAAGGTAGGATTATCCATCGAAATGGCGCTTTCGAATCCAATATGGGAAGGCATGATTCCCATGTCCAGCCATAGGCTGTTATTGGCATTAAGGGATATACCTACATTGGCTTCCAATACCGCCTTGAGCAATCCTGGTTCATCGGCGTAGTTGTCATTGGGATAAGTCCCCGATTGGAGCGCAAGATTTGCCCGGTATTTGGCATTTGAAACATTCCATTGGATAAAGCCAAGGTTCAGGTTGAATTCATTGTGCCTGTTATGGTTGTAAAAGAAAGGTTGCCTTGAAGGACCATCAGGTCTTGCAAAATCATAGACGTAAAAAACGTCCAAAAATCCGGAAAACGTCAATTCAGGCTTTCCCGTCCAAGCATCCGCCTTTTGGGGCTTTGCCTCAAAAGAAAAAAAGAGAAGACATAAAAAGCCAAACCACCAAATCTGCTTCATCTGCTCAAGCTTTGGTTTCAATTTCAAAGTCCAATATAGGCAAACTTGAAGTGAATTTTTCGCGGTTCGTCTGAATAATCCCTACCGTTAGGTTCACCTTTTTTCATGACCAATTGGCAAACGCGTGCCCCACTTACAAGGTGTAACTTTTCAATTTAAGGCTTCGATTGTCCTTCCCTACTATGGGGCCTCAACCATATCAAAATATTTGGATAGGTAAAGATTCACTTTGATTAAAATAAAAAAATTATTTTTTTTAATATGTGAAAATAATAAATTCGCATCATGGAAAATCAACAGACAAGACCATGGAATTCAATCAATTTTTCTCATTAAAAGGCAAGGTTGCCATAGTCACCGGTGGCGGCAATGGCATTGGAAAAGCATGTGCATTGATCCTTGCGCAGGCTGGCGCATCGGTGGCTGTCAGCGATCTCAAACTCGCAGATGCGCAGGCCGTAGCGGATGAAATCGCCGCTTCGGGAGCTAAGGCCATTGCGGTCGAATGTAACGTCACGGAAGATAGCCATTTGGTGAATTTGGTCGACAGGACAGTCAAGGAGCTCGGGGGAGTCCATATCCTAGTCAACAATGCCGGTGGCGGCGGCGGTGGCCGTGAAAATCCCCGCAACATTACAGTGGATGACTTCGCTTGGCGCTTCAAGCTCAACGTCTATTCGGCATGGCGCCTTTCCCAACTCTGTGCGCCGCACATGAAGGATGGGAAATATGGATCCATCATCAATATCACATCTATGGCCAGCATCAATAAAAGCCCCAATATGAGCGCGTACGCATCCTCAAAAGCTGCGATGAACCACATGACCGCCAACCTTGCCATGGATTACGGTATCGACGGCATCAGAGTCAATGCCGTTGGCCCGGGCGCTACCAAAACAGCTGCGCTTGCCTCCGTTTTGACTCCCGAAATCGAGGCAAAAATGCTCACCCATACCCCCATCAAGCGACTTGGAGAAGTGGAAGACATCGCGGGTACCGTCCTGTATTTCGCCGCACCAGTTTCAGAATGGGTCAGCGGACAGGTCATTTTCGTCAATGGCGGCGGTATTCAAACCTTGGACTAAACTCAATCTATAAAACTTACCATCATGTCAGCTATCGAAAAATTGTTCTCCTTTGAGGGAAAGGTAATCATCATCACAGGCGCGGCTGGAGCGATAGGTAGTGCCGCAGGACATCTCTTCGCATCCTTGGGAGCAAACGTCGTCATCTCCGATCTCAATGAAGAGGGAGCAAAACAAGTCGCCGCAGCGATTGAAAAGGAATCCGGCAAAAAAACGCTTGGAATCAAAACCGACGCCACAAACGAGGCAGACCTTGAAAAACTCGTGAAGGCAACCTTGGACACCTTCGGCAAAATCTCAGGATTGATCAACAACGTCGGCTGGGGAGCCAATACACCGATTTGGGGCTCCGATACCGACAAAATGGTCAAATCCTACCTGCTCAACACGGTAGGTGCTTATAACCTCACCAAACTTTGCATGCCACACTTGGAAAAAGAACCAAATGCCTCCGTGGTTTTCTCAGGTTCTATGGTTGGGGTGACTCCCTCGCCAGAGTTTATTGAATACAGCACAGCCAAGGCTGGTTTGATGAATATGGTCAGGAGCATGGCCGTCGTCTCAGGTCCAAAAGTCCGTTTCAACACGGTACTCATTGGTTCTGTAGATAACGGAGACAGTACGCTCGCCGCTGGCTATACCCCCGAAATGCTCAAAGCACTTTCAGATATGTTTGTGATGAAGCGCAGGGGAGCGCCTATTGAAATCGCCTATGGGATGATGTTTTTGATGAGTGATGCCGCACAATGGATCACGGGAATCGATCTGCGGATTGACGGCGGTGGAACTTATAAGAGTAAGATGCCAACCAAAAAAGACTAAACAATCGAAACCGGTGGGAATGCTTGTGCATTCCCACAGTTTTTTGCTATTCGCTTATGAGAAACATTTACTGGATTTTTCTCCTATTGGTACTGCTGTTCTCAAAACGCCATGAAGGCGTAGCTCAAGTCAGTCAGATTTTTGGCGTAGAAGTGGTCCCCAATACGGTCGAGGGCTCTCCAATACGATCTGTGGTGATTTTGTTGGAAAAGGAGGGCAAGCAATACCTTGCTGACTCAGCGGAATTGCAGGCCCTCTATGACAATTTCAAACTGCAGCCGGGAGGCGTCTTTAGGGAAATGACGGCCGATTTAGCGGTCAGTGCCTTTCTCCGCCAGCCCCAAATCAAGTCAGCCAGTTACAAAGTCTACACACCCGAAATCTCCGGACCCGTCGTACTTGTCATTTCTGCTGTGTTTCTCGGTCCCGGCGAGATAAAGGAAACCCTCCCGTCCAAAAAAGAAACGCGGTTTCCGGTCCTTTTGGAAACAGACCGAAGCAAGCTTGCATTGATCCTCAACGGTGCTTTTGGTTTTTATCATGACCAAAATGCCTTCTTTTCAAAAGGCCCTGAATTTACCCAAGGAAATCCAGTCGCTGACAATGCCGCCGTACGGGGCCCAAGGTTTTGGGGAGAAACGTTTTTGGAGCCAGGTATCGGAGGCATCACCCAAATAGGGAAATCCAAAATATACCCATACGGAGCTGCCTCTTTCCTGATTTCGGCAAGAAATACAAACGACATTTATTCTGAAGGTACGGCAATCTACGGCGCGTTTGAACGCCTGTATGCAGGCGTTTTAATCCCACAGCTCGGAAAAAACAGGAATCTTTCAATTGACATCTCCGCGGGTCGGCAATTTTTCCAACTCAATGACGGCTTTCTTTTCTCGCGCTTTTCGGGCTCTGCCAATGCGGGTGAAAGGGGAAGCCTGTACTTGAATTCCCGGACAGCCTACCAAATGACCGCTTGGGGAAAGGTCCATTGGAAAAAGTTCAACTTCTCTGCCTTTTTCCTGGAACCGCAGGAATTGTTTAAAGATAGGCAAACCAACACGCGCTTTCTCGGAGGAGGTGTCCTTTTCAACGACAATAAACACCTCGACCTCGGACTGCACCACATTTCCATTCAGTCCTCCAAGTCCTCATATGCGACACCAAACGGAAGAATCCCCTTGGAGGGCCTGCAAACCCTCAATCCAAAGGTGTGGATCAATAATATCGCGGGCAAAGGGATATTCATTAAATCAGAATTCGCTTACCAATGGCACTCCAATGCCGACATGGTTTCCAATGCTTGGTATCTCGGCGGAGGTTTGCTCAAAAAAGCCTGGAAGTTCAGCCCTTCTTTCTATTACAGATATGCGTTCATGAAGGGAGATGACCCAAGTACCTCAAGGTTTGAAAGATTCGACGCACTTCAAACCGGTGGCCTCGGCAACTGGGTACAGGGGATCAATTTCCGGAAGATCATAGGCGACGGCAACCTGATAACCCACCGGGTCGAGGTCAAAGGATACCTGAAAAAGAACATGGACCTGAGTTTCGACTACTTTTTCCTCAAGGCGGATTCGTTCAGCAATCTTGGCTCACTCGCTCCGATCGCGAACCTGACCGAAAAAAATTACGGCCATGAGTTTACCACGACCTACCGCTACTTCCTGAAGGGAAACTTCCTATTCCTAGGCCTATTTTCCTGGGCAAGCCCCGGCCCTGCTATCAAGAGCAGTTTTGAATCCGAGGTCTACGATTGGCTGAGCTTCCAGGCATCCTTCTTCATGTTTTACTAATCTCAACTACAATAGATCCCATGACACTCAACGAAATCAAAAAAGGAGCCGCCATCAACGGCGTCGTCAATGCAGTCATCAACGGCATCATCAATTGGTTTATTCTGGACAAAAGCCATCCAACAATGCTGCTAACACAAGACCAAATATCTTCTTCAAGCCATACCGTTTTTTCAGGCGCTGTACCATTGGCCATTTCCTTGGCATTTATCCTGACATCCATCGCGTTTTTCCAAACGAAAGTCGAAAACAAGCCCTCCTATTTCCCTACATTCTTTGTAAAGGCACTGAAGCACAGTGTGTATGCATTCGGACTGGTCGTCATTTTTGCGATTTTGCTCCAGCGAATTGCGGGTGAGGTGGAAGTCAGTCTGCCCATTGCAGCCGTTATCGCGGGGATTGTTGCGGGAATTGTCGCTGCGATCGTTGACTTCGAGACCAAGAAATCGCTTTTCGAAAACAAGAAATAATCCAGTCTCTCCCAAGTATTTGCATCACAGAAAAGGGAGTCTTCTCAATCTTTCCGAAAAATATGAACATGCTGATGAGGACATTGTGGCTCTGCCTGCTGGTATGCGCAGCCCATCCCCTATTTTCCCAACAATCAAAATCCGAGTCTGCCGGGGTGCCTATCACCAAAGGTACCTGGTTCAGTAGCTTGAGTCTCTCTGCCTCCCAAAAACGGGCTGAAAACGACCGACAGCTATTCGCTACCTATCTCAATGATGACCGTCGCTCGTTCTCAATACGGCTCGACCCCGGCTATGCGATCAAGGACAACCTCGGTATAGGACTTGGCCTTTTGTACGGAAGCACCAAAGATATCAGCACCCAACAAGCAAGCGATGGCACCATCTCTGACGTCAGGCTTGCCGAGCGACAAATGGCCTTCCGTCCCTACATTAAGAATTTTATTCCTTTGGGGACAAGCAACAGGTTTTACATCATCGTCCCTACCGAAATCCAAATCGGATATGGCAGTCAGGTAAAAGAAGTAACCACCAACCAAATCCTCACGCGCACATTTTCCAGTTCGGTCTATTATGGACTGGAAATGCGCCCAGGGATGCTGGTATTTGTGCAGCGCAACTTCGGCTTTGAGGTCAATGTCGGTGCCTTTGGACTCAGCAACTCCGTCACACGGGGAACCGCCACCAACCTGCCCGACTCCAAAGTGGTCTCCAATGACCTTAGCCTGAAGATCAACCTGTTTGAATTGTCCCTCGGATTCTCAGTATATCTATGAAAACGACCAAACAACTCTTTTCCTTTGGACTTGTCCTTGGCATGATGCTGCTGACGTTTTCCTGCTTGGATGAGCATCATTTTGGCAAATCCTCTTTGAAGCAAATCCTGTACTTTACGGTACCTGGACAAGTTGGCAATACCCAAATCCAAAACGACAGCCTACAAATCAGAATTACTGTGGGCGCTAAGGTGGATGTTTCGAGGTTATTTGCGGATTCGATCAGCCTCAGTTCCTATGCCAGCATCGCCCCTGGCAAAGGGGATTTGGTGGATTTCAGACAACCGGTGTTTTACCAAGTCACCGCCGAAGACGGTTCGATGGTCAACTACCGCATCATCATCCAAAAAGAAACAGAAACACCCCAACTCGAAAACTCCGGGTTTGACGATTGGCATACCCCAACAGGAAAAAACTACCTCGAGCCCGGAAAGGACGTAAATACCATTTGGGCATCGGGCAATGCCGGGGTTGTGACCCTTGGTGCCGCGAATGTCGAAAAAACGGAAATTAGTACAGGCGATTTTGGGGCAAAGCTTACCACCCGTGATTTGGGTCCTTTGGCTCAATTACTCAAACAAGGCATGGCAGCAGGATCGATGTTTACCGGCGATTTTGTCTTGGACATTGCCAATCCTTTGAACTCCGCCAAGTTTGGAACCCCATTCACCGCGCGTCCAAAAAGCTTTACAATCAGCTATACGTATTCTCCTGGAGCAGTTTACAAAAACGGATCAGGACAGGTTTTGCCCAAAAAAGACCAAGCAGACATCTACCTTTTGCTTGAAAACAGGGAAGGAAACATTGTCCGCCGCGTCGCTACCGCATGGTTTAGAAGCGGAGATACCGTTAGCGAACCCAAGGAAATCACGATCCCTTTGACTTATGGCACACTGCCTTCCGGTTCTCCTGCCCACTGGTTTCCGGCCAATGGGCTTTTCGCAGATGCCAATGTTGAGGTAACCCATCTCAGTTTTGTTTTAGCATCCAGCGCAGAGGGGGCAAACTTTGAAGGTGGTGTCAACAGCACCCTGATTGTCAACAACCTGCGCTTGAATTATTGAGGATAATTCGATGGCTTGTACCTAATTAGCAGTAAACAAAGCGTTCCTTCTGGATTTCCATGATTTTCAAAAAACCCATTAAAGACTTCATCGTCACATTCTGGACCGGCCTGTCTTTCCTGTTGCCATTTGCAGCCATCGGATACATATTTTGGAAAATCATCGAATTCATACTGTCCAGCATGCTGCCCGCACTGGAGGAAATGGGCAAAAACATCGGCGTCGAGGAATACCCAAAAGGGTCTGGACTGTCCGTCATCATCCTCTTTGTCTTCCTGATTGGTTTTTTGTTGAGGCGACGGGCCTTCCGCAGGTACCTCGTCAATTTTGAATCCAAGCTGTTGTTCTATGTGCCTGGATTCAAGTTTTACAAGGCATTGGTGAATCTGGGAGAAGATTCCGAGGATAAGGTCCTCAAGCCCTGTTTGCTCAAAGACGAAGGAATCAGAAAGGTTTGTTTCTTGGTGGAAAGCAACGAAGAATGGGCTACTTTGATGATCCCGGAAGCCCCATCCTTTACGACAGGCGAGATCGTCATCGTGCCGCTTCATAAAATCACGATGCTGCACATGTCCAATTTTGAGGTGACGGGGATGATTCGCAACTATGGGGAAGGGATCCTGAGAAAAATCGAACGATGATCAGCAAGCTTACTTGTATTCGATCGAATCGAATTGCATCCTACCCTTTTCTGTAAGGTAATCTTCAAACGCTCTGAAAATGCCCTTCAGGTAGATGGGTTTTATGGATTTGAAGCTCTTCTTTGCGTCATACAAAGAATAGGAGATCATCCAAGTAGTGAACAGATTTACATACTGAAACCTAAAAACAGCAAACTCCTCCGGTTTAAGGATACTTTCATCTAACAGGCCTAGACTCACCAAAGTATTGGCTAACCGCTCCAAGCGCGCCTGACGGTTGAGCCAAGTTTTGAGCAATTGCTCCAACATCACGGATTGGGATTGATGCATCACGGAGAAAAAAAGGATCACCGAGCGATGCTTATACTGCACGTCCATTACTTTTGAAAACAGCGCCGCCAATTTCCCAAAGGTAAGGTCAGGTCCATACTGATGTGCGGCAGTCACCTCAGCCATCTCGGCCTCATATTGTTCGGAGAGACCCACAAACAAATGCTCTTTGGTAGGAAAATGGTTGGTGATGCGTCCGGACGTCATCCCTATTTTCCGCGAAAACTCATTGATCGTCAAAAAAATCCCTTCCTCATTGAACACCTCCCTCGCCTTATCCAAGATCAATTCACGGGTTTTGATGCCTTTGGTGAGTTTTTTTTCCATTTATAGTGATACAGCGGATTAATGGGCAAATTAATTACAAATTCGCAACCGAAAACCAAAATATCAACAAAATCACCTCGGTCGTATCAAGTAAAATCGGATAGTTAAGTATTGATTTCGCCTATCCTCCTCCCCATCTGTGTGAAATTTGGCGTAGGCGCAAGCTGTATCCCAATGGCTAACGTGGATGGTATTGAAAGAAGGGCTGAATCTCAAATATTATCCAATCCACTACCTAAAGTCTATACTTAGCCGAAGGAGGAGAGCAAAGGTTTTTTCGTTTTTTAAAGTATCTCCCTCAAGCAAAATTAACTCCAATTGGCAAGGGAAAACTTTTCTGTTTCCCAAAAAGCTTCTCCAAATAGGTGTGCTGTGATTGGTTATTTTCAAGGGAAAATTCCCAACTTAAGGGCAATCTGCCCGGAAAATCCCGAAATGTCTGCGCTTTCAATACTTCGATAGGCAAAATCGCCCGCAAACCTGTAACCCGCCCCGGCGAGCAAGCGGATATTTTTCGTGAGATTCAGCTCCAACAGCGCGGATGGTTCCACCAGGAGGAAATTGGCCTCGCCAAATTGGGTAGAGGACGGGCCCTCCCTGTCCAACTCCAACTCTGCGCCTCCTATCAAGAGCGGGAAGGTGAAGTGGACCTTTTTGTGCGCCCGCCAAGTGTACTCTACATACCCCCCAACCCATCTGAAATCCATGTAGGTGTTAGGATCGGTTTCAGATTCAGGCACAAAATCATTCAAGGACAAGTTATAAAATCCACCGATACCGATCTTGTCGCTGAACACCGCGCCGGCACGACTCATCCCGACCAATACACTGGCACCATCAAAGGAGGCGCCGGCAACTCCTGCTGTAACGGCAAATCCGACATTTTTGAAGGAATTTTGACCGAGTAGGGTCTCACGTGGTTGTGACTCCTGAGCGGAGAGAATGCCTGTCGATAGCAGCACGATCAAAATCAATATCCGTAGTTTCATCCAGCTTTAGTTTGGTAAAGGCCTTTGTTCAAAGTTTGATACACTTTATGGCACAATCACGGAAAGGAATCGTACAGGTTCGGATTTTATAAAGAAATCTTTAATTAAAAAAGATTATACATTTATTCACTTTTGTTTATTGTTGAAATGGATCAACAACATTGGGCCGGCTCCACAAAACAGCCGCAGCAAGTCAATTCTCACCATTTAGGGCGCGGACGGTAACCTCATTAAGGAGAAAAGCATCCGAAAAGAAAAAACCAAGCTCATGAAGCCGAAGGTGTCGAATCGGTTTTGATTTCGCCTCCGTTCCTCCTAAATTTAGGTATACTGACGAGTTCGAACATTTTTTCCATATGCCACACTAACCAAACTTTGCGACCATGAAGACACCTCAGATTCTCCTGGTTTTGACAGTAATCTTCCAACTGTTTCTTGTCCAAAAAGTAAGCTCCCAATCCGAAGCGGACCGTTATCCGCAGCGCTTTAGGTACCGATACACGCCGCCGGGGGCATTTCAGGATACAACCAAAACGGCGGGCTTTGACCCATCGCTCTACCATCCCTTTTTTATCAAAAGCAAGGACGGACAATATACCCTCCACATTTCTGCCTACGCCCAGGTACGCTACAACATGGCCTTGCTGCACAACACACCGGATGATGTGAGCGGAATTGCCACGGGCTATAACCTCGGTCGCTTCAGGACATTTTTGGAAGGAAACTTGACCGATAGGTTTTACTACCACCTGCGTACCAATGTCAACCCATCGGGAAAATTTGAGTTGATTGCGGCCTATATCCAATACAATCTGAACGACAAAAACTGGTTCCGCTTTGGGCGGCAGTTTATGGCACTCAGCTTGGAGGATTGGATGTATCCCCTGGATTTGGCGGCGATAGAATTCAGCGCAATGGATTTTGAGTTTGCCATCTGGAGTTCATTTGGCCTACAATGGCGGCA
Source organism: Mariniradius sediminis (assembly GCF_021491425.1). Classification (NCBI taxonomy): domain Bacteria; kingdom Pseudomonadati; phylum Bacteroidota; class Cytophagia; order Cytophagales; family Cyclobacteriaceae; genus Mariniradius; species Mariniradius sediminis. The sequence goes on along the minus strand of NZ_JAKEVZ010000004.1, from coordinate 244,728 downwards.
CATCTTCAGCGAAAAATTCAGAAGTTACATGTCAGTCGGCAATGGTTCGTATGGTGGCAGACAGGAATTCCCGGCACCGGCGGCTTCTGACGTGGCCCTGATTGCAAGAGGAGAATGGAATATCCTGGGTGGGTCTTGGGGTAGATGGGATGATATGGTCGGTCGCAAAAACAAATTCGATTACGGCATGCTCTTGGGATTCTCGGTCGGAAACCAAACCCGGTTTGACAAGGAAGTCATCCAAACCGAACCAAACGGAGGAACCCAGGTAAACATTGACTTCAGCACACAAGGGCAAAGAATACACTTTTTCAGTGCCTACAATAGGACTTGGACACGCTTCGAACCGGGAGTTGGGCAGGAATATTATCGGGAAGGCTTCTACTCTACCTTGGGCTATTGGCTGGACAACCAACTGTTTACCTATGCGCGGTTTGATTTTGTGGGTAAGGGAAACCAGCCCTCAGCGACACCGCTAAAGAACTATGCCGCGCCCGGGGCCGGCATCAGCTACTATCCTTTCTTCTTCAACAACAAGGTGCGCTTCACGCTCGAGTTCAACCACCTGACCAATCCGATCGATCAAACGACGGTATCACCGGATGGGCAATTGGGATTTGTTCCGAGCAATTATGGCGCGCAATCGTCGATTCGCTTTCAGGCCCAATTTGGTTTCTAGATTCACGGATCATTCGAATCGGAAAGCCTACTTTTTACCTGTTTTGGGAACGGTGTAGAATGGATTGGCTCCGAGTTCGGCCACGATATACTTGATGGCCTGTTGTGCGCGTACCGAGTTGCCGGCGACGTCCAAGCGCGGGGAAATCACTGCAATGCCAAATTGTCCCGGGAAAAAGGCAATGATACCTCCACCCACGCCGCTTTTGCCTGGCAGGCCGATATTGTAGATCCATTGCCCCGAATCATCATACAAACCGGCAGTGGCCATGACGGGAGTGATATGGGCGACCGTTTGGTAAGAAACAACCGTCCTGCTCGTAATGGGATTGGTGCCGCCGTTGGCCAAAGTCGCTGCCATCACGGCAAGATCCTTCACGTTGACCGAGACAGCGCATTGTTTGGTGTACAGGTCTGTGGTCTGGATCGGATCCCAATACATCCTGCCATAAGCGTTGAGAAGCATGGCAATCGCCTGGTTGCGCTGATTTGTTGCCGCTTCGCTCTCGTAGACCACCTGGTTGATATCCAATGTCCGGGCGGCAAAATCGTCATAAGTTCCCTTGATAAGGCTCCATTTTTCATCATAGGTATTGCCCCTGACCAAGCTCGTGGTCGCGATAGCACCTGGATTGACGAAGGAGTTGATCTTCTGGCCCTTGTGCATTTCGATCGCGATGATCGAGTTGAACACCATACCGGTGGCATCCACACCGACCTTGTCCTGAATGATTTGCGGCCCAAAATCCTCGATCACCCTTGCCATGGTAAATACCTTGGAAATCGACTGGATGGAAACCTCGGTATTGACATCGCCCGCCGTGAGGATTTTACCATCTACGGTCACGATAGCAAGTCCAAACAACTCCGGATCGACTTCTGCCAAGACCGGGATATAGTCGGCGTTGGCGCCTTCCTTGAGGTCTTTGAACTTGTTATAGGCGTTGTTCAGGGCCTTTTGGAATTCCTGCTCGGTCCAAGATCTTCTCTGTGCAAATCCTTGGCTTACCGAAAAAACAAAAACCAGGACGATGAATGTCCATTTAGGCAAATTGAAGGAATAGTGTGGTCTTTTCATGGCGAGTTGTAGGTTATGAATGTGAAAAATCAGTTTGAAAATGGTTATTGCCGCTGCAAGGCTTGGCTGGCTTGATTGCTAAATCTACCAAAAAAAGACAGGCGAAGAAAGTACCAAAAGGATCTTTTCGTTTACTCTCGCCGACAAACCGGACCTAGAAGCTATTAATCTCTTGGCAAAGAAAACAGCCAAATAGGCACTTCCAAGGGTACCGCTGTTCCTTTTTTACCGACTCGTGTCGGCTCTGGGGTGACTCATGTTGGCTCTTTGCTGACTCATTTCGGTTCCGAGGCGTCTCGTGTCGGCTTTTTACATACTCCTGTCGGCTCTGAGGTGACTCGTGTTGGCTTTTTTCTGACACGTGTCGTCTCCAAGGTGACTCGTGTTGGCTCTTTACCTACTCCTGTCGGTTCTGGGGCGACTCGGGTCGGCTATTTACCGACTAATGTTGATCGGTCTCATTAATTGGCTCAGGACCAAATTGGAGATCGAAGACCTTGTATCTAACACCGCGAAAACCTAAAAAAATGGATGAATCCATTTAGTGTTCTCATTCATAGCCCAAGTTTTTAACTGTGGGCTATGGGGGCTATTTCGCATCTATACCCAAAAACCATTTCAATGGTTTCCCAAAAGGCGCTTGCAAAAAGCTAACGCCTCATTCCGGGTTTTTAAATCTGGCATTTACAGAAAGGCAATGACATCTGTGGTCCGTCATGCTGAACCGTAGCTTGCGGAGGGAAGCATCCCCATACATTAAGGAGACCCTTCGTTCCTCAGGGTGACGGTTCACCAATCTGTCATTGGTAGACCCGTTAAGTTTCGAAACCTGACAGATCTAAATATTTATTCCCTGGTCCGCCCTTTCTATTTATGTTGAATTTGCGATACCTTTCTCAGGGTTCAAGTCAATTCCCTATCTTTCATTCAAATATCCGATATGAAAAGATCCCTCCTTCTCCTCGTGTTGCTATTTGCCGGTTGGTCTGCGATGGCACAGATTGTCTCCTCCGGCAACCATCAAATCATCTTCCAACTGACCAATGGGCAGGCTGCCACGCACGAGAAGTTTCTCCGCCAACTCAACAATATCCTCGAGGCCGCGCCAAATGCACAAATCGAAGTCGTGACACATGGCATGGGTGTGGATTTGCTGCTGAAGGACAATAATGCCTTCCAATCGGCCTTGGAAGATTTGAGCAAAAGGGGAGTGGTGTTTGTCGTTTGTGAAAATACCCTCAAGCAGCGCAACCTGACCAAGGACATCTTTCTTCCGCTGGCCGGATTCGTGCCATCCGCGATCTTGGAGTTGGTCATCAAGCAGGAACAAGGCTGGATTTACATCAAGGCTGGGGACTGATTTTTTAGATACCGCCGATTTTTCTACCTTCGGGCAAAAGGCTTTTTCAAATCCATTCCTTCAAGTGCAATGATAGAGACATTGGAAAATTTGGCTGTCGAACTGGGTCCCGTCAAAGCGGCTCTATTTGCTACCATTTTCACATGGCTGATGACCGCAGTGGGTGCGTCGGTGGTGCTCTTTTTCAAGACGATCAACCGTGCGGTTTTTGACACGATGCTGGGTTTCACGGGAGGGGTAATGATCGCCGCGAGCTTTTGGTCCCTGCTGAATCCCAGTCTCCAATACGCCGAACAGATATACGGTGGCATGCCTTGGTTGCCTGTGGCATTTGGCTTCCTGCTGGGCGGATTGTTCATATTCTCGCTGGACAAGTTTCTCCCGCACCTCCACATCAATTTCGGCAAAAACGAGACCGAGGGCCTACCGACCAATTGGCATAAATCAACGTTGCTATTGCTGGCCATTACCCTGCACAACATTCCCGAGGGTTTGGCTATAGGAATTCTTTTTGGTGCCGCCGCGGAGCATTTGGACGGTACCACGGTATCGGCGGCCATCGCCCTTGCGATCGGTATCGGTATCCAAAACATTCCAGAAGGAATGGCCGTATCGATGCCGCTTCGGCGCCTGGGCGTAAGCCGGGTAAAGAGCTTTTGGTACGGGCAGCTTTCCGCAATAGTCGAGCCCATGGCCGGTGTACTTGGTGCGGTGGCGGTGATTTACATGCAAAATATCCTCCCTTTTGCGCTCTCGTTTGCAGCGGGGGCGATGATATTCGTCGTGGTGGAAGAAGTTATACCCGAAACCCAAAGGGACAAATACACCGACTTGGCCGTACTCGGGTTTATGCTGGGCTTTACGATCATGATGATCTTGGATGTGGCTTTGGGATAGGTCCCGAGATGATAATCGAACAAAAAGAAAATCCGGTCATGATCTGGCCGGATTTTCTTTTTCGCCTATGGTCAGGGCAAAGTCAATCGCAACATCACGTAGAAGTTGCGCCCTGGCGCGTATAGGGGAACCCGATTGGTTCCGATGGGGCGATTGAGGTGCTCGTAGTAAGCCTGGTCAAATAGATTCTGTACCCCGAGCTTCATTCCGATATTTGCTGTAAAGTTGTAGCTGGCATCCACATCAAAGAGCGTGAATTTGGGGGTTGACTTTTCGCCAAAACTCTCGGAAACGCGATCCTGCCCCATCACATGCCTTAGTCGCACGGCAGCTTGCAGTTTTCCGTCAAAGTAATTACCCAAGAGTGCATACCGCAAGTCCAAGGGTGCGATTTCCGGCAGGGCTTCTGAGAGAACCAAATTTTGACCATAAGTATATGCCACCATCATCTGCTGACTCAAACCCCAAGCGAGGTTTTGTCTGAAGGACAGTTCGAAACCTGTTTTCAGCGCCTGATCCACATTGACAAATTGCCGGACGCCGGGACTTGTGGCAATCCTGGGTTTCAGGTCGGTCTTTACCGCAGTGATGTAATCTGTGAGGTAGGCAGCAAAGAAATTGACTTCGGCCTCAATGCTTTTGCTGTGAAAGCCCAAAATCAAATCCGCTTGATTGTTGGTCTCTGGCAGGAGAGTAGGATTCCCTACCATTTCATGGGGATCCACACCAACGGGGAAATAATTGATGAAACGCTCGGTCAAGCTGCCGCTTCTCTTGGCCCTTGCCAACCAAATACCGCCATGAAAATGATTGCCCAAGTCACGCTGCAGGCCGACCGATAGTCCGGGATTCAATTGCATGATCTCGGCGTCTTGATTGACTTGGGTGAATTCCACCGCAACGTCATGGGCTTGCGCTTTATTGGCATCGAGTCGGCCCGCCAAGCTCAAGGTAGATATCCCGATTGGAAGTTGGTAGCTGGCAAAAATTCCCAATTTGTCGATCCTTGAATCCTGCCATGCATTGTCGTACATGGTTTTACCCATATTGGGCCCCATCAAAAACTCCCGGGCTCTCTGTCCTTGAGCGGCTTCGTGCCGGAAATCGCCTCCCCCATAGAGTTTCCCCTTACCAAGCAACCAGAAACCTTCAGTCCGGGCACCGATATTCTGGGTATTGGCTGCTGTGCTCGCATTCATCATGCGGGGATTGAGCTCGCGGCTGAAATTGTCCATAAAATGGTCCACCAAAGTGAAATAGCCCGAGGTGGTCCATGTTTGGAGCGGCCTTCCGCTAAAAAATCGGGTATGGCGGACATTGCCCATCCAAGTATCGTCAGACCTCAAATCCATGGCCAAGGACGGAAAATCCACATCGCGTGCAAAGTTGCGGTTCACGTTTACTTGGATGAGATTGCTGGCGTTCAATTTGAAGTCACTGTACAATCCAATCGTTCCTCTTCGGAATTCGGCAGGTACGACTGCCCCGTTGCCATCCAAATAATCCGATCCTTGGGACCAAGAGCCGAGGATTCCGATGTCATGGTTTTGTCCCGAAAAACCAACCCTGCCCTCATTTCTGAAAACCTGTCCATTGGACTCGTACATCGAAGAGAGTCTTCCGTAGGCCCCTGGTGAGGGATTGAAATTGGGCGATTCCTGGATGAAATTGATGGTACCACCCAATCCAATTCCATAACGTAAAGCATGTGGACCTTTGAGGATTTCAATTTGCTTGATCCGATTGAGTGCAATTTGCGAGGTCGGCGGATCCATCCTGTTTGGGCAAGCGGCGTTGGCGGATTGAAGTCCATCGACGACGACATTGAGTTGCTCGTACTTAAAGCCCCTCATCACCGGATCGAAGCCAAATGCGCCGCTTTTTCGGATAGAAGCAACAGCTGGATTGAGGTTCAAAATCGCCCCCGCATCGTGGTGGAGTCGCTCTTGGTCGGAGATTTGGATTTTGTCGTCTTTTTCGCTGGTCATTTTCAGGGAAATAACCGAAACAGGTTGCAGATTGATGACTTGTTCTGTGCGGGAAACACTTCCTCGCTCCAAGGCAAGTATGAGTTCCTCTGGCGTCAGGAGCCATTTCCCGTAGAGAACATGGCTGAGTTGTAGCCTGGCATTTTCAACCAAAACAAATGAAATCAGGCCGTTTTCATCGGAAACGCCTTGTTGGCTGTCGTGATGAAAGGTAGCGGCAATGATCGGCTGACCGGATTTTTGGTCTAGCAGACGAAGCAGTCGGGTTGTTTGGGAAAAGGATGGCAAATTGAAAATGCACAGAAGCAGCACCACCAAAAGTAGGCGGAGGGGAAAATGTATTTGCGGTTTCATGATTTTGGAATTTGAGATGATCGGAAAGGACAAGGTGGTCCAGCCAATGTGTTAATTGGGTGAAATGAGGGTTCTCATCAGGGCAAGGCCTGAGTTAACCAAACCAAAAATCTGGAAAAGCTGGGGGGATGGAAAAAGTCGAATGCTTCCAACAATTCGTTTTCATCATCATCCCAAACCCCATATACAGGATGAATTTCTTTCCAGATGACCTGAGGTGCCGTACAATGGCTGGGTAGAACATATATCTGTGCCTCCTCTTGGGTCAGTTGTTGTTTCTTTTCCTCGTGGTCTTGTGCCTCGACCAATCTCCTCTCGAGTTCGCATTTACCTTCACAAGCGAGCTCGGGTTTTTCCTTGTTGATGCAAAAAAGCGCCGCTATTTCTTCCTGATTGAGGAGAAAATCCGCCTGAATCAGCGAATACCCGAGACCATTCAGGAGAATGAGGGCAGCAAGGGCGATATGGAAGATGCTTCTCAGCATGGCATCATTGGGAAAACGGGTCAGAACCGATCCTTTCTATACTGTTAAGATTATCAACCTCAAATGGATTTAAATTTTTTTTGAATGAATCCTGAGGGGAAATCTTGGGATTCTTTTTCGGAAAACCAGAATGGTTTCTTAGCTGGCGGTGGGACAATCGGACAAAATCCTTTCTTGCGCCAATGGTTCGAAACAGGACAATCAATGCCATCAATACAAACATTGATAGAATGCTTAGGCCGTTGACGATACCGAAAAAGAGCCGCAATTCCGCCCAACCCATGAGCGAGACCAGGGCTCTTCCCAAAAGCGATAGCTGGAATACCACCCACCCAATCCACAGAACCGAATGGTACAGGGAAAGCTTAAGGTTCAGCACCATTGGCAGGATAATCGGCGCATGCGCCCAAATCATCGAAAATGCAAATCCCAAAAAGAAGGTATGCAGGTATAGGTCGTAGAAAAACCCGTGGTTGTCCAGAAAACACAATGCGAGCCCATGCAGCGTCAGCCACACATAACCCACCCGAAGGCCTACACCGATATAGCGAAACTGCTTTTCTTTTTTGGCGGCGATTTTTGCCATGTCAAAGTGCAGCAACCAATAAGAAACCGCCACCGCCGCAAATCCCATCAACCACCTGCCATGACCATGGAAAGGCAACAACATACCCAGAAAGAAAAGACCGAGTATGGCGAGAAGCGCCTTTTTTGCCCAAGTCGGAGTTGGCAGGAACTTGCTGAGTTCCAATCGCTCACCAATGATGGTAAAGAATACAAAACCTATCCACCAAGGAACTGCCGCGGCAATCAGGCCTTTTTGGACCCAAGCTACAATACCTATAAGGTAAAATGCCGCGCCGGCAGCCATCACATATTGATGCATCAGTGGATGCCTGACCGTCTGCAGGTACATCATTGCCACCAAACCAAGGCCTGCCAAAATCAACAAAACGGATCCTGTCTGCGAAAACCCCAGCAGCACAACCGCAATGCTCAGACCATTGAAGACCGGAACCAGCATCCAAGTCTTTGCCTGCATCACCATGGCCCTTTCCAGACTGATCAAAGTGCCTAAAAATCCTGCAACCATCAACAACCCATGCCCGGCAGCAGCTTCAGGGACAATCCAACCTACATATCCAAGGCGATTGAATCCTCCCAAAACCCCCATTAGCAAGCCAGCGACTGCCAGTGGAAATACCATTATGGGTCTGAGAACTTTCATAACAAATAGGGGATATTTTTATCCTTTATTTTTTCCAAAGAAAAGGGAGATAGGTTCTCCCTTTGTTTGATGCTTCGAAATTAGAAAGAAAATATAAAAGGACAAATTTATCCGTTATTATTTTCTCCATCAATGCTTAAAATCAAAACTTCGATCAGTACTCAGGATACGCTGGGGACCAAGCCTTCGATTTGTTCTTGGAGGAATCGTAACTGCTCCTTCATTTGCAGCATGACTTCCTCCGCGTCTAAGCTGACTTCGTCGATAAGTTTGTTGTAATACTGGATGCCCGCCGTCAGGTTTTCCCTGAATTTAGACAAATAAGCCTCGTATTTGGCTGTAGGTTCGGGTAGCGCCTTTGTCACTTCTTTTTGCAGATGCGCGACATAAAGTTCCAACTCCTTGATAAATACATGGGGACGGGAGGCATCGATGGTAATCTGGATCTTTCCATATATATGATCCACCATTTCTCGAAGGCTGAAGACGCCCTTGAAATATGCCAAATTAGGTCCAGGGCAAATAGTGACGGCCTTGAGGTTTCTCTTGGGCGTTTCTCCAAGTGCCAGGATTGCAGGAGCGCTGAGTCCCTCGCAGAGGCAATCTTTTTCCAAAGTCTCATCTAGCTGTTCCCTTGAAATCTCATTCCTTTCAAAAAGTTTGGTTTTGAGATTTTGGTATTCCCGGGATGCGGTGCAGATGGATTTTTCCGAAAATTCCTTCGAAAAGGCCAAGAACTTCTTGTAGCAAGGGCTGCCCGGACGGTTCTTTTCGATCCTTTCGACCCGCTGCTGCTCGCCACTACTGGTACGCAGATTGTTGAAAGGAACACCCAGCGGAGAAGCATGGCTGAGGTAAAAATCGGACTTCTTGGCCTGAATCAAGCGATCCAGCGTGTCCTTATCCACTGAAGTGGCTTCGGGAACAAGTAGGAACGGGCTTCCCCATCCAGTACCATCGAGTGCATAGTATTCAGTCAGGAAACGGTTTTCGGCTGCGGTTCCAAGCCCGCCTTGGTAAGTGATTTTCGGTTGGATTTCTGTAGGAAGCAGATATCCTCCCGTATCGGAAAGGTATTGTTGACAAGCTGCATGCAGTGCTTGGCTGAGTGCTTCCCTTTTGGTTTTGAATTCCTCCAAAATCGGCCCAGCCAGAAAACCTTCGGTTGCAAAGGCATGCCCGCCACAATTCAATCCCGACTCGATCCTGAATTCGGAAATCCAAAGGCCCTTTTTCGCAAGGAATTTTCCTTGGATCAGTGCAGAGCGATAGTCGGATACCTTAAGGATGATTCTTTTGGTAATCCTTCCAAACTGATCCGGGAAAAACCCCGCAAACTGTGCCGCATAGCTGTACAAAGCCGGATTCAGACCAGCAGAAAAAACGACCGCACCGTCTACGCTGCTCATGGCAAATCCGCGCAAGGCTGACAGCGCATCAGAAAATTCCCTCGGAAGTTCGTTCCCCTCCTTATCGCTGTTGATTTTGTCCACCTTGGTCATGATGTTGACATCGATCGCACCGGGCTGAATGGCATTTCTCAACAATTCCTCCAAGGCCAGACGTTCTGGACCTTTGGCGCCCAGCATCTCGTGATACAGGTTGAAAAGCGGGTTTTCACTCGGCAGCAGTTCAAAATATTTGTCAATATCCGCCCCTGCCCCAAACGATTGGGACTTCATTTCCGTCATATGGGCTTCGACCCTCTCGTGGAGAAAATCGAGGTAGGCGGTAATTCTTTTTGCCCGATAATCCTCCTCCTTTTCGTCGATATATTGATAAGGAATCCCGCCCTTGCGGCTGTAAATTCTCCGCATTTCCTCTAGAAGGTGGTCGTCCATGATGGAAACGACGGATGAAATACCAAATCGGGCGACTTTGAGGGGTGAATCTACCGTGTAGCCCAGTCCCATGACCGGGATGTGGAAGGAATGCAATGTATTCATGGTACGCAGATTGAACTTGATGCGATTGACCCGAACAGGCCATGCCAATAAAAGGACAAAGCTATCCGCCATTTTTGGGAAAGAAGAATTTTTAGAGGGTAATTAAAGGTGATTTTGGTCATGGAAAATGGCCTTAACTTTGAAGACAAGGCATGTGATTCCAAATCGTATTTAAACTTAACTTTTTTACCTTGTTGAATTACTTAGTCCAAAAAATCATCAGAAAAGAATAGCAAGCTCGGAAACTCAAGTTTTAAACGCAATTTTATTTAGGACAAAAAAGTATGATTTATATCACCGTGAATCATGACCAATTCCATACTCGAAAAAATGGCCTATTTCTACTTTGGATAAGTTTTAAATGTAGAACCATCAACCCAACTCCTTTATGGATCAATTTGTCATCAAAAGAAACGGTGCCTTTGTGCCTTTCGAATCCTACAAAATCAAAGATGCCTTGGTCAAAGGCTTCAACTCCGTCCACCAAGCTTATGACCCTTATATATTCGGAAAAATCCTCGAAGGGCTTAGTAAAAAGACCACTTGGGCCGTCGAAGAGATCCAAGACCTGATCGAAAAAGAACTCTTCGATGCCGGTTTTTTTGAAGTCATGCGTTCATTCATACTTTACCGACATACCCGAAAACTCCAACGCGAACATGTCGCCGGCCTCAACGAGGATACGACCTATGTCGATAGCACCCAAACCATAGAGGAATATATCCACGCCACCGACTGGCGGATAAACGCCAACGCCAACACCTCCTACTCCAATGCCGGCCTGGTCAACAACGTCGCCGGAAAAATCATCGCCAACTACTGGCTGGACAAGGTGTATTCCAAAGAGGAAGGCTATGCCCACCGCAACGGGGATTACCATATCCATGATTTGGATTGCCTAACGGGGTACTGCGCTGGCTGGAGTCTAAGGGTGCTGCTCAACGAAGGCTTCAACGGCGTGCGCGGTCGGGTGGAAAGTCGGCCTCCCTCCCACTTCCGGGAAGCATTGGGGCAAATGGCCAATTTCCTCGGCATTTTACAAAGCGAATGGGCGGGCGCCCAAGCTTTCAGTTCTTTTGACACCTACTTGGCACCATATGTTTTCAAAGATCAACTTTCCCAAAAAGACGTGGAAAAGGCGATCCGTTCCTTTGTCTACAACCTCAACGTCCCTGCCCGCTGGGGTCAATCCCCCTTCACAAATATTACTTTGGACTGGGTGGTACCCAACGACTTGGCCGACCAAATCCCCACGAAAAATAACCTGCACCTTTTAAGGGGACTCAGTAATGGCGAATTGGAAAAAAGTGCCCAAAACCGCGGTGTGCGTAGTTTGGAAGATATGACCTACCGACATTTTCAGCGGGAAATGAACATGATCAACAAGGCCTACTACACGATCATGACGGAGGGAGACGCAAATGGACAACCCTTCACTTTCCCAATCCCGACGGTCAATATCACGGAAGACTTTGATTGGCATGGGGAGAATACGGATTTGCTCTTTGAAAACACGGCCAAAATCGGTTCCTCCTATTTCCAAAACTTCATCGGCAGCCAGTACACCTTTGACGAAAACGGCTACAAAGTCGAAAACCCGAATGCTTATAAGCCAAATGCTGTCCGAAGCATGTGCTGCAGGCTTCAGCTCGACCTGAGAGAATTGCTCAAGCGCGGCAACGGCCTCTTTGGATCGGCAGAAATGACCGGCAGCATTGGCGTGGTGACAATCAATATGGCTAGGTTGGGCTATCTCTACCGAGGAAACAAAAAGGCCTTGATAGTACGCTTGGACCACCTGCTGCTCTTGGCCAAATCCACTTTGGAGAAAAAACGGAAGTTCATACAGGAAATGTACGATCGGGGTCTTTACCCCTACACAAAAAGATACCTGCCACATTTTCGCAACCACTTCTCTACGATTGGGGTCAATGGGATGAATGAGATGATTTTGAACTTCACAGAAGGACAGTCTGACATTACTTCCATCGAAGGCCAGCAGTTGGCGGCAAATATCTTGGACCATATCCGTGACAGAATGCGGGAATTCCAAGAAACAACGGGCAACCTATATAATCTCGAAGCAACACCTGCGGAAGGAACTACTTACCGCTTTGCCAAAGAAGACCGGAAAAGGTATCCCGAAATCATTCAGGCCGGCATGGAGGAAAACATTTACTATACCAACAGTTCCCAACTGCCCGTCAACTTTACCGACGACCCCTTTGAGGCCCTTTTCCACCAAGATGAGCTCCAATGCAAATACACAGGAGGCACAGTCCTCCACCTCTACATGCGGGAAAAAATATCCACAGCCGAAGCCTGCCGAAATCTGGTAAAGAAGGTACTGACCAACTTCAAGTTGCCCTATATCACAGTCACGCCGGTATTCAGTATTTGCCCGGTACATGGCTACCTCAATGGCGAGCACGAGTTCTGCCCAAAATGCGATGAAATCCTAGTCCAAAAAATCCAAAACCAAAACGATTATGCAAACCTATCCTGAAACACAATCCATCCTTGAAAAGCACACAGAATCCAGAACAAAATGCCTTGTCTATACCAGGGTCATGGGCTATCACAGACCCGTCGAGAGCTTCAACATCGGCAAAAAAGGCGAACACAAACAGCGTACGCATTTCGAAGAAAAAGGTGACCGATCCTAGGCCCATATTCAGCATCAGTCCATTTACGCTATTGGATTATCCAGACAAGACAGCCTGCATCCTATGGTTTGCAGGCTGTAATATGCGCTGCGGATATTGTTACAATCCCGAGATTGTCAAAGGCAAAGGCAAGATCGGGTTTAAGGAAGTATTGACTTTTCTCAATAAAAGAAAAACCCTACTCGACGGGGTCGTGTTCAGCGGCGGAGAATGTACGCTTCACCCCGACCTACCATGGCTTGCGGCCGAAGTCAAAAAAATCGGCATGCGCATCAAGGTCGATACCAATGGATCCAAACCCGATGTGGTGCGCCGCCTGATTGAGGACAGTTTGGTGGACTACGTGGCTTTGGACTTCAAAGCCATGCCTGCCAAATACCGATCGATTACCAATAGGCCACTTTTTCCAGAGTTCGAAAGAAGCCTCCTGCTGCTCCTTTCGTCCAACATTCCCTTTGAAGTCCGCACGACAGTGCACGCGGGGCTACTTTCAAAAACAGACCTGCACGAGATGGTAGGCAAACTAGCGGCTTTCGGGTATCGCGGCAAATATTTCCTACAGCATTTCGTCGCTGAATCCGAAACCTTGGAGCCACTTCCCAAAAGTTTAAAGAATGAAGTCCTCGATGACTATTCCAGCCAAGAAATTGAGGTGGTTTGGAGGAATTAAGCTATCAGAAAAAGGAAAAAAAACCGAGCCAATGGCCCGGCCTTTTGGGATGAAAAAGGTATGTCAGTCAATATTTCTCAGGGTTGGAATTCCTTCACGAAAATCTTCGGCTCCATAAAAACCCTCGTAAGGATGGAATTGGAAATCAAACAGGCCTTTTTGGCTTTTTCCAAAACCTTGAGCGCCTTCTCGGGATTTTCGTGGGGCGGCAGGGAAAGTTCAGGACTGAGGATGATTTCCGTCATTTGGAATTTGCCATCTTCACGGGAAAGCCTCCCTTTGGCATGGGAGGTAAAGCCCTCAAATTCCAGCCGCGAATGTTGGGCAACCGCAAGGAATGTCGTCATCAGGCAGGAATTTACCGCTGCGACAAAGAGATGTTCGGGGGACCAAATTCCGGGTACCCCTCCCTCAAATTCAGGCGGCGTGGCACAAGTCACCGTGTTATCCAAATGGGGTGAAGACAATTCTCCCACCCGTCCATGTTTCCAATGGACACTTACTTCGTAATCATGCGAATCGAACATAGAATTTCAATTATTTGTTTTTTGATTTTTGTGAACTTGCTCTTCGGAATTTGGGAGACATCCGTAACGGACATCTCCCGTTGGCATTGATATTGGGCGATCAAACTACCTCCACTACTTCTTCTTCATTTTTTTCGATTTCACTTAGGTTCAAAGGCCCTTGCTTTTTGACATACCGCGCACTGCGAAGCACAAACCAAGTGAGCGGGAACAAACCTCCCACACAGAATATCGAGCCACCCACTATGCGAAGCCAAGTCATGCTTTGAAATTCAGTGCCTTGGATAAACTCCTGCGACCTCGCATACCAATACCCCTCTTCCATCACGGTGACCAATTGGTGGATCCCGGCGGGAAACAAATCCAAGACGACCATCAGCAGAAGGCCGAGATTGATGGACCAGAACGACGCTTTGATCAATTGATGATTCCAGGCTTCGGGCTGTATCAAATACCGCAGGCAAAACAGCAAAGCTGCAATGGACAGATTGCCATACACGCCCATCAAAGCAGCATGCCCGTGGTTGACTGTGAGGTAGGTGCCGTGCTCGTAGTAATTGGCGATAGGAAGGTTGATGATCAAACCAAATACGCCCGCCCCAAAGAAATTCCAAAATGTCACACCGAGTATATAGAGAAACACTCCTGGCATGGCAAACAACGAAGACCGCCCGCGTCCGTTGGACTTATCCTCCAAGAGATGCGGCATTTTCTGCATCTTCCATGCCTCCAAAGTCAATAGGATCAATGGCACTACCTGAAGGGTGGAGAAAACACTCCCCAAGGCCAAGGTTCCGACAGGCTTTGCATTCCAATAGAAATTGTGGGAAATACCCAAAAGACCTGAACCTAAAAACAACAAAGCCGCCAGATAGACCACCTTCACAACAGCCTGTCGGTTGACCAAGCCCATCATTACCATCATGTATCCGACGATGATCGTCGTAAACACTTCAAAAAACGCCTCCACCCACATATGTACCACCATCCAGCGCCAGAAGTCAGCAATCACAAAGTTAGTCTCCGGTCTTGCCACAAATCCTGACATCAACAGGATCAGGATACAGACTATCGAATACACCAGCCAATTTGGCAAGGCCCAGGGCATGCCAGGGCGAAATGTATTTTTTACTCCCCGATAGACGATCAGGGCCCAAAGTGCAAATATGGCCAAGAGGAAATATTGGTAAAGCCTGCCCAACTCGACGAATTCCCAACCTTGGTGGCCCAACCAGCGGGAATAGGATCCCAACATGCCTTTTGGGCCGAGGAAAATCCCCACAAATGAACCGGCCACCATCACGAAGAATATCCCAAACAGCAAATTGATCAACAACAATTGTCCTTTGGGCTCCTTTTTAGCGAGCAAAGGCAACACAAAAAACGAAATCCCAACCCAGCAGGCGGAAATCCAGTAAAGCGACAATTGGACGTGCCAGCTACGCGAAATCGTCACCGGAATCGCCTCCTGAAGGTCGACCCCAAAGAACTTTGTGAAGCCCACAAAGTCGTGCACAGTGAGTACCCCAGCTAGGACTTGAACCAAAAACAATAGAATCGCGACATAGAAGAATTTGAAAGTTGCCCGCTGAGTGGGACTTGGCGTAAAGGCATGGAGCTTTTCTTCCGTGACCATTTCGGACGCGCCCTTGGAATAATACTCCTGGTTCAGCTGCTCAAACTGGCCGTAATAGTACATCACAATCCCAAGACCCAACACTAAACCCAAAAGCCCTACAATACTCCAAATCATAGTGGAGGGGGTTGGGACGTTACCCGCCTCAGGATCATAGGGCCAGTTGTGGGTATAGCTGTATTTTTCGCCCGGACGCTGCACACTGCATACCCAAGCGCCCCAATAAAAGAATCTAGCCAAATTCCGGATTTCTTCCTCGTTTTGGATATATCCGGTGGGATTGAACGCCTCGCCAAAACCTGCATCTGTAAAAACACGCACATAGAAATCTTCCACCGCCCGAACGCCGGCAATTTGCGCCGAGTTCAAAACCGCAGAATTATCGCTTGGCTGATAGGTATTTGCCTTTATTTCCTGCTGTACTTTTCCAGTGACGGCTGCTTCACCGAGTTCCTGAAGCCCCTGATAATTGGGGAGATTTTTTATATAGTATTCCTTCATTGCCTTGGCGTGGACATTCAGCGCTTGGGCGGTGAAATCAGGCCCACGAAGTGCCCCGTCCCCAAACATGCTGCCGTATTCCATGAGTGCGTACCGGTGAAAAACCTCCTGCCCCTTCAAGATTTCGGCTTCGCTCATGACTTTATTACCATTTTCATCCACAAAATCAGGGATTGGTGGTGCCTCTTCATAGGTCTGATAGGCAATGAATCCCAGCCCAATGATGCTGACCAGGAAAATGATACCAATGGGAACCCACCAGTTTTTGGGCTTCATCAGGTAATGCAGAAAGGTAGTTTCGGATTTCATGGTTTTGTGCAGTAAAGTTTATTTCATATTTCGGAGTATTTATTCTTATTTATGAAGAAAAAAAATCACAGCAAGAGGCGGACCTCCTCTGAGACTATTTTTTCAGATAGGTGTTGCAGGCTGGTACCACTGAGATGTACACGGATGTCATGCTTGACGTCCTTCCAGAAATCGTGGACCGGACAAGGCTTGGCGTGTCCGCATCCCGGCAAACCAAGCAGGCATTGGTCGAAATAGTCTTTCCCTTCGAGGGCAAACACGATATCAACGAGCATGATCTCTGAGGCGGGTTTTGCCAAGGCTATGCCGCCAGAGGGGCCACGGTATGAATAAAGGATGCCTTTAGCGGTGAGTTCCCGGAAAATTTTGGTCAGAAAGTGAAAGGAAAGGTCTATTTCCCGAGCGATTTCGCCTATACTCATGTATTCCGACCCACTTGGATGGGACACCATATAAAGGAGTGCGCGAATACCGTATTTACTGGTTTGGGAAAGGACTTTCATTATTCAGACAATTTTATCCGAAATAAAAAACAATTTTTTAGAAGAACAAAATGTGCGGCCATTTTTTGATTTCGGAATCAGATTGTTCTGAACTTGTTTTTGCAAAGGGATGCTTTTTGAATAATTGGAAATCGCTCTAAATATGAAATCTTTACCTAGGAACGACTCAACCTATTTGCAGGTTATTCGAAACCGCGGTGACTAACGATTCAATCGAACTAGGATAAACCTCGGCGTCTATCCTGCCTTTGAGAAAATCAACAAGCGATAAAAAAATAATTCATCAAAATTTTTGGCTTGAAAAAAATACGGTACCTTTGTTAGTGAATATTCACATATGCCAATGGAAGTCTCGGAAAGACAAAAGGAAATTATCAACGCGGCAGGAAAAATCCTCACCCAAGCAGGCCTAAGTGGACTTACGACCAAAAACCTTGCAAAGGAAATGGAATTTTCCGAAGCAGCCATTTACAGGCATTTCGATAGCAAAGAGGAAATAATCCTTGCATTGCTCGGTTTTTTGAAATCCAACATGGACGAAAGACTTGGACGCATTTACATGGTAGATACTTCGGCTCAACAGAAGTTTCAGGCGATATTCCAAAGTCAATTCGAGTTTTTCAGAGACAATCCCCATTTCGTTGTCGCTGTGTTTTCGGACGGGCTATTGGAGGAAAGCTATAAAATCAACCAAGCGATATTGGACCTCATGCAGGTCAAAATGAAATACCTTACACCCTTGGTCATGCAAGGGCAGCAGTCCGGTACGTTTACACAGGCGATCACTACGGAAGAACTCGTTCATATCATCATGGGCTCATTCCGCCTGCAAATGTTCAAGTGGCGAATAGCCAATTTTCAGTTTGATATCATCCGTCAGGGAAAAAACATGATCGCGGCGTTGTTGACCTTGATGGCGTCCTAAAAAAATTTTCAATTATATGTTAGTAAATATTTACATACAGAAGAGCGTTCTAATTGGACTTCTGTTAGCCAGTGCGCCCGTAAGTGCACAGGTAAAAATGTGGACCCTCGATGAATGTGTCGATTCCGCTTGGGCCTACAATAAAACGCTGCAAATCGCCCAGAATAACCAGGACATTGCGGTGCTTAAAAACCAAGAAGCGAAAGCCTCGCTTTTACCCAAGGTGTTTTTACAGGGCGATTACAGATACTTCACAGAGCTTCCGATCCAATTGATGCCCCAATCTGCATTTGGCGGACCGGAAGGAGTATTTAAGGAAATCCAATTTGGCGTTCCACACAATATCAGTGCGAACCTCGGATTCAAAATGCCCCTTTACGACCCGCAGGTTACCGGAGCGATCAAAGCATCAGAAACACTCCAGGAGCTATCCTCGTTGCAGGCACAGAAAACCAAAGAACAAGTTTATCTGGAAGTAGCCAATCTGTACTACAATGCGCAGATCTTGAAAAATACGCTGGACTTCCTTCAAAAAAACTTGGCGAATAGTCAGCGACTGGAAAAAAACACCCGGCTTCTTTACGAACAGACACTCGCACAGCGCACGGATTGGGACAAAGTAGTCCTACAGGAGACACAGTTAAGAAGCGCGATCACGCAGGCACAAAGCCAATTCCAGTCGGTGCTCAATGCTTTGAAATTTGTAATTGGCCTAGACTCGGAAAGAGAAATTGATGTCCCTATGGATATTGAAGGTGCTATTTCCGACCATGGCGAATTCCAGAAAAGCCTCGACCATAAAATCCAAGAAAAAAAGGCAGCACTTACCCTACAGGAACTCAAGACGCTGCAAAATACCCGAATCCCTACCCTTGCCCTTTATGGCAGCTACGGTCGAACCGGCTTTGGCTTCACAGGCGACCCACAATCCTTCTTGAATTTCTACCCCGTGAGCTTCACAGGCATTCAACTCAATTTCCCAGTTTTCAATGGTACAATCACCAACAAGAAAATAAGGCAAAAGCGAATTGAACTCGAAAACCAACAGCTCCAAAAGGAATGGATAAGTGCGCAAACCTCCATGCTGTACGAAAACGCACAGCTTCAGCTAAAGGCTTCCAAAACGCAGCTTGAAACTGCCCAAGGCCAAATTCGGCTTGCCGAGTCGGTTTACCAAAGAACCCTGCTACAACAAAGGGAGGGTTTGGTCAACCTTACAGAGGTATTATTGGCAGAAAATACCCTGAGAGAAGCGCAGCAGCATTACCTCAGCAGCATGGTCGACTACCTGAAAGCCGATCTTGAAATCAAAAAAACATCAGGAAACCTCCTAAAATGAAATCCCCATGAAAAAGATACTCTATATCCTAATCCCAATAGCTCTAGTCGGCTTGGTCATCGGAAAATTGGCCACCAACAAAAAAACCGCCGAAGAAAGGGTTTACAAATTTGATCCTTCAAAGGCCGTCGAGGTGGCTACGATGGAAATCAGCGTCTCAAAAGTGCAGCCATCATACGACTACACGGGAACCTTGGAGCCTAATCGCGAAAGTAAACTCAGCGCTGAAGTGCAAGGTAAGGTCAACAAGGTTTTGGTTGAAAATGGAGCAACCGTACGAAGGGGGCAGGTGCTGATTCAATTGGACGATGCCTTGCTGCAATGGCAACGCAAAACCGCTGAGGTGCAAGTGAAAGGGCTGGAGCGCGACTTGAACCGATTTCGAATCCTTGTTGAAAATGACGCAGTCCAAGGAATACAACTTGAAAAAACCGAGTTGGCCTTGGAAACTGCAAAGATCCAAATCAATACGTTGAATGAACAAATCAATAAATGCCAAATCAGGGCTCCATTTGACGGTATCGTGACGGCCAAGCTTACCGAAGAAGGGGACTTTGCTGCACCCGGAAAGCCACTGCTTCAGTTGACCGATATTTCTTGGTTGAAGTTGAGCATTCAGGTTCCAGAAAAGGATCTGATCTTGTTTCAAATAGGCCATGATTACCCCATCGCCATTCCTTCCCTCAATTTGGAAACAACAGGCGAAGCAAGTCTGATCGGCAGTAGAGGCAATCCGGCCAATAGTTTCCCTGTAGAAATTACAATTGCCAACATAGACCAAAAGATCAAAGCAGGGATGTTTGGTCATCTGCGCCTGCAGAGTGTCTCTGCCATTAAAGGAATCGTGATCCCATCCTCAGCCATCGTCGGTTCTGATCTTGCTCCACAGGTTTTTGTAATCAAGGAAGGCAAGGCAATCCTGAAGAGCATTGTCATCCAAAATCGAATCGGAGACCAAGTCCTGCTACACTCAGGACTTCAGGAGAACGAAATCCTGATCACAGGCGGACTGATCAATGTCTTCGAAGGCGCCCCCGTGACCAAAAAACTCTAATCCAAGAAGCCATGAACATTACATCCATATCGATCAATAGGCCCTCGCTGGTCATTGTACTCTTCTCGATTTTCATTCTCCTGGGTTACATAGGCTTCACCAACCTGTCATACGAGTTGATGCCTGACTTCAACCAACCTGTTGTAGTGATCAAGACTGTCTATCCAGGGGCAGAACCTGAAGAAGTCGAGACTTCCGTTTCCAAGAAAATTGAAGATGCGCTTTCTAACCTGGAAGGTGTCGATTATCTCGTGACAAAATCCCTTCCCAATGCCTCCGTCGTCATAGCCAACATGAAATATGGCGTCAATCTGGATCAAGCCATGCTGGATGCGCAACGCTACATCGACAATATCAGGAAGGCCTTGCCCGAGCAAGTTATGGCCCCCGAGATGTCCAAAGTGTCGCCAAATGACCTACCCATCATGTCCATCACTGCGACCAGCAAGCTGAGCAGCACGGAGTTTTTCCAAAATATGATCGACGAATATCTCCCTCAAATCCAACAGATCAAAGGCGTGGCAGAAATCACCATTCTTGGAGGCGAACAGCGGGAAGTTCAGGTAAAGATCGACCAAGAAAAGTTGCGCCAATACCGCGTGTCGCTGCAGCAGGTAGTTGAAGCAATCAACCGCTCTGGATTAGATATCCCAGCAGGTATCGTGCAGACGGCAAAAGAGCAGAGCGCGGTAAGATTAAGCGGGAAATTCAGGACTTTGTCAGATATCGAAATGGTACAGGTAGCCATGCCAATACCCGGAAGCCCGATTTATGTCAGGGATTTGGCTGTTGTAAAGGATGGGATCAAGGAAATCACATCGATCAGTCGCTACAACGGAAAAGAAGGAATCGGCCTGATGCTCAAAAAACAGGGGGATGCCAATGCCGTGGACGTGTCCCGTGCCGTCAGGGCCGAGTTGGAACAGATTGAAAAACTAAATGCCGCAGATGGGGTCGATTTTATCATCGCCGACGACAGCACGGACAACACTATTGCGGCGGTAGATTCGGTTGTATTTGACCTCATCCTGGCAGTTATCTTGGTTTCATTGGTGATGCTGTTGTTTTTGCGAAGTTTCAGGAACTCGATGATCGTATTGGTCGCGATACCTACGTCTCTTGTGACGGCATTCGCCGTGATGTGGATACTGGGCTATACACTCAACCTGATGACCTTATTAGCTATGTCGCTTATCATCGGGATCTTGGTAGACGATGCCACGGTAGTGTTGGAAAATATCCAAAGACACTTGGATATGGGCAAAGAAAAGCGCGCCGCTGCCTTGGACGGCAGGATGGAAATCGGATTTTCGGCAATCTCAATCACTTTGGTCGATGTAGTTGTATTTCTTCCTATTCTTTTCTTACAGGTATTTGTGGCGGATATGCTCAAGCAATTTTCAGTAGTGGTCATCACTTCAACTTTGACGAGTTTATTGGTCGGCTTCACCCTGACACCTTGGATGGCTTCACGGATCGGGAAATCCGAGGACCTACAACCAAAAAACCTATTCAATCGGTTTTTGATATGGTTTGAAGAACAGTTGGATCGCTTCATAGCTTGGTATGGACGCCAATTGGTTTGGGTATTGGACCACAAACTCATTCTTGTGGGAATCGTCCTTGCCCTTTTTGCCTTCACGGCAATCACCCTGAAGCAGGGGATCATCGGAAAGGAGTTGATCGCTACCGGAGATCAAGGGAAATTTAGGCTTTACTTGGAGTTTGACAAATCCACCAGCATCAAGGAAAACAACGTCCGAACACTGGAAATCGAGCAGTTCTTACTCCAACAACCCGAGATCTTGACCGTGTTTAGCAATGTAGGCGGTCCCTCGACGGGTATTGGAAGCCTCGGAGTTGGCTCGGCCTATAAATCAGAGCTTACCATACAGCTCAAAGATGCTCAGGAGCGTAACAAAACTCCGACGGAGAGCTATATGAAGCAAATCCGTGAAGTTCTGAAAAAGGACTACCCCGGAATCGGCTATTCCATGGCAGCCTTGGGTTTGGTTCCCCGATCCGCTCCCATCGAGCTTACACTCAGCGGTCCTGACAATGAAGAGGTCATGGCAGAAGCCAACAAATTGAAAAAAGTAATTGAAAATATCCCCGGTGCAGACCATGTCAGACTATCGGTAGAGGAAGGAAGTCCTGAATTCCAAGTCATTCCCGATCCTGACCGCCTGCAACGCCTAGGACTGAACAATGCCTATGTGGGCATTACCCTACGAAATGCATTGAGCGGGAATGATGACGCGACATTGACCGAAGGGGGGACGGTATATCCCGTCAGAATCCTTTTGGACAATTTTAACAGACAAAATTATGATGACATCAACCGTGTGTTGCTGGTAAATCCCATGGGGATGCCAATTAACCTTTCCCAAGTGGCAGCTATTGTTCAGACAAAGTCAGCGTCACTACTCGAAAGAAAAGACCGACAACCCGCTGTGACACTTACCGCAGATGCGTTGGGAAGGCCATCCGGCACCGTTGCTGACGAAGTGGTTGCCTTTTTGAAACAAAATCCCCTTCCAGAAAATATCAGCTATGTATGGGGTTCGGACATCAAAAGACAAAATGATAGTTTCGGCGCGCTCGGTTCGGTACTGTTGATTTCCTTCTTGCTGATTTACCTGATTATGGTGGCATTGTATGACAGCTTTGTGTATCCGTTTGTGGTGCTGTTTTCGATCCCTGTCGCCGTGATCGGGGCGTTTTTGGCACTTAACCTCTCAATGAATAACCTTAGCCTATTTGCCCTTCTTGGCCTGATTATGCTGATGGGACTGGTAACCAAAAACGCGATATTGATCGTGGATTTCACCAACCAACTGCGGGAAAAGGGGCTCACAGTCCGCGATGCGCTGATTGAAGCCGGGAAAGGCAGGATGCGTCCCATCCTCATGACTACCCTATCCATGGTTTTTGGGATGCTTCCCATCGCGCTAGCGACAGGGACAGCTTCAGAGTGGAAAAACGGTTTGGCTTGGGTCATTATCGGAGGGCTTCTTTCTTCCCTGATACTCACGGTGTACCTCGTTCCGGTGGTTTATGAAGCGATCGAGAAATTACGGGAGAAACTTGGCCGAAACTCAACCCAATTGAAAGAAACGGTATCTACATAAGCTATCTTCAATAAACTTTCGAAGCATCAAAATCCACACATGAATGGATTTGTCTGGTTGACTCAAAACACGATAGATTTTCTCTATTGGGTGACAAATGTCATAATTTCCCTCCCTAAATCTTTCTAATTTTTAACCATCAATAAAGATTGAACCCTTCACATCCCTGCTATGACAAGAATCAAGAAAAATATCGCAATCAGTGATTCGGGATTTGTTTTTGACCCGGGTACAGGTGATTCGTATTCGCTCAATCCGACAGGCTTGGAAATCGTACAGTTGATCAAATCGGGGAAAGATTTCCAGCAGGTCCTGGCAGAAATGTCGATAAAATATGAAGTAGATCCTGAATCATTTGAAAGGTACTACTACGACTTCACAACAACGCTCAAGCAGTTGCGGCTGACAGAATCCGATGGAGAAGATTAAACTCAATATCGCCTTATCGGGACTCAATAATATTGATAGTCCCGGACCGGGAATCCCCGTGATCAGAGGAATCAGAGATTCGACGAAAATCGATGCCAGGATCATTGGACTGGCATACGACAATTTGGAACCTGGGCCCTACATGCATGAGCTCGTGGACAAAACCTACAAAGTACCCTATCCGTCGGATGGCGTGGAACCCTTGCTCGATAGGATCAAATACATCCAGGAAAAAGAGCACGTGGATGTGCTGATCCCAAATTTTGACTCCGAACTGTTCACTTTCATGAAGTCCGAAAAGGTCCTGCGCGACATGGGCATCCGGACATTCCTCCCTACCCTGCAGCAGTTTGAAGAAAGGCACAAATCCAATCTCCCCCAGTACGGAGAAAAATACGGAGTAAAAGTCCCCTACAGTGAGCCCATTGGCAGCATCATGGACTTTCGGAAAATCGAGGAAAAATTTGATTATCCCGTAGTCGTGAAGGGTAAATTCTACGATGCCTATATCGCTTATGACTTGGAGCAAGTCGGGATTTACTTCAATAAGATTGCAGCAAAATGGGGCCTACCCATCGTCATCCAGGAATTTGTCAGAGGTACAGAGGTCAATGTAGTCGCCCTCGGTGACGGCAATGGCAATACCGTCGGCGCTGTCCCCATGCGCAAAACCTATATCACCGACAAAGGCAAAGGCTGGGGCGGAATTACACTCCAAGATCCCGCGATGCTGGACTTGACCCACAAGATTATCTCACAAACACATTGGCGTGGGGGGATGGAGCTCGAACTGATCAGGACTGCGGCAAACGAGCTTTACATGATCGAAATCAATCCAAGGCTTCCTGCATGGGTATATCTGGCCGTGGCGGCCGGGCAAAACCTACCCGAAGCGCTGGTCATGCTGGCGATGGGCATGGAGGTCAAACCCTTTACCCACTACGAAGTCGGAAAAATGTTTATCCGTTATTCGTACGATATGATTTGTGACCTCAAGGAATTTGAACAACTCTCTACCAAGGGAGAACTCTAACCCGAACTGAAACCATGACAAAGCTAACATTCGAACGGCCCATCATCCAGCGAATCAATGCGGGTCTTCCCAGTAAGTATGGAATGGCGCATAAACTGGAGCCTGTCAGCCATATCGATGGTGTTTCCATCAAGTCTTTGCTTGAGTCCTACGGATCACCATTGGTCATCATCTCCGAATCCACTATTCGGAAAACCTATAAAACTGCACATCGGGCCTTTAGCTCGCGGTACCCCAAGGTACAGTTTGCATGGTCCTATAAGACCAATTACCTCAATGCCGTATGCAATGTATTCCATCAAGAAGGCGCCTGGGCGGAAGTCGTGTCAGGGTTCGAATATGAAAAGGCAATTGCCAATGGCGTTCCGGGAGATTTGATCGTGTTCAACGGCCCGGACAAAAGCCGGGAAGACCTGTCCAAAGCGATCAAAAACGGCTCCCTAATCCATATTGACCATTTTGACGAACTGTATGAAATCATTTCGCTCAGCAAGGAATCCGTGCTGCGACCCAAAGTCGCCATCCGGGTAAACATGAATACAGGTATTTACCCACAATGGGACCGTTTTGGCTTCAACTATGAAAATGGCGAAGCTTGGGATGCGTTGAATAGGATCATGGCAAGCAAGCAGCTGGATCTCGTCGGCCTACATACCCACATCGGCACATATATCATGACCACAGAGGCATACAAAGTGGCTGCGACAAAGTTGGCAGATTTGGCTGTGAGGATCGAAAAGAAGTTTGGCCAGGCACTCCAATATCTTGACTTAGGCGGCGGATTTGCTTCCAAAAACACGCTTCGTGGCGCCTACTATCCAGGAACCGATACAGCGCCTTCTTTCGATGACTTTGCGGAAGCTATCACCTCCGCGCTCATGAGCAGTGAAATCAAACCTGACCATCTTCCTTTGCTGATACTGGAAACCGGCCGTGCAATGATCGACGATGCGGGATATTTGGCTGGGACTGTAATCGCCAACAAAAGACTGGCAGACGGTCGTCGGGCTACAATCATTGATGCCGGTGTAAACCTGCTGTTTACGGCATTTTGGTATGAACATGACATCAGACCTGTGGAACCTGTCTCCGAACAATCCGAAGACACGACGATCTATGGGCCGCTTTGCATGAACATAGATGTCATCCGCGGCAATATCATGTTCCCTCTTTTGAAAAAAGGGGACCACTATGTCATCCGAAGAGTTGGTGCATATAACAATACACAATGGCTTCAATTTATCAATATGCGACCAAACGTGGTGTTGTTGGACGGCAAGGGTAAGCCACATCTGATCAGAAAAGCCGAAACACTGGAAACGATCAACTCCCAAGAAATCACGCCGGATCACTTGGCGAAATTTGACCTGTAAATCCCTACGGAGCCATGAAAAGGCTGGAATGGTTCATAGATGCGCTCCTCAACAGTTATGCGCAGGTATTCTTTTCCAACAACAAATGGTTTGGAACTATCCTGATGGCGGTGACTTTTGTGGATTTTTACGTGGGAATGTATGGATTTTTCGCTGTCAGTACAGCCTTGCTGACAGGTCATTTTTTGGGTCTATACGAACCCAACGTACGGCAGGGATACTATGGCTTCAATTCCCTTTTGGTAGGTGTCGGTCTATCCATCTATTTCGAGCCAGGACCTTTGCTGCTGGTTTTGGCAGTCTTTTCCGGCATGCTCACCGTCTTTGTGGCCTTGGCATTTGAGGGAATTCTGGGCAAATATGGACTGCCATTCCTGAGTATTCCTTTTATTCTTGTCTTTTGGACTTTAAGGCTGGCTACGCGTCAGTTTGAGGCTTTGGGATTGAGCGAACGGGGTGTCTATTTCCTCAATGAACTCTATTTGTTGGGTGGAAAAAACCTCGTCGATATGTACGAATGGTGGAACCAAATCCCTTTCCACACCTCCATCAAGGCATATTTCCTTTCCATCGGAGCGATATTTTTCCAGCAAAACATCTTTTCGGGTTTTTTTGCTGCACTTGGCTTGTTGCTTTATTCCCGGATCGGATTCACCCTTTCACTTCTTGGATTTTATATCGCCTACCTTTTTTATATTGCTTTGGGAATACCCTTTTCCGAAATATCCTACAGCTACATCGGATTCAATTATATACTCACGGCCATTGCGCTTGGGGGATACTTCATTATTCCAAACAGGAACACCTATCTCAGCCTGCTATTCATTATTCCGATCACAGCCATTATCGGAATCTCCCTGCAACAGGTCTTTGACAAGCTCTATTTGCCGGTATATTCTTTTCCATTCAATATTACGGTCCTTTTGTTTTTGTATGGATTAAAATTTAGGGTTGACAACCGTATCGGTCTCAGCACGATCTTTTGGCAGCAGCAATCACCTGAAAAAAATCTTTACAATTTTGTCAATTACCAAGAACGGTTTGGCAACGGAAGCCCTATCCCAATTTATCTTCCCTTTTTCGGAGAATGGTCAGTCACCCAGGGCCACAATGGTGCCTTCACCCACAAAGATGACTGGAAACATGCTTGGGATTTTGAGATCAGGGACGATCAGGGCAAAACATTTCGCGATGAGGGTGATTTTGCTTCGGATTACTTCTGTTTTGACAAAAACGTCCTTGCACCCGCCGACGGAGTAGTAGAGGTCCTTGTCAATGACATCGAAGACAATACCGTCGGAACCAGAAACCTCGACAAGAATTGGGGAAACACCGTGGTGATCAAACATTCGGAATTTCTCTACAGCAAACTCAGCCACCTGAAAAAAGGCTCTATCCTACCCAAAATCGGAGATAAAGTCAGCAAAGGCGAAATCATCGCCAAAGTGGGAAATTCAGGCAATTCCGCATTTCCCCACCTTCATTTCCAGCTGCAGGCGACGCCATTCATCGGCTCAAAGACGATCGATTACCCGATCTCCGACTTCTGGATGAGATATGCAGGAACCGAAAGCCTCGAGGCAGTAGGCATTCCACCATTGGATGCGGTAGTTTCTTCACTGACAACAAATATGCAATTGAAGAAAGCATTCTCATTTGTCATTGGAAACCAATTCCATTGGGAAACCAACAAGGGTGAAGCTGTGGTGTGGGAAGTGAAAAGAGACTACTGGCTCAATACCTACCTGGAATGTCAGGCGACGGGTTCCAAGGCCTTTTACAAATTGGACGAAGGCACCCTGCATTTCATTCATTTTACCGGCGATCGGGAATCGCTCCTGTATTTTTTCTTTCTATCAGCCTACAAAGTGAGTTTTGGGTACTCCAATAGGCTTCGATTGCAGGACACCTTCGCCATCAATATGGTCTTCCAACCGAATAGGCTTTTCGTACAGGATCTATTTGCACCGTTCTACAGATACCTGAAGGGAGAATACACGCTCAATTATCCCGAAAAAGCCCGGGGAATTGGCTTTCAGCCGATCCAATTGGATGGAAAGATCACGAAATCGGCATTTGGGCAGGAAATGGAAACTTCACGCTTCCAGTTCCTGATTGCAGCTAACGGCCTTCAAAGCTTTGAATTCACAAACAGACACTCCCAAATTAAGGCAACATGTACCGCAGACTGATTTTCATCGCACTGCTTGCAATTCCATGGGCATTTGTCCAGGCCCAGCAGAGCCTTCCACAGGTGGATGCCAAAACCTATGAGCTATTTCAACAAGGTGCTTGGGACAGATTGATCGAGGAAGGTAACAAGGCCATTCAGCAGGGAATTGATTTCTATTACCTCAGGGTAAGAATAGGCATTGCCCATTACGAAAAAAGAAATTACCACGCAGCCATCCGGCATTTTGAAAAAGCAAGAGAATTAAACGATTCTGAATCCTACGTCCAGGAATACCTCTATTTTGCCAATTTGTTTTCGGGAAGATCTGCGGAAGCCAAAGTTATTGCCGAAGGATTTGATCCAGTTTTGAAAAGCAAAACGGGAACCGAGAAGCTTCCCGTAGTTTCAAGACTTGATCTTGCCTACAATTTTACGGGACAAATCGACCCCTCAGTGATTCAGGATTTCAATCCGAATGCACCAATTGGTATGGAGGGGTCGCAGTTTATCCCGGACTACCACCATTACTATTTCGGAGGCTTGGGGCTAGACCTTTCTCCACGTTTCTCGATTTATCAAGGATACTCCTATCTCCAGGTAAGTCATTTGTTGTATAGTCAATCGGCAAACGAACAAATTCTGGACAAAACCTTTGCCTCATCTGTACATCAATACTATGTGGCGGCCAACTTGCTTATTGGCAAGGGTCTCACGCTCCTGGGAGGGTTACATTTCGTCAGAAGGATTTTTCCTGTGACCAGCACCATCACCTCCGGGCCTCCGGGCCCATCCGTGGAATCCACCGTAATTTCAAATGCGGGGGAAAATGACCTTACCGGATTCGTCTCGCTTTACAAGCGACTGAATCGAGTCACCATTGGAGCTTCCTATTACAGAGGTTCATTGGGCAATTTCACCCAAAACCAAGCGGACGGCAAAGTCATCATTTTCCCTTTCGGAAATCTAAACCTCTATACCGCATCTACCGCTTCCCTGCATCAGCAGGATTTCGGGGGAGGGAATAACAGCGCAAACTTTGTTTTTGACCAACAAATCGGATTGAAAACTACAAGATGGCTTTGGGTGGAAGGGTATGGGACATTTGGCAATATGAACAACTTCTTCATGAATGACGGTTTGCTGGTTTTTAACCGCATGGATACCATCAAACAAAGACTCGGCGGGAGACTTTTGATCCTTCCGTCTTCCAATCTAAAACTGACGTTGGACTATACCCTTTTTCAAAATCAAAGTGAATTTTTTCCTGTCTCTGCGGGCGAAAATCTCAATACGCAGACTTACAACACACAGGCAATCACAGGCATCATCACATGGACATTCTAACCAAAAAGATCATGAAACCTTCAAATGAAAGTCAGTCTTATCAGCGGCACTTCCTAAAGACCATTGTGCTTTCCCTGCTATTTAGTGGGTTTGTCGCTGTGGAAACCTTTGCACAAGACAAAACCACTGAGGCCTTCAAGCAAAGCTATTCTTTGGAAAAAAGCCAAGATTACAAGGGCGCAATTGCTTCCTTAGGGCAGGTGTATGAGGCAGATGGATACGAAATCAACCTGCGGCTTGGATGGCTGACCTACCTTGCCGGACAGCTATCCGAATCATTGGAGTATTACAACAAAGCGGTTGCCTTGAAGCCTTATGCCATCGAGCCCAAATTAGGTCTGGTTTTGCCCCTTTCGGTACAGGGCAAATGGAACGAAGTGGAAGAAATCTATCAAAAAATCCTTCAAATTGATCCACAAAACACCTTGGTCAATTACAGACTGGGATTGATCTATTACAACAGAGGAAGCTATGATAAGGCGGATCCTTATCTGGAAAAAGTGGTGAACCTGTATCCTTTTGATTATGATGGATTGATTTTGCTAGCGTGGAACAAGCTGAAACTCCAAAAATTCAGGGAAGCAAAAGTACTTTTCCAAAAGGTCCTGCTGAACTCACCGGAAGATGCGTCTGCACTGGAAGGCTTGAAATCGATCAAATAAGGAAATCACGCAAAACCAAGCATTTCCAAGCTAAACAACTCGACTTTACCCATAAAGCCGAAAAATCACTATCCTTAGCTGACTTCTGGATTGCCTGAGTAATTTTTATCACATGACAAATGTCATCTTATCCCTTGTTTTGTATCGTGCATGTCGGAATCACCGATGACGAAGTTTTCGGTCCGATCTCAGGTAAATTGAAACAAGTCAAAAATCATATCATATGTTCTTCGAATTAGTCTATGACAAAAGTTTGGCACAAGCCAGCTACGTAGTTGGCTGCCAAGCAAAAGGTGTCGCCGCAGTGATCGACCCAAAAAGAGATGTGGATACCTATCTCAACATTGCAAAAGCCAATAACATGAAAATCACCCATATCTTGGAAACGCACATCCATGCGGATTTTCTGAGTGGTTCGCGGGAATTGGCGGCCTTGACCGGTGCCGAAATGTACCTGTCCGACGAGGGCGATGAAAACTGGAAATATGAATTCCCCCATAACAAAGTCAAGGGCGGAGATGTCATCAAAATGGGCAACCTTACCTTTGAAGTCATCCATACCCCAGGACATACGCCAGAAAGCATCAGCTTTCTTTTGACCGACAAACCGGCTACCACTGAACCCGTGATGCTCTTTACGGGAGACTTCGTGTTCGTCGGCGACGTTGGAAGACCTGACCTTTTGGAACAAGCTGCGGGTATCAAAGGCACGCAGGATATCGGCGCTGCACAGATGTTTGATTCCCTACACAAATTCGTCAAGTTGGGGGATTACCTTCAAGTTTGGCCGGGCCATGGGGCAGGTTCTGCTTGCGGCAAGGCCTTGGGCGCTGTACCGATGACCACTGTCGGCTATGAGAAAATCAGAAACTGGGCACTGCAGCTCTTGAACGACAAGAAAGCCTTCTCACAGGAACTTCTAGCAGGTCAGCCCGAGCCGCCAAAGTATTTTGCGATGATGAAAAAACTCAACAAGGTGGACAGAAAACTGGTGACAACAGTCCCAACAATCAAAAACCTGAGTCAAACTGAATTCGCACAAGTCAAAGCCCAAGGAGCAAAAATAATTGATACCAGACCTTGGCCCGACTATACCAAAGGATATCTGAGAGGAACCTTGAGCATCACCAACAACAACTCATTCTCCACGTGGATGGGCTGGTACGTCAGCTATGATGAAGACTTCTACGTCATTGCCGAAGACGCGCAAGTAGAAGATATTACCAGAAAACTGATGCGTATCGGATTGGACAACCTCGCTGGATACATCACGCCTGCGCAGCTGTATGCCTATGAAGGCGGTAAACTCGAAAGCTACACACCTATCGATTTTGAAACCGCACAACAAAAAATTGCGGAAGGAAAGGTACAAGTCGTGGATTTGAGGGCTGCTTCAGAGTTCCAAAAAGGCCACATCGAAGGAGCCGAACATATTTTCGTCGGAAAACTTACCCAAAACCTGGACAAGATATCCCAAGACAAGCCGGTCATCATCCATTGCCAAAGTGGCGCAAGGTCTGCGATCGGCTATTCCATCTTGGCCGCCAATGGATTTGACAATATCCTAAACTATGCAGGTGGATGGGCAGAGTGGTCCATCAAAGAAAACGAGCTGGTAAATAGCTAAGCAGATTCCCATATTTCACCAGAAAGCCCGATCGCTCGGGCTTTTTTTGTTTTGTTAGAATTACTTGCTGTTTCAAGCTATTCGATCGAAAACGGCGGACACTAAATCGCCTTTCTTTTTTTCACATTAACAGAATCGATGTTGCTCTATATCGTTACTAGAGAAATGCCCAACCCACGAAAAGCCCGAAATTTGGTTTGAAGTCCTTTTCTGGCCCATATTGGTCCAAATTTGCACCCAGGCCAAAACTCAGCGCGTCTTTCTTAACGCCAGCCCTCAATTGCAAAAAACTACGCGCATGGAAATTCTGGGCCGTGTTATGGATATACATAAACTGCACCCGGGTGTACAAGTTGGTCTTTGGAGTAAGCTGGGGTTTGAACTCATAAATTCCAAAAAGCTCCACGTTTCGGCTGGAGTTGAGAAACAAAGATGCAATCGTCACTGCGACCCACTTTTGGTTTGTGAATGAGTGCTGTGCCCCGACAAGCGGAGAAAACCCAACCCGATTGTTGATGGTCGTTCCTGCGACGAGGCCAAAACCTTTGTACAGCGTATAGTTGATCAAAACCGGCGCAACCAAATCCAATTCTTCCCTTTCGTTGTCATAACTCGTGGAAAATGAAGACACGTTAAGAAACCCAAATTTGCTATCTGGGCTGAATTTCCTTTTCACTACCATTTGGAAAAAGAGCCGATTGTTGCCGGCCATCAATTCGACTGGTGTTGGAACTTTCGGCGCAGTCGCTTGGGCTATGGCTTGGTAATGGGCACTGAAAAAAACAAGCAGAAAAAGGACAAAAAATCTGGAATGGGGAGAATTTCGAATAGCGTCTTTCATGATACAAGGATTATTTCCCTACAAAGTTCCAGAATTGGAAGCGGTAAAAAGTTGCTCCAAAGCAAGGATTTGGAAGCTACAGCTTTGCCTTGAGGCGGCTGAGCGTGTAGGGTGTTACACTGAGGTAGCTGGCGACGATTTTGCTTGATATCCGATTCAAAATCGTCGGATATTCCTTCAGCAGCCACCTAAGCCGATCCAGGCTATCTGCGGATTGGAGATTGTAAATCCGTTTTTGTGTAGTGATGTAGGCGGATTCGAGAATGTTCCGGTAGATTTTGTTGACGGCCGGTTCGCTCTCCACCAAAAAATAAAAATCCTCCCTCGATATACAATAGACGGTTGTTTTTTCAAGGCATTGGATGGACTCGATCGATGGTTCCCTACTAATCAGACTCATGAACGAAGTGCCGAATTTTCCTTCAAACGCAAAATATCTTGTGTTTTCCATTCCGCCTTCACCTGTCGAAAAAATCCGCATACAGCCTGCGACAACAAAATAATTGAAACGACACACCTCTCCCTGTCTAAGCAAATACTCGTTTTTCCTGCACTTCTTCTCTGTGAAAAACGAAGAAATGAAAGCCAATCTCTCTTCAGAAATATTCGTCTTCTCCTGGAAATAAGCTTTCAACGCTGGATGCATATCCCAAAATAGGTAAACAAGACAGGAAAAGAAAATCCTGCAATTGAGGTGCCCTCTTCCGGTTTCCTCCTGAGGCGAAATTTTTAAAAAAATATTATCGGATATTTTTGTCCTTTTTATAAAAAAGATATATTTGTCCTGTAATACAGCCGAAGATGTTTTCGAAGACCTGCAAATACGCCATCAACGCCATGATCTACGTGGCAACGCTACCCACCGAACAGGAGCGCGTCGGCCTGAAGGAGATTTCGAAAGCGATCAATTCACCGGAGGCCTTTACGGGAAAGATCCTGCAGGCCTTGGTCAGGGACGAGCTGCTTGCATCTACAAAAGGCCCAAATGGCGGCTTTTTTATCGCAAAAAATCCCGCCGAAATCGTCCTTTCCCAAATTGTGGAATCGATCGACGGAGACATGTTATTTACGGGCTGTGCTTTGGGGCTTGAAAAGTGCTCCGAAGACCACCCCTGCCCTGTTCATCATAAGTTCAAGGCTATCCGCGACCACCTGACGGGCATGCTAATGACGACAAGTCTCAAGGATGTCGCTGAGCGGGTGAATGTGGGCATCAGCTTCCTGAAGTATTAAAAAAAATTTGAAGCAATAAAAGACAAAACACTCCCACAAAAATGACTACAGAAATGGAAAACCTCGCAGAAAAAAAAGTCGGACGAATCGTGGCCGACAATTTCCGAACCGCACAAGTCTTTTCACAATACGGAATAGACTTCTGCTGCAAAGGTGGCATCACCTTAAAGGCTGCCTGTGAATTGAACGGTGCATCGGTCGCATCTGTCCTCAGTGATCTGGAAAAAACGATGACAACCCCCGAGGAGGTCCATTTCAAGGATTTTGGGATGACCGACTTGATTGACTACATCGTCGACACTCACCACAAGTATGTTGAGAAAACCATCCCGGCCCTCAAGGCCTATCTCCAAAAACTGGAGCATGTACATGGCGACAGACATCCTGAGCTGTTCGAAATCCGCAGGCTGTTTTTTGAAGCTGCCGACGCATTGACAATCCATATGAAGAAGGAGGAACTAATACTTTTTCCATACATCAAAGCGATGGAAGAAGCCCAAAAGAGTCATTTCCCACTTTCTAAACCCCACTTTGGACATATCGAAAATCCCATCCACATGATGGAAGATGATCATGCTGGCGAGGGCGAAAGATTCCGCATCATTTCTGAACTCAGTCATGGCTACACCCCGCCCAAAGACGGGTGCCAAACCTACAGAGTGGCCTTTGCGATGCTCGAAGAATTTGAATACGACCTCCACACCCATATCCATTTGGAAAACAACATCCTGTTCCCAAAAGCTTTGGAAGCCTTTGAACTCCTGAATTCATAATCCCATGTCAACCCAGCGACCACATATCGAAGCCAATTTACCGGGAGTGAATTCGACCCAATACTTGGTGAAATCTTGGATGCGCTGGGCATTGTTTTTCTTCTTTGCCGCCAGTGTTTTTGGATTGATGATGCGGTACTATTTTCTGGGCGAGATTCCATTTTTCGCCTACAAAAATCTACTGCACACCCATTCCCATATCGCTTTGCTGGGCTGGGGATACATGTTGATCATGGGTTACTATGTGTTTAGCTTCGGTTCGGATCAAAAAAGGGCCGGACTATACAAAAAGATGCTCACAATCAACGTAGTCGCCGGCTTGGGCATGTTGGCGAGCTTCCCTATACAGGGATACGGTGCCGTGAGTATCTTCTTCAGCACGATCCAACTGCTGTCGAGTTACTATTTCTCCGTCCAAATTCTACGAGACCTCAAGAAAGCTCCATCTTCCACAGCCGTACGAATGATTCAGTTCAGCATCTATTGGATGTTGCTATCGACTTTGGGGCTCTTGGCGATAGGTCCCGTTAGCGTACTCCTAGGTCGCAACCATCCCCTGTACTTCATGAGCGTGCAGTGGTTTTTGCACCTTCAGCTAAGCGGCTGGTTTACCTATGCGGTATTTGGCGTGCTGATGCATTACCTGGAGGAAAAGGGAAAAACGATCCACTTGAGCAAAACGCAAGAATGGACCCTGCACCTTTCCGTGCTTTTGACCTATGCCTTGAGCGTATCCTGGAGCACGCCGATGCCATTCCTGAGCCCTACCAACTCATTGGGTGTCGTGATGCAGAGTTTGGCTTATTTCTGGATTTTGAGGCCACTTATCTCGGCACTTTTTCCTGGACTCGGCTTCCCTTCCCATTGGGTGGATCGGCTGATGTATCTCGGAGTGCTGAGTCTGATCGCCAAGGCATTGGTAATGGCACTGCTCGCCGTGCCCTCCGTAGCCCATATCTCGATAACAATCCGATTGTTTGTAATTGGCTTTATCCACCTCGTGATGCTTGGGACCGTGTCCCTCGGAATTGGGGCAGTGATGGTACGCAAAGGCTGGTTGCCAATTGACAAACTTTCCAAGAAAGGCTGGACGCTGTTGATATGGGCTTTTGTCCTCACAGAAACCCTCCTTTTCATTCAGGGCCTGCTGCTTTGGATCGAAGCCGGATACCTACCCCAATATCACCTCATCGTCTTCTCAGCCTCCGTCCTGTTTCCTGTCTCCTTGGCAGTCTTGCTATATGCCGCATTTCGTAGCCCATTAGGCGAAACAATTACTCCCATACAATCCAAATCAAATTTCAACATCCAAACCAAAAATCAATCTATGAAAAGTTCAGTAATCCTGTCCATAGGAATCGCAGCATTCCTATGGACCAGTTGTGGAGGAGGCAGCAACCAAGGCACTTACACGCCTCCAAGTGCAGAACCCGCGGCAGAAAAAGCAGCAGATCCAAAGGGTATCGGTGAAATCAAATCCGTGGAAATCGGCGAAGGAATCGACGAAGCACTTGCCAATAAGGGGAAAGCAATCGTGGATATGAAGTGTACCGCTTGCCACCAACTCAACGACAAGCGTTTGGTTGGACCGGGCTTTCAAGGTGTGACCAACAGAAGGAAACCGGAATGGATCATGAACATGATTACCAACGTGGACGTGATGCTGGACCAAGACCCAACGGCCCAAGCCCTCCTTGAGGAATGTCTCACCCGTATGCCAAACCAAAACATATCCGTGGGTGATGCCCGGGATATCCTGGAGTTTCTCAGAAAAAATGACCTAGAAAAAGCCGGTTCCAAAGACGGAGCCCTTTAATAAATCAACCAAACCCCCAATACAATGAAAACAAAATTATGGTTAGTAGCAGGTGCTGCAGTCGCCATGACCCTTACCTATGGCTGTAAACCCAAAGGAGCCCAAACGGCCATCTCGGGTGATGCGGCAAGCAAGGTATATGTAGCGCCCGGCCAGCATGATGAGTTTTACAACATCATCTCTGGCGGTTTCAACGGGCAAATGTCCGTCGTAGGCCTTCCATCAGGAAGAGTATTGAAAATCCTCCCCGTGTTCTCGGTCCATCCTGAAAATGGCTGGGGTTTTACGGAAGAAACAAAACCGATGTTGAACACATCGCACGGCTTCGTTCCTTGGGATGATCTACACCATATTGCCATTTCAACAACCAATGCCGAGCATGACGCAAGGTGGGCTTTTGGCAATGCCAACAATACGCCACGTATTGCACGCGTAGATTTGACCACTTTCAAAACCGTGGAAATCCTAGAGCTGCCAAATTCCGGTGGTAACCACTCCTCTCCTTTCATTACTGAAAACACCGAGTACGTGGTGGCTGGAACCAGGTTTTCTGTACCGACTGGCAGCGATCAAAACAGGGATGTGCCGATCGATACCTACAAGGATAATTTCCGCGGAACGATTTCCTTCATTTCTGTAGACAAAGACCACGGAGACATGAACTTGGCTTTCCAATTGGAAGCTCCGCCGTTCAACTTTGATTTGGCAAGGGCTGGTAAGAAAAAATCACATGGATGGTTCTTCTTCTCTACCTACAACACCGAGATGGCCCATACGCTTTTGGAAGTGAACGCATCCCAAAAAGACAAGGACTTCATCATGGCCGTCAACTGGAAGAAAGCAGAAGAATACATCGCCCAGGGCAAGGGCAAGAAAGTCCCTGCCAAATATGCGCATAACAAATGGGATGAAAACTCCCACACCGGCACCTCCACGATGATGAACGAGGTACTGTCATTGGATCCCAGGGAGTTGAAAGACATCGTTTATTTTATCCCTTGTCCAAAATCCCCACACGGATGTGATACCGACCCAAGCGGCGAGTACATCATCGGTTCCGGAAAATTGGCCGCGGTTATTCCCGTTTTCTCTTTCACCAAAATGCTGGCAGCGATCGAAAAGCAAGACTTTGAAGGTAGTGTTGACGGCATGCCTGTGTTGAAATATGAGTCAGTGCTCCATGGCGAAGTAGAAAAGCCAGGTCTTGGCCCATTGCACACCGAGTTTGACGGAAAAGGAAATGCCTACACTTCTATGTTTGTCTCATCTGAAGTAGTCAAATGGAATATCGAGACTTTGCAGGTTTTGGACCGGGTGCCAACCTACTACTCCGTGGGGCACTTGATGATTCCAGGCGGCCCAACCGGTAAGCCACATGGCAAATACATGGTAGCGTACAACAAAATCACCAAGGATAGATATCTGCCAACTGGACCGGAATTGGCACACTCTGCACAGCTTTATGACATTTCAGGTGACAAGATGCAGCTGCTTTTGGACTTCCCAACCATCGGTGAACCGCACTATGCGGAAGCTTTCCCAGCCACTTTGGTCAAAGACAAGCAAGTCAAATTCTTCCCCTTGGAGACCAACTCCCACCCAGCAGTCCTAAAAGGTATCAACGACGCACGGGTGGAACGAAATGGCAACCAAGTCCATGTCTACATGACCACCATCCGCTCCAACTTCAGGCCTGACAACATCGAAGGTGTCAAATTGGGTGACGAGGTGTACTTCCACGTGACCAACTTGGAGCAAGACTGGGATGTACCGCACGGATTTGCAATCAAGGGCGCCAATACCGCCGAACTGCTGGTAATGCCGGGCGAGACACAGACATTGAAATGGGTGCCTGACCGGGTCGGCGTATTCCCATTCTATTGCACAGACTTCTGTTCTGCACTGCACCAAGAAATGCAAGGCTACCTGCGGGTATCACCTGCCGGCAGCAATGTACCACTCAAGTATTCAACTGGCTCAGTAGAATAGTTGCTTAATTCCCAAGAATACCGCC
Organism: Mariniradius sediminis; assembly: GCF_021491425.1. Lineage (NCBI taxonomy): Bacteria > Pseudomonadati > Bacteroidota > Cytophagia > Cytophagales > Cyclobacteriaceae > Mariniradius > Mariniradius sediminis. The sequence goes on along the minus strand of NZ_JAKEVZ010000004.1, from coordinate 206,135 downwards.
AACCGTTTGGTTGGCGGTATTTAAAACCCTTAGTCATGAAAACTACCAGTTCACTTTCGAGAATTCTGATTTTGGTCTCAGCCTTGCTGATGGTTTCGGCCTACTTCACACCACTTTGGCAAATCAGCCTTTGGGCACCCCAATACCCCGAGGGTCTGAACATGAAAATCTGGATCGACCGCCTCAGCGGAGACGTGGATATCATCAACGGCGTCAACCACTACATTGGCATGAAGCATATCGGCCAAGAGATGTTCCCCGAGCTGCAATACTTGGTTTACGTTTTTGGTGCGATCATAGCCTTTGGTGTATTGGCAGCGATATTGGCCAAGAGATGGGCGCTTTATACCTACTTATTGCTTCTATTGATCCTCGGCCTCGGTGTACTCGTGGACATGTACCTGTGGGGATATGACTACGGCCACAATCTCGACCCTTCAGCTGCCATCAAGGTTCCTGGGATGGCCTATCAGCCTCCATTGATCGGCTACAAGGAACTACTCAATTTCTTAGCGTATTCAGGTCCTGATACAGGTGGTTGGATCTTAGGGGCATCAGTGCTCCTTGCTGGGCTCGCCTCATTCAGAGAGTTTAGAGCAAAATAAACATCAACACCATTCCCCAATACTGAATAACCAATCGATCAAACCATGAAAACCCTCCCCATAACCCTACTACTTGCGCTCCTTCTGCTCGGATGCAGCACGGACCCACGTCCAATCCAGTTTGGCCAAGACGTCTGCCACTGGTGCAAAATGAAGCTGATGGACCCCCACTATGGCGCCGAGATCGTCACCAAAAAAGGAAAGATCTACATCTTCGACGACATCAATTGCCTGATGGCATTTATGGAAACCGGCGAAGTGGCACAGGAGGATATCAAACACGTGCTGGTCATAGACTACGAAAACCCAGAAAAACTTGTCGACGCCACTACCAGCTTTTACCTTAAGTCAGATCAGTTCAAAACCCCGATGGCCAGCCAAATTGTGGCATTTTCCGACTACGAGGTAATGAACCAATACAAGAAAAGGAATGGCGGCGTGTACCTCGCATGGGGCGAACTCGTCACCCAATTCAAATAGACACGGCCATGAAAACCCTAATTACCCTCCTGTTCGCGATTTCCTGCTTTCTGCCAAACGTGGCAACTGGCACGGTAATTAAGCTAACTTCCGGAGGAAACATCCAAATGGCCATTGACAAAGCCCAGCCTGGCGATACGATTTTGCTTGCGGCAGGTAGGTACGAGGGCCATGACCTGACCATCCGGAAGCCCTTGACGATATGGGGCGAATCATACCCCGTCGTGGACGGGATGCACAAAGGCAATATCTTTTTGGTGGCTGCAGAAAATGTCCATTTCAAAGGACTTCACATCATCAACTCCGGGAAATCCACCATGGAAGACTCCGCCGGCATCAAGTTTTTTGACTCAAAATCCTGTACCGTCTCCGACAACCTACTGGAGGAAACCTATTTTGCCCTCCATTTTTCCAATTCAGAAGATATAACCGTCAGCAACAACAGGCTCTTTTCCTCTGCTGAAAAGGAATACCAAACCGGCAACGGTATCCACCTTTGGAAGTGCAAAAACTCGATGATTGAAAATAATACCGTCATGGGACACAGGGATGGCATTTACCTCGAATTTGTCACCAACACGGTCAGTAGGCAAAACACGATCGAAGGCAACAAGCGCTACGGCCTACACTTCATGTTTTCCCATGACAACAGTTATCTCCAAAATACATTTCGCAGAAATGGCGCTGGCGTGGCGGTGATGTATACCCACAACGTACTCATGCAAGAAAACCTGTTCGAAGAAAACTGGGGTGCATCCTCCTATGGGATCTTGCTCAAGGACATTACCGACAGCCAGGTCATCAACAACATTTTCCGGAAAAACACTATCGGCATCTACATGGAGGGAAGCAGTCGCAATACCTTCCAAAACAACAGTTTCCAGCAAAACGGATGGGCATTTAAGCTGATGGCCTCCTGTGACCGAAACACCATCGAAGCCAATAATTTCCTTGGCAATACATTTGACATAAGCACCAATGGTAGCGTGGTTCTCAATACTCTTAATCAAAATTATTGGGACAAATACGAAGGATACGACCTTGATAAGGACCGCCTCGGCGATGTCCCCTACCGGCCAATCAATCTTTTCAGCATGATCGTGGAGAAAATACCCGCGGCAGTCATCCTGTGGCGAAGCTTCCTGGTGACGCTGCTAGACAGGATGGAAAAGGTGATCCCTTCCATCACTCCCGAAAACATGATCGACAACTCCCCAAAAATGAAACCCTATGATCTCGGTACGGCACATTCATAAAAAATTCGGCAAACTCGATGTCCTGAAGGATTTCGAATTGGAATTCCAAGCGGGCAACAGCTATGCCCTGATGGGGCCCAATGGCTCGGGTAAGACCACCTTGATTAAGATCATACTCGGCATGGTCCTCCCCAATTCTGGCGATGTGCTTGTCAATGGACAATCCATCAAAGGCAATACCGCCTATCGCTCCCAAATCGGCTACATGCCTCAAATTGGTCGATATCCTGACAATATGCGTATTGGGCAGCTTTTCTCGATGATGCAGGACATCAGGCCGGAAATCAAAGACTACGACATGGATTTGGTAAAGGCCTTCGGTCTTGACACCATGCTCGACAAACCCATGCATACGCTCAGCGGCGGTACCCGGCAAAAGGTGAGTGCGGCCTTGGCGTTTATGTTTCGCCCGGCCATCCTGATACTCGATGAACCCACGGCGGGATTGGATCCGATCGCGGTCGAAGTATTGAAAAACAAGATCAAGAGAGAAAGGGAGGCCGGAAAACTCATCCTAATCACTTCGCATATTCTCAGCGAACTGGAGGAACTGACCAATCAGGCCATCTACATTTTTGAGGGCGAAGTGTTCTTCAACGACTCGGTCGAAAGCCTCAAAGACATCACGGGTGAAAACAAATTTTCCACTGCCATTGCGCGATTGATGGAGTGGAGTTTAAAAAAAAACACGAAAAAAACTGAATTGAGCCATGTTTAAGCTATTGAAATATTCCCTCTATGACATTGTCAAATCCCGGTTTGCCTTGTTGTACACGCTATTCCTCGTTCTGGTGGCCATTTCAATCTACCAAGTTTCCGAGGATATGGGCAAAGTCTCGCTCAGCCTGCTGAACATCATGCTGATGATCGTCCCGCTGATCGCCGCCGTATTTGCGAGCACCCACTTTTTCAACAACCTTGAGTTTACCGAACTGATGCTGGCCCAGCCGGTGAAGCGCAGGGATGTGTTCCTGAGCCAGTTTTTGGCCGTAGCATTTGTCCTCAGCATGGCTTTGATTGTTGGATTTGGGGTCCCCATGCTGATTTGGGGAGCAGATGTGACGATTCTGACGCTCTTGGGAATTGGGATCGGTCTTAGCGTGATATTTGCGGGATTGGCATTTCTTGCTTCAGTGATGACCCGTGACAAGGCCAAAGCCATCGGCATAAGTCTGTCATTTTGGATCTATTTTTCCTTGGTATATGATGGATTTGTGCTGTACCTGATATACAGCTTGGCAGATTATCCTTTGGAAAAAACCACCTTGGGACTCATTTTCCTCAATCCCGTGGACTTGGGACGCATCATTATGCTGATGCAACTGGACATTTCGGCCTTGATGGGCTACACTGGCGCGTTCTTCCAAAATTTCTTCGGCAGCTTCCAGGGAATCCTGATTTCCTCAGGCGTATTGCTTCTTTGGATGCTATGGCCTTCATATTTTGCGCTGCGGGTATTTCGGAAAAAGGATTTCTGACCGCTCCTCGGATCTCGAAAGCTTTCGGAATACAAGCTCGAGCTTGGATCATGCATATTTCCAATCGCTTCCGCAAGCTTAGGATTGAAAATTCGAATGACCCGGTGATTCGTTTTCAAATACCGAACAGGCATTTATTTTCAAGGATTTTTCCCCCAATTTCGTTAAATTCAGGTAGTCATCGGCACAGCCCCATTCCCCATGAACCGATTGCTCTACATCCTCATGCTGTTATCTATTTTCCAAACCGACCATTACCAAACCCTACGCAACGATATGGTCAGGACCCAATTGGAAGCCCGTGGCATCCGCAATGCGCTCGTCCTAGCTGCTATGCGCAAAGTGCCCCGACACCAACTCGTCCCGGGAAATGTCCGCCATCTCGCCTATGAAGATGGTCCGCTGCCGATTGGGAATGGGCAAACCATTTCCCAACCTTACATCGTGGCTTTCATGACGGAGGCAATCGATCCAAAGCCAGGGATGAAAGTATTGGAAATCGGAACGGGTTCGGGATACCAAGCGGCAGTGTTGGGAGAAATCGTCGGGGAAGTTTACACCATCGAGATCGTCGAACCCCTTGGCAAAAAAGCGCAAAGGGACCTTGCTGACTTGGGCTACAAGAATGTCCATGTACGTGTGGGCGACGGTTACCAAGGTTGGCCGGAAGAGGCGCCATTTGATGCAATCATCGTCACCGCCGCCCCCGACAAAGTCCCCCAACCGCTTATCGACCAATTGAAAGAGGGCGGAAAAATGATCATTCCCGTAGGGCCGCACGCCAACGCCCAAGAGCTGAGGCTTTTGGAAAAAAGGAAAGGAAAAATCCGTACCAGTTCATTAATGGGGGTTCGTTTTGTGCCATTCACGAGGGATTCGGTGAAAGAATAAGTCCTGAGCTGTAATTTGCCTTACATATCTGCATTAAACCCGAAATTTTTTTCAAGCGAGTCAGTTTGGCATTTCACCCAAAACCTTAACAACTTCAATTTCATTGATTTTTGAGCGATTTACACTAAGTTGCGAAGCAGAATATTGCGTAAATCCCACAGCTAGGTCATATGACTCTTAACCGAATTTTGCTGATACCGATTTTGGCGTTGACGGTCTTTCAAGCCAGCGCTCAGGATATCATCAAGTTGGACAGTCTGCAACTGGTAGTGAAACAGGCAAAAACCGATACGGCCCGCTTCAGAGCACTCATAGACCTTTCGCACTTATATTTTTCGACCGATTATGTCAAATCCATGGAATATGCCATTCAAGCCAAGGATTTGGCAACCGCAAAAGACCTCAAAAAGCATGAACTCACTGCGCTTACACAAATGGGCAATGTGGCGATAGCGCAGGGGGACTACAAGCAAGCGGCGACTTTGTTCTTCAACAGTCTCAAAGAGTATGAGGAACTGAAGGATACTTCAGGAATCATCTCGATGAACAACAATCTCGGCGCTTCCTACGATCGTATGGGTGAATATGATAAAGCCTTGGAATGCTATTTCACTGCCCAAGAGCTCATGAATGCTTCCAACCTGACAGAAAGAAAAAAGGTAGTCCTGCCCACCGTTTACAACAATATCGCCAACATCTATCAGACCAAAGGTGATCCGAAATCCGCACTCGCGTACTACGAAAAAGCGCTAAAACTCGCCTTGGAAGTACCCAACCACAAAGCCCAAGGTATTGCCTACAACAATATCGGAAAGCTATACGCGAACGAACTCAATGAACCTGACAAAGCATTGGATTACCTGATGAAAGGATTGGAATTTCGGGAAAAGATCGGCGATTTGGGCGAGATCGCGCGCTCACTCATTATCCTCAGCAACTTTCACCTCAACCAAAAGGATCTTGCAAAAAGTGAGGAATACTCGAAACGTGCCCTGGAAATAGGCAATAAAATCGGCTCAATGGACATCAAGCGTGCCGCTTTCCTGGGGTTGTCAGAAATCGAGGAAAATCGCGGCAACTATTCCGCTGCCTTGTCCAATTTCAAAAACTTCAAAACCTACAGCGACAGTATCCTCAACCAACAAGCTACGAGCGAAATCACCCGCCTACAACTTCAATATGATTTCGAAAAGGCAGAAAAGCTACGAGAGGAAGAGGCAAAGCAATCCCGGTTCAAATACCTCAGCACGATTGCCGCATTGTCTATCGGACTGATTTTGGCCGTGTTGATCACATTGGTGATCAGGTCCAAGGCCCGGCAAACTGAGTTGAGTCAGAAGAACCTTGCACAAGACGTTGAAATCAAAAACAAGGAATTGACGACCAATGTGATGTACCTGATCAGAAAAAACGAGCTGATCAACAATGTCGCAGAGCGCCTTCTGAAAATACAGCGGAACCTGCTTCCTGAAAACCAGAAGATCATTCAGGAAATCATCCTGGATCTGCAGCGGGAAGGTGACAATGACACTTGGAAGGAATTTGAATTGCGGTTCAACCAGGTGCACAGTGAATTCTACACAAATCTTCGCAAGCTATATCCCGACCTATCCCCGACCGAGGAGAAACTTTGTGCATTCCTTCGCCTCAACATGAATTCGAAGGAGATCGCCGCTGTCACCCAACAGAGCATCAAAAGCGTGGAAGTAGCACGAGCACGTCTTCGAAAAAAGCTCAACCTTACCAACACCAACTCCAATCTGGTGACACACTTGGCCAATATCTAGCTTCTTTGTGGCCTAGGCGTCGGAAAAAAAATTCGAATGCCATTTTCTATAAATCACTGATATACATAACATTAAAATGTTTGTTAAGGTGATGTTAAGGTGTTTTTCTACCTGCTAGCAATTATTCTAAGGTCATTTTTTTCAAAGTAGTGGTTATTCAAAGGCTGATTTTTTTCAGGTTAGTTTTATTTACCGTTGCTTTAGTCCTCGAAACTCAATCGGGGCCAACAATGGACGACAAAAACAAAAATGAGGAATTGATCTACAAGCTGATCGAGAAACGAAAGCAGGAAAACGACGCTTTCACCAAACTGCTTAACGCCATGGGAGGCAAACCCTCTGAGGCTTCGGTCAAACCTTCCTCCACTGATCGCAAAAAAAACTAGCGATAGAAGGCCAAAGTGCCAATTCCCCTCAAAAAACGCAATTTCAATTCAATCAAAGATTATAATCCTAACCCAAGTACTATGAATCATTCTCTACCCAATATCATGAGAAGCCTTCTAGTCGCCACACTGCTGATATTTTGCTCGATGCAAGCAATCGCGCAGAATCTTTATACAGATGGTGTACGAAAAGGCATGGTAAAGGTAAAATTTACCCCTGCCATGACTTCATCGCTTCCACAGGCAAGAGTCAATGCGCGCAACAACCAACTCACCACCGGGATGACTTCCTTTGATACAAAAGCTAGGGCTGTCAACGCCCATTCCATGTATCGGTTGTTTCCCTATGATGAAAAAAACGAACACAAGCTACGCAAACACGGGCTTCACCTTTGGTATGTAGTGGAAATCGAGGAAAGCGTAGACCCAAAAGTCGCTGCTGTTCAATTCAAAGAATTGCAGGAAGTGGCGATCGCTGAGGTAGAGCATGAAAAAATCCTCGCGCCCTATGCGGTAAAGGAACACGTTTCCGGACCCAGTCCTTTTTCTACCCTGCCCTTCAATGATCCTTTGCTCAAGGATCAATGGCATTACAACAATACCTTGCAAACAGGTTTGGGTGATGCGGATGTCAACTTGTTTGAGGCTTGGCAGCGTACTACGGGTGCCAGCAATATCATCGTAGCCGTGCATGACGAAGGTGTCGATGTGAACCACGAGGACCTCAAGGCCAACATGTGGGTCAATACTGCCGAACTTAATGGAAAGCCTGGTATTGACGACGACGGAAACGGGTACATTGATGATATCAACGGGTACAACTTTTCCAAAAATACCGGAAAAATCGATGCCCAATATCACGGTACACACGTGGCGGGAACTGTCGCCGCTGTCAATAACAACGGCCTTGGTGTAGCCGGCGTGGCAGGTGGAGATGGTTCCGGAAATGGTGTCAGAATCATGTCCCTGCAAATCATGGGCGGTGGCTCCATCGAGCGATCCTATATTTATGCTGCTGACAATGGCGCTGTAATCTCACAAAACAGCTGGGGCTATACCAATCCAGGCGCATATGACCAGTCCGTTTTGGATGCGATAGACTACTTTGTGGCTGAAGCCGGGGACTTCCCAGGTAGCCCAATGAAAGGAGGAATCGTCATCTTCGCCGCAGGGAATTACAACTACGACGACAGATGGTATCCTGCATACCACGAAAACACCATTGCCGTAACCGCGATCGGTCCGGAATGGAAAAAAGCCAGCTATTCCAATTTTGGAGCTTGGACAGAGATCGCAGCCCCGGGTGGTGACACTGAGTTGGGACCGGGAAATGGCGTGCTCAGCACGATTCCAGGAAACAAATATGCCTTTCTTGACGGTACCTCCATGGCTTGCCCACACGTATCCGGCATCGCAGCCTTGGCTCTGGCCAACAGGAACAAACAACTGACCAATACAGAACTCAAGAATAAGCTCCTCACGGGAGTGGTCAACATCGATGCCTTCAACCCCGATCACGTGGGTCTTTTGGGAACCGGTGCAATTGACGCGGAACTAGCCATAAGAAATGACTTGGGAATTGCTCCGAATCAGATCACCGACCTCGCCGTCACGGGGATAGCGCAAGAGTTTGCAACGCTGACTTGGACCGTACCAGCCGACGGAGATGACGACCAACCCACGGCATTTCATTTGTTCGTCCATACGGACAGCATTACGGCTGAGAATATCAACGCTGCTGAAAAGATCGTGATCAAAAACACCCTTCTTGCCGATAGCTTGATGACTTATGAGGTAACGGAACTTTTGGGATTGACCAAGTATTACTTCGGAATTACCTCTGTAGACCGTTGGGGAAATACTGCAGCATTGTCCCCGGTCATCACTGCAACAACCAATGAGGGACCAAAAATCGTGCTAGACGAAAACAGCCAAGAAATAGCGCTCGCGATAGATGTCAACACTGCAAACACTGCTACCCACGAGATTACGATTTCTAACCAAGCCGCGGGTATTTTGAGATGGAATCATTTGACACGCCACCGGAATTCCTTCCTTTCCTATTCTGCAAAACTAAACTACCCAACCCCTTCCCGAGCCAAACTTGCCAAGGATGGAATGGTAGGCATGCAAACTGTAGAGAGTGACAAAAACCAATTGAAGAAAAATGGTGTTGCCACTGCTTCGTTCATGCCGATCAATAAACAGTATGCTGCCTGGCCTACCAATATCATCGGAGATACAGACCTCACATTGACCAACTCAGCGGCTGCGAAGTTTTTTGTCACAGAAACCGAGGGTTTCAACCTTACCAATCTATCCATGTACCTCAAGCATGACCCTGCAAAAGGCCCGGTCATTGTCGAGATCTATGAAGGTGACAGCCCAATCAAAAAGAATCTGGTTTATGCGCAAGAATACAGCCATTGGGCCAGCATGGAAGCTTTTGCCTACATCACCTTGGATGAGCAGCTTTATTTCGAGCCAGGTTCCACATTCTGGGCGGTATTTCATGTGCCCGCGGGCAACCAATTCCCCTTGGGTATAGGCTTTGAAGCGGATCCATCCTATTCCGACAATTGCTTTATGTCTTTTGATATGGGAGCTACCTGGACGCAATTGGAAACGCTGCTTGGCAGCGGAGATTTTGCATGGGCAATCACGGCAAGCAGCAACAACCAACACCTAGGCACCTACCTCAATCTCGAGCCAGGCTCCGGGGATGTCAATGGTTTTGAACAAGTGGCCACAACACTTACGGCTGACGGCTCCAACTTGATCAACGGAGACTACAGCGCGTATTTGATCATCGAATCCAATGACGCCACCAATCGGCAGCTGAGAGTTCCAGTCAATTTGAATGTGAGCGGTCACAAACCATCTCTCCAACACGCGCTAATCGCAGATTATGGTGCAGTATTTATGGGTGAACAAAAGACGCTTGACTTAGTGATCGAAAACATAGGCTTTGGCAACTTCAACAACCCGAGCATCTACGCCGACAACGCCGCTTTCGTAGTGGATCCAAACGTGCCATGGCAAATCAAAGCAAGAGAACAAGTGGTGGTAAGCGTCTCCTTCAAACCAACCGCACCTGGAAATACCAACGGTATTCTCACGATTACCAACGGCGAACAAACTTATGAAATCGCATTGTTTGGTGTAGGTGCAGAGACTTCCAAAATCACAATCGCACCTGAAATTCAGACATTCAACGGTTTGACCATTGGAGACGAAGTAACCGCAAAAGTGTTGGTCGAAAACAAGGGCGCATTCCCATTAAAGTATTTTGTGCCGGGCCACGACAAAAACGGTATTTCGCAAAACTGGCCAAGTGATTACCATTCCTATGGCTACAATCTGCGATCAAACAGACCAACAGAAGCCAATCCGATTCCTTATGAATTTAAGGATATTTCCGGAACGGGCACCAATATTACCCAATCCATCATTGACCTTGGCAGCTATCATGCAGTGGATATGGGATTTGAGTTCCCATACTATGGAGACAGGGTCAAAACCCTCTACATTGCTAGCAAAGGCTTCACCACCTTTGACAATAGCGTCCGCTCGGTCAACGTACCGAGACTGAATGGTGGCGAATGGAGCCCTAAAGGATATGTATCTATCTTGGGCGCCTTCCTAAGCTACCTGACCCAGGGCGAAGTCTACTACCAAGTAGAGCCCGACCGCGTGATCGTGCAGTACGACAATGTTTGGGATGGATGGAGTTTTGGGGAAAGCATGACTGCCCAGATCGTCTACCATGCCAACGGTGATATCCGGTTCTACTATGAAAACCTGAACATTGCCGATTACAATAAGCAAAATCTGACCGTGCTGATCGAAGACCTCGGCCAACAAGACGGGATTTTGGTGAGTGACTGGACGCAGCCCGCGGATTTGTACACTGGGCTCGCGTTGGGATTTGATTTCCCTGGTCCAAACATCATCACCGAAGTAAAAAATGGCTCAGGAGTCGTCATGCCAGGCGCATCGCGGGAAATGGAAATCACCTTGTCGACAGCTAGCTTAACCGAAGGCTTGATCAATCGCTATGTCAACATTGTCAACAATGACCCGGACAACAAACAGAAAAACGCACTCATCCAGCTCGAGATCAACAAGGGCGGTATCGCGGTGCCGGTAGTTTCGGCAGACACAGTCAGATTTGGGACACTGTTCCAAGGGACGATCCGCAACCATCCATTTACCGTGAAAAACCCTGGAACCGCAAGTCTTGGCATCAGTTCCATGAACTTTGTCAACAATTCCTTCACACTTTCTGGCGATCAACCTACGACAATCGCGCCGGGACTGTTCGGAAAATACGCCATCCACATCCCTACAGACAAAAATGCAGACCTGGAGGATTGGCTGTCTATCAACTATCAAGACGGTACACAGGACACAATCTATGTGACGGGGAAAGTCGTCGATGCACCGGGTATCAATATCGACCTTGGCTTACTGACTGACACACTTGCCTTCGGGGAAAAATCATCCCACCCGATTAAGATCGAAAATACCGGTCTTTCACCACTGCAAGTGGCTCCGTCCGGTGGCAACTGGCTTTCTTTCGAAACGGAAATCCTCCCAAGCAGTATCGTGCCGGATTTTGGATACACGTTTGAAAAGTACAACAACGACGAGTTCTACCAGTGGATAGAAATCCGCAAGACAGGTACCCAAATGGAGTTTGTGGACTATGAAGATTTCCAAGGCACCTATTGGAGGGATTTGGAACTGCCCTTCCCAATCGAATTCTATGGTCAGAAGTACGACAAATTCAAAGTCGGTGACAATGGTATCATCTCCTTTGAAGACGATCCACAGGCTGAGTTCTTTACGGACTATATTCCTACTGCAACCCAGGGTAGAGCGATCATGCCGTACTGGACCTTCAGTACCTTCTCGGATTACTTCCACAAAAAAGAGGACATTGGAATATTCTACCAGTTTGAGGATGATAAAATCATCATCACTTGGAGCATTTTCATCAACAATCTTGGAGGGATGGGAGACCCCATTTCCGCCCAAGTCATCTTCTACAAAAATGGAACAATGAAGTTCCAGTACAGGCCTGAAGAAGGCGGTGCGGACTTGACGTCAGGGTTCTCGACGATCGGTCTCCAACGTAGCAGTACGGATGGCTTGTCCATCTCGGCTTACCAGCCGCTTGATCACGGAAAAGGCCTGGCGTACATCATCGTGCCTTCACGAAGGTATACCCTTGCACCGGGATCTTCCCTAACAGGAGATATTGTCTTGGATGCAACCAATATCTACGGCGGCGTCTACAACAAGCCGATGAAGTTTTTTACCAACGTACCAAACCAAGAAATCCTAGAAAAACCAGTGGAATTGACCGTGACGGGAGATCCCATGTTTGTGATGGCCGACACGGTCGACTTCGGAGCCAAGCTTGTATCGTTCGGATCCATCGAACCGACCATCAACACGGTCGACGTTGTCATCGAAAACAAAGGTGCAGCAGCATTTGACATCAGCTATGCTTCCATGGTCGATGGCACAGGGCCACTGCACATGATGGTCGAGGTCCAAGGCTTCTGGGGTCCCGAGTGGACACGCATAGACAACATCTGGTTCTGGCCAACATTCACGATCAGACCGGGCGACAAACTGGTCACCAGGGCAATTTTCTTCCCATCCCAAGAAGGGGAATTCATGGATGAAGTGGTTTTCCAAACCAGCCTTGGTGAACAAAGACTGTTGTTGAAAGGAACAGCATTTGAACCTGCAAGTATCAGGGTCGCGACAGAACCGATCTACGTGTCGATGCCATGGCCGAGACCAGTGAACCGCACGATCGCGCTTGACAATGAGAATGGCAAATCCGATCTCAACTACACGGCCACTGTGGATTATTTAAGGCCAGTGGGCACTTCAAGGACCGAGAGTTTGGCGACAACCAACTCCAAGGCCGTCAGCTTGACTGCTACACAAGTGGAAAGCCCTTCTGCCGCTAAAACATCCGCAGACTATAACAGAACACTTTCTCACACAGACAAGAAAGTTCCTGATACGTTCATCGGAACTGGTGGTACCGCACCATTCACACTCAGTACCCAATTCAATGCCGGACCGGAAGGTTTCAATCTCTCCCATATCGAGACGTTCTTCAGAATGGAAAATCTGACTTCCGCAGTAATTGAAGTGGAAATCAGGGCAGGAGGAAGCTCCGTGGCGGATGCCACAGTGATCACAAAAGGTACACTTGCTGTAACGAGAGTGGGTGCCGACGATAGCGGTGACTGGCATCAGGTTACTTTGGATCAGACTGTCGGCATTTATCCAAATGAAAACTTCTACGTGATAGTTACCTACCCGCTGGGAATTCAATTCCCACAAGGAACAGTCACCGGCATTGCAAATGTGCCAGGAAGGTTTGCCTACTATTTCGAGGGACAGTGGTACGAAGTTCAGGAAGGTGAGTTTGCAAATGCTGGCTGGCTGATGATAGCCGCCGAGATGGAAGCCGGAAACTTCAGCTGGCTACGCATCACAGAAGGTCAGACAGGTACCCTTGCCAAAGGGGAAGCAGGTATCGTTTCTCTGGAAATCGACGGTGGGTTTGGAAATCCAGGCAACCAGTCAGCCAATATTGTTTTCTCATCCAATGATCCAGCAAATCCAATTGTACGGGTTCCGGTGACCCTTCACCTCAACGAAGCACCAAACTTTGTGGGCGCACCGTCCACGATCGCAGTGGCTGAGGCAGACACATTGGTCGTGAAGTTTAAGGTTTCCGATCCGGAATCCAACACAGTAGAAGTCACAGCAGCACAAACCAAGGACTTCATCGAATTCGGATTTGCTTCTGACACCGTCAGTTTGGTGATGAAGCCAGATTTTGGTGACAAAGGGATATTCATCTACAGGCTGAAAGCTACCGACCAATATGGCGCGAGCCGTGATCTGGAGTTGCCAATCGAAGTGCTACACACAAACAGGGCTCCTGGCTTTATTGGAGATGCTGAAGCATTCGGATTCCTGAAGCCGGGTAACCTAACCGAACACAATCTTTCCGATTACTTCGCCGACCCTGACGGTGACGAGTTCACCTACACTGTTAGCAGCAGCAATGAGTCCATCTTGACCGTGTTTGCTTCAGCTTCCAGCTTTATCATCAGGACCGCCAACGAAGGAAATGCGACCATCACCTTCAAAGTGACCGATAAGCATGGTGCATCTAAAACCGTAGAAATCGCCGCTAAAGTAGATTTGATCAACGGATTGGAGGATTTGGACCAGCTCTTCAGCCTCACGGTGTATCCTAACCCGACCCCTGACTATGTACGTGTCCGCATCAAGGGGGAAATTGGAAACAGCTACTCCCTCCGAGTGATCACGATGCAAGGCGTCACGATGATCAGGAAAGACGAGGTCAACTCAAGGGAAGAAGCGGTGATCGATCTTAGATCGCTTCCAAAGGGAGTTTATCTCATGGAGGTAACCGACATGCGCGGTAAGAGCATGAGGAGAATTGTAAAAGATTAAGTCAAAATGCGTAAAGGTTGCGAAACCACCCAATAGTTGCAGTTCTCATGAACTGGGTTTAAGTTCAAAAGTGCGAAAAGGCCTCCGAGTGATCGGGGGCTTTTTTGTATGTTGGAAAAGCTGGGTTCCGCTGCCCAAAATAACCTTCCGATCTCGTTTTTTGTTATTTTCGATGCGATATCTTGACAGTATGGATTTTGATGTAGAATGGCTCTTGGGCCCGGATTACCTTGTTCCAGGAAATTTTCTGGCTTTGTTTTCCTTGTTGCTGCTTGGGATTTTTGTCCGGTATATCCTGTTGGCCTGGCTTTACCACAATCTGGTTTACAAAAAACTGGGCGATATGATGCCTTACCGAAGGCTCCATCAGCAAATCAAATTGAAACAGGTCAGGACGGAAATTTGGTATTCCTTTTTGGGCGCGATCATTTTCGCCGTTTCGGGTACATTGATGATCATTTTTTGGCAGCGAGGCTGGACCAGATTGTACACCGAACTGACGCTCCTGGATTTCATTTGGGTACCGCTAAGTTTTTTCATAGCCATGTTTGTCCACGAAACCTATTACTATTGGCTCCACCGCTGGATGCACAAGCCGAAGGTGCTGCGCCATTTTCACCATATCCACCACAACAGCCTCTACACGAGTTCATTTACTTCGTTTTCGTTTCACCCGATTGAAGCCTTTCTCCAAGCAATCTTCCTACCGATTCTGGTTCTGTTGATGCCGATGCACATTTTTGTGCTGCTGGCACTGTTAGTGACAATGTCCATCACCGCCGTGATCAACCATGCGGGTGTCGAAGTCTACCCGGCCTCCGCATTCAATTCACGATGGGCTAGATGGATGGTCGGGGCAACGCACCATGACATGCACCACTTGAAATACCGCTGCAACTATGGTCTTTATTTTACTTTTTGGGACGTCTGGATGAATACCGAAGACAAGGGTTTTGAGCAACGCTTTAAGGAACACAGCCAAAAAACCTGACACATCCCTGTAGGGGCTAGGAGGATTTCAATTCCTAAATTTTAAATCTGAAATGCCCTAACCCAGCCTGGACCAATCCAATCCTTGCAGCAATCCCAAGGCCTTTTCCAATAGTCCATCGTCTTTGGCAAAGCAAAACCTGAGGAGTTTGTGATCCTGCTTGTCATGGTAAAAAACCGAAACCGGTATACAGGCGACACCCACTTCTTTGCACATTTTCACCGAAAGCGCATAATCCGAAGCCTGGCTTAAATGCCCGTAGGACACGAGTTGGAAGAAACTTCCCTGCGCCGGGGTAAATTCAAAAGCTGTCTTTTTCAATCCCTCACAAAACAAATCCCGCTTGGTTTGATAAAAATCGGAAAGACTTTCGTAGCGGCTGGGTTCCATCAAAAACTCCGCAAGGGCATATTGCAGCGGCGTGGCGGTACTGAATGTCACGAATTGGTGGATTTTTCGGAAGGCTTCAGTCAGTGCGGGAGGCGCGATACAATACCCGATCTTCCAGCCTGTCACGTGGAAAGTCTTCCCAAATGATCCACAGGTAAATGTCCTTTCCCGCAGCAAGGGATGACTCATCAGGGGCAAATGGGGCCTCCCATCAAAAGTGATATACTCGTATACCTCATCGCTGACGACATAGATATCCCGATCCTGGATCAGGGAAGCAAGATTGTCAAGGTCTTCTTTTGTCCAAACATAGCCGCATGGATTGTGGGGCGTATTGACCATAATCAGACGTGTCTTCTCCGTAATCGCGGCAGACACACGATCCCAATCCACGGAAAAATCCGGCAAGCTCAACGGCACATAGACCGGAATACCCCCACTCAACTCTACAGCCGGAGCATAGCTGTCATAGGATGGCTCCAGCAAAATCACCTCATCCCCAAGGCTCACCACTGCCGTCACCGCAGAGAAAATCGCCTCTGTAGCACCGGATACGACCGTTACTTCCTTTTCTGGGTCGATCGAAAGTCCAAATGAGATGAGCGTCTTTTCTGCAATCCTTTGTTTCAAAATCGGAACCCCACTCATGGGTGCATACTGATTGTAGCCATCCCGCATGTATTGGGCGACGAGGTCCATCAAATACGGATAGCAATTGAAACTCGGAAATCCTTGGGACAGGTTGATGGCACCATGGTCCGAAGCCATTTTGGACATTACAGTGAAAATGGTCGTGCCAACCTGCGGCAATTTGGAGGGTAACATGGTTTACTTTATGGTTTTCCTATCAAACAAATAGACGATGTAACCTAGCAAGATTATTCCCAAACCCAAAAGACTTTCCTTCGGGCGGTCATACAACATAAATGCCATTACCCAAAGACTGAACAGGATGTAAATCACCTGTGGCCAAGGCTTCCAAGGACTCCGGAATCCCGAATGTTTGGGAAGGCGAAGTGAAGCTGCGATGGTGAGTGTGCCCATGAGTTGCAATACAAACCCTGCATACAAGAGCACTGTTTCGAACGAACCGGAAAACATCAGGGCCAAAGCGATCGCCGTATTGAACCAAATTGCGCGTACGGGGATTCCCTTTTGGTTGGTTTTGGCAAGCGGTCTCCAAAGACGGAAATCCTTCGCCATGGCATTGGTAATCCTCGGCCCAACCCAAGTGTAGCCGCTGATGGTAGCCACCAATTGGATGCCGATAAACAAGCTGACCCAAAACACGCCGGTGCTGCCAAACAGATTCCCAAATGATATCGTCGCTACCTGCACCTGCCCGGAAAGCTGCGCAATGGATGCATGTTTGAGAAAGACCAACTGCAACAAGAGGTACAGCACCATGACCAAAACGGTCCCTGAAATGAGCGCCTTAGGCAGGTTTTTGCTCGGTTGCTCGATTTCCTCCACGATGTAAGCCGCCGAATTCCAGCCCGTATAGGCGTAGAAAACATATACAAGCGAAACGGCAAAGCCGGGCTTAAGTATTTCTTTTTGCCAATTGGAGGAAAAATCCAAACCAACATCGGGTACCGCCGAAGCAAGCAGCATCCCTAATCCGATCAAAGCAAACACAAAGGCCATTTTGATTCCAGTGAGTACATTTTGAACGGTGCCCGATTGTCTGACCGAAAAGGAGTGAAAAGTACCCATCAGCAAAATGGCCGCAATTCCCATTACCGAACTGCTGTCCTCCCCTATCAGCGGCGACCAATATTGGATCATCGCCATCGCTGCAATCGCGATAGGCGCGGAAAATCCCACTGTCAACGAAATCCAGGCGTACAAGTAGCCTAAGGATGGGTGAAGTGTTTTTGACAGAAAGACGTAATCCCCACCGGACTGCTTGAAATGGGTTCCCAACTCCGCATACACAAATGCGCCCACCAATGCCAATACCCCACCTATCAACCACAGCAAAAGTATACTCCAAGTATTCTGGCTATCCAATACCTGAAAGCCCAGACTGGTAAAGACGCCCGTGCCGACCATGTTGGCGATCACCAAACTGGCGGCTGTCTTCCATCCGATTTTGTTGATTTGTCCCATTTCGAATAATCAGGGAGAAAAATAGCTTGATTTTTCGTATCGCAACTCGGGAACGTCAAAAATCAGCTCCGAACAACACAGGAAAAAAGCAAAATGTCACATCTGTGAAAATCCGTATCATCTGTGGTCCAAAAATCAACCACAGATTTCACTGATGAACGCAGATAATGGGCTGGCAGAAAGTAGCACCCACGGATTCCTCTTGATTCCTTTTCAACAAACTGGACTGAGGCAGATATTCACAAAGATCCATCTGTGGAAATCTGTGCCATCTGTGGTCCAAAAATCAACCACAGATTTCACAGATGGGCACAGATAATGGGGTGGCGGAAAGTTGTTCCGATGGGCTGAATTGAGAAAATTATTCATCAGAATCCAATCTGTGAAAATCCGTGTCATCTGTGGTTCAGAGATTTATTCACAGAAAACATTGAGTCCGCACATAAACCCCTCTTCTGTGGCCCAACAACCATTTTTCAAGCATTTTTGACTAGATTTGCAGCACTTTCGAAAAAGAAAGAAACCCAAATACCGCACTTTATGAGAAATATCAAGTTGGTCGAGGTACGCTCGGAAATTGCTGCAGGTACCCGCGGCGCAAGTCTTGGAATCGATGCGTTGAAAATAGCAAGCTTGGACAAAACCTCTGATTTTTTTACACGCTTCGACCCGATCAATGTTCCTGACGCCAACAATTTCCTGTGGAAAGGCAACAAGCACCCAAACGCCAAATACATTGACGGCGTCTACCAAGTGCTCAAAAACGTCTACAGCACGATCGAATCCCTCCGACTCGAAAAGATTTTCCCAATCGTTTTGGCTGGGGACCATTCGACCGCAGCGGGAACCATCATGGGCATCAAGGCCGCGGACCCGGATAAGCGATTGGGTGTTATTTGGATTGATGCCCATGCAGATTTGCATACGCCATACACGACTCCTTCGGGAAATATGCATGGAATGCCACTCGCGATGTGCATCCAAACGGACAACAAGGATTGCCAAGTGAACAATCCGATTCCAGAAACCATCAACTATTGGGAGAAAATCAAAAAAATCGGCGGTGACGCCCCAAAGATACTTGCCGAAGATATCGTCTTTATCTCCGTCCGGGATACCGAAACCCCAGAGGATCATCTTATCAGGAAACATGGAATCAAGAATTTCACAACAGATGAAGTAAGATCCTTGGGAATCTCCAAAGTGGCCGAGAAAGCACTGGAAATACTCGGCAAATGCGACCAACTCTACATCTCATTCGATGTGGACAGCTTGGATTCTTCAATCTCAGTCGGAACAGGAACCCCGGTCCCGAACGGTTTGACAGTCAAGGAAGCCTTGGAATTGAATGCCGAATTGATCAAAGACAAGCGGGTTTGCTGTTGGGAAATCGTCGAAGTGAACCCGACATTGGATACCGAAAACACCATGGCAGAAAATGCCTTCGATATTCTCGAAGCGACCACCACTTCACTCGTAGAGCATTTCTAATCCGGAAAAATATGAGTTGATTGACGGGGAATACGATGATTTTCTCTTCCCCTTATTGAAAAGGATAATGGACTTGCCATCCGAAATTATTTTCTTTGCGTCACACTTGGGAGCCGAGGGCTCAAACCGAATCCATGAACTTACAAGAAAAAATAATTGCCCAAATCCAAGAGGCATTCCTCCAACTTTTCGGGCATCAAACAGCGGCAGGCGAAATTGACTTGCAACCAACCCGCAAGGAATTTGAGGGAACGTTCACATTCGTGGTTTTCCCTTTTCTCAAAATCACCAAGCTCAATCCCGAAGCATCTGCCAACAAAATTGGAGAATTTCTACAAAGCCACTGCCCCGAAGTGAAGGGCTTCAACGTAGTGAAAGGATTCCTCAACATCTCCGTCAACGAACAGTCTTGGTTGGGTATCTTCTCCAACCTCTATCAAAATCAAGCCGTCGGCCAACTTCCAGCAAATGGGCAAAAAGTCATGGTCGAATACAGTAGCCCCAATACCAACAAACCCTTGCACTTGGGCCACCTGCGCAACAATTTTCTTGGTTACGCCGTGGCCGAAATCCTCAAGGCAAACGGGTACGAGGTCATCAAAGCCAACCTCGTCAATGATCGTGGCATTCACATCTGCAAGTCCATGGTCGCCTACAAGCACCTCGCAAACGGAGAGACTCCCGAATCGAGCGGACTGAAAGGTGACCATTTGGCCGGTAAGTACTAT
The DNA here is from genome assembly GCF_021491425.1 of Mariniradius sediminis. Lineage (NCBI taxonomy): Bacteria > Pseudomonadati > Bacteroidota > Cytophagia > Cytophagales > Cyclobacteriaceae > Mariniradius > Mariniradius sediminis. The sequence continues at coordinate 186,019 of NZ_JAKEVZ010000004.1, read as the reverse complement.
GTGCTTTTCGATAAGGAATACAAAAAGCAGATCGGGGAACTCATGGACCAGGGCCAATCCGAAGAAGAAGCCAAGAAAAATGCCCCTTGGATGCTGGAGGCACAGGAAATGCTACGCCTTTGGGAAGCTGGCGATGCAGATGTAGTGGGTTTATGGAAAACCATGAACACTTGGGTGTACGCGGGTTTCGATGCGACCTACAAAAAAATGGGAGTCGATTTTGATAAATTCTACTACGAATCAGACACTTATCTCTTGGGCAAAAACATCGTCGATGAAGGACTGACGAAAGGGGTTTTCTTCAAAAAACCAAATGGCTCCGTTTGGGTGGATTTATCCGCAGAGGGATTGGACGAAAAACTGGTGCTACGTGCAGATGGTACCTCAGTGTATATCACCCAAGATATGGGGACCTGCGACTTGAAATACCATGATTTCAACATCGACAAGTCAGTTTATGTCGTCGGCAACGAGCAAGATTACCATTTTGACGTGCTGTTCAAGATCATGCGTAAGCTGGGCAGACCCTACGGAAATGGCCTTTATCACCTTTCCTATGGGATGGTGGACTTGCCCACTGGCAAGATGAAATCCAGGGAAGGTACCGTCGTGGATGCGGACGACTTGATGGAAGAGATGATCCAAACTGCGGAATCACATACCAAAGAATTGGGAAAAATCGAAGGATTTTCTCCGGAGCAAGCGCGTGAACTGTATCAGATCCTGGGTATGGGCGCTTTGAAATATTTTCTATTGAAAGTTGATCCAAAAAAACGCATGCTTTTCAATCCGCAGGAATCCATCGAGTTCCAGGGAAATACCGGGCCATTTATCCAGTATTCGCATGCACGGATTGCGTCAATACTGCGAAAAGCGGACCAAATAGGAGTCGATTACAGCCTGAGTGGCTTTGCTGGATTGGAGCAGTTGGAGCCCAACGAGCGCGACCTAATTGTGGTACTCAGTGATTTTGAGAAAAAACTGGTCCAAGCCGGGGAGGAATATTCACCCTCCGTATTGGCTCAATATCTCTTTGAACTGGCAAAGGAATACAATAGATTCTATGCGGAACTACCCATTTTCAACGAGTCAAACCCGAAAATCCAGTCTTTGCGAATTGCACTCTCCGCCATGACAGCCAAAACAATCCGCAAAGGCATGCAGTTACTAGGTATAAAGGTCCCAGACAGAATGTAATTATGAAAAAAATGATCCTCATGTTGGCCGTGATAGGCATAGCCTGCACCGCCAGTATCCAAAAACAAAATCCTGAAACTATCACGACATTGGAACAACTGATTATGGAAAAATCCATCTACGATTTCAAAATGAAGGATATCAACGGCCAAGAAGTTGATTTCTCGCAGTTCAAAGGCAAGAAGCTCCTTTTGGTAAATGTCGCATCAAAATGTGGCTACACCCCACAGTACGAGGATCTGCAAAAACTGCACGAACAATACGGGGAAAAAGTGACCGTAATCGGCTTTCCAGCCAACAACTTTGGAGGACAGGAGCCCGGTACCAATGAGGAGATCAAGGAATTCTGCTCTACAAAATTTGGAGTAACCTTTAAAATGATGGACAAGGTATCCGTAAAAGGCGCAGACAAAGCCCCTTTGTATAGATGGCTTTCTGACAAAGACATGAACGGCTGGAACGACAAAGAGCCTTCTTGGAACTTCTGCAAATACTTCATCAACGAAAAAGGTGAACTCGTGAAGTTTTTCCCTTCTTCAGTGAAGCCAATGGATAAGGACATCCTTGCATTGATCGAAGCTTAATAAGTCCCATTAACAATAAAAGACCTGTTTTCTTACCAAAAACAGGTCTTTTTGATGTTTTTTAGTATCATTGGAAAATGGAAGTAACGCTGACCAACAAAAAACAAGCCTGGCTCCACGCCATCAGATTGAGGACCTTGCCACTAGCCCTTTCAAGCATTTTGATGGGATCTTTTTTGGCGGTCATGGCTGGCAGCTACCGTTGGGAGGTAATGACGTTGGCAGCATTGACCACCATCTTCCTCCAAATATTATCCAATCTTTCCAATGATTATGGCGACTCGGTACACGGTGCAGACTCAGCGCACAGGGAAGGTCCCGTTCGCGCAGTCCAATCTGGGCTGATCGCATTGCCGGAAATGAAGCGGGCGATGGTATTGTTGGTAATTTTATCGCTCCTTTCCGGTCTGACGCTTTTGTACATCTCATTTGATAACCTAAGGTTGTTTTTGACCTTTCTTGGCCTAGGTGTAGCGGCGATCGTGGCGGCAATCACCTATACCTCGGGAAAAAAACCCTACGGCTACGCAGGATTAGGAGATATATCGGTGTTCCTGTTTTTTGGACTTTTGGGCGTGTGCGGTACTTATTTTTTACATACGCTAAGTTTTGAACCGCTTGTCCTCCTGCCCGCTGCTTCGTTAGGCATGTTCAGCACCGCTGTCCTCAACATCAACAACATCCGAGACATTGCATCGGATAGCAAGGCCGGAAAAAAATCCATCCCCGTGCGGATCGGAAGAAAAAATGCCATCATCTACAATTGGGCGCTGATAATTTTAGGCAATGTTTTGCTGGTGGTTTTTGTTTTTAGCAAACAAGAATGGGGATGTCTGATGGCGTTGGTCCTTTTACCCTTAATGGTAAATGTAGGACGTTCGGTTTCCTCAAAAACCAATCCGAGAGACCTCGATCCATTTCTGAAAAAAATGGCTATTTCCACCCTTCTTTGGGTATTGGCTTTTGGTGCAGGCGTATTATTTTTTTAGAAACACCGCCCGAGAATACGCTTGGACTGGGGTATTTTTTGTATTTTCCAGCATCACAAACACCCATTCAAAATGAAGACTATTCTCGTACCCTACGATTTTTCAAAAGAGGCGCAATATGCGCTGGATTTTGCCATCGGGATGGCAAAGAAAACTCAAAACAAACTCGAACTATTCCACGTGATCGAACTTCCGGTTCCACAAACCTTCAACAGTTTCGGTGAAGCAGGTGCATTCAGCAGTGAAACTTCCCAGATTTTCATGATCGAGCTGGTCGAAAAAAGGAAAAGGCAGATGGCCGAATTTGAAGCCGAATACAAAGACCATGGCTTTGTGTTCCAAACAAAGATGGTCTTTGGGAACCCATTTGCGGGTATTTCGAAAGAGATTGCAGACACCAGAGCAGATATCGTGGCGATGGGAAGCAAGGGCTCAAGCGGATTGGAAGAAGTTCTGATAGGCAGCAATACCGAAAAAGTAGTGCGTCATGCAACCTGTCCCGTATTGACCATCAAAGGACCAGTAAAGGCGGGAGATATTAAGAAAGTCGTCTTTGCTAGTGACTTTACCGACGTGCCGGGTGAAGTAATCGAGCGCCTAAAGGCCGCTATCGATGCCATCGGGGCCGAACTGCACTTGGTGAAGGTAATCACGCCAAGCATGTTTGAAACCAGCAGAGCCTCCATCAAAAAAATCAAGGATTTTATTGAGGATTTTGAAATCGACGCGGCATCCTACCAAGTATACAACAGCACCTCTGAAGAAGACGGCATCATTGAATATGCCGACGATATCGGAGGCGACTTGATAGCTATGGCGACACATGGTAGGACCGGATTCCTTCACCTGCTGAGTGGCAGTATTGCAGAAGACGTAGTCAATGCGGCCCATAAGCCCGTATGGACAATGAAAATCAAAAAGTAGAATGACCAAAAACAAAGGAAACGATTGGAAACGAAGGGAAGGAGTAGTCTATTCTACCAACCAAGATTTCGCGTTCCGATTGGAAGGAAATGAGGAGCAGGAAACACTCCCGCCACAGCAGCAGCAATTGAAAGTGATGCTGGACAAAAAGTCCCGCGGCGGCAAGCAGGTCACCTTGATCGAGGGCTTTGTGGGTGCTGACGACGACCTACAGATTTTGGGCAAAATGCTCAAAACAAAATGTGGCGTCGGCGGTAGTGCCAAAGACGGTGAAATCCTCATCCAAGGGGATCACCGTGACAAAGTACTTCAAATCCTGCTGCAGGCGGGCTACAGGGCTAAAAAAAGCGGTGGCTGATTTGATTTCCAACACCAAACTGATTCAAGACACCAAGCCTCCCAAAGCGCTTGGTGTTTTTTAATTCATAAACCCATGCTCAACTGGCTCAAATATATCCTGGAACTCTTGCTCCTGATTCCACTTTTTCCCTTTCTGGTGTACGAAGGGAAGGAGCTCAGAAAGCGCATCAAGAAAATGCCCCCGAGAAGTGAGTTCCTCCACTTACCGAGCGAAAAATCAGCGACAAAAAACTTGCTCATTATTGGGGAATCGACAGCAGCAGGCGTGGGCGCTAGCGCAAAAGAGACGACATTGGCAGCAAAAACGGCCTCATTTCTCTATGGCAAATTCCATGTGTACAACCTCGGGAAAAACGGCCTTACGGCTTCCAGATTACCTAGGCTGCTTGCCCACGGGAAACCTGATATTCCAAACCATTTTGAAGTCGCAGTCTTGATGATTGGAGGCAATGACTGTTTCAAGTTTTACCCACCTTGGAAATTCCGGCTGGAAATTGAAAAAATGTGCAAACTACTGACCAAGAAAAAACAGGTGAAGCACATCATTCTTCCCATGATCCCTCCTGTCCAGCAATTCCCCGCGATCCCTAAGATCATGCGTTTTTTCCTCGGCTGGCATCGTCGGATATTGATACATGAAATGCGGAAATTGGCAGGTGCACATCCCGAAATAGACCTCATCGAATTGAATGGAAATTACGCTGCCGAGTTCTTTGCGGAAGATGGCATACATCCTTCAGATTTTGGCTATGAGAAGATGGCAACCGAAATCGCCCGAAGGATCCACGTGCATGCATAATAAAGGCAGATCCCTACAAATCCGCCCCAAACACGAAAAAACGACCACATAAAAAACAGCCTTGCGGACTCTCCCTGATAGATGATTGTATTGTTTGGAAACATCTGCGAATGCAACGAACTGACTGGACCATTGAAGAAGTGAAAAAACCGAAAAAATGATGAGGCAGTACCTGGCCAAGATTGCGCTTGTCGTAAAGGACTACGATGAAGCCATTGATTTTTACACCCATAAGCTGAAATTCACCTTGCTTGAAGATACGCCGATGTCGGAAACCAAGCGCTGGGTGAGGATTTGCCCGCCGGGATCGGGTGGGGAGAATTGTGAAATTTTGCTTGCCAAAGCTGTCGGACCTGAACAAACCCAAGCGGTCGGCAACCAAACTGGTGGAAGGGTTTTCCTTTTCCTACACACCGACGATTTTGAGCGGGACTACCAAAACCTGATTGACCATGGCGTGCATATCGTCCGCCCCAAATCGGAGGAAGCCTATGGGAAAGTGGCCGTTTTTTCGGATTTGTATGGAAATCTCTGGGACTTGATCCAGCCACTTTCATGAAATCCCGAAGCATTTCCTTGGCGAAAGGATTTAGCTTTTTGGGCCACCCGCTCATTTTGGGTACGGCATATGTGGCTTGGATGAGCTTTTTGAATTTACCGAGAAGCCAAGCTTGGTATATAACACTCGCAGTTGTCCTCACGCTGACCTTGCCCATCACGGTCCATAATTGGCGAAAGTTGAAATCGGGCGCCTATGCCAATTTCGACGTATCAGACCAAAACCAACGGAAAGGATTCTATCCCGTTGCAATCGGGCTTTTTTTTGCATTGATACTTGTCCTTTGGCTGATGGATGTCCCCAAGGAAGTCATCTACCATACCCTTTTGGTACTTGGTATGGTAGGTTTGATGGCGCTTGTAAACAGAAAAATCAAAGCATCACTGCATGCCGCTATCGCGCTTTTTATCACTGTGAATTGCTTCACACTCGGAATATTTCCAGGTATCGGCATCACCTTTTTTTCCTTGGCCATTGCCTGGTCTCGGTGGAGACTTGGCCGGCATTCTCTGAATGAAATCGCTATCGGATCGGTATTTGGTACGGTGTTTGGATTGCTAGCGGTCGGGATATGATAGGTCAAAAGACCAGACGACATTTTTTACCGCTTTTCCACAATCAACACCCAGTCATTTCCCTTTCCAGACGATGGCGGCGCGACTGAATTTTTTCCTTTTACCAACTGCGGACCAGCATAAGGAAAGCTTACACCTGTACGCGGGTCAAACCAAGCCGCCTTTAGCTTGCGGCCCTTCAGGGATGAAAAATCCAATTCGGTAGTATCACCCATCGGAAAATACACCATCGCATAAGCACCCTTAGCCTCTCTGATCGCTATCACAAAATGTTCGTCATCCTCCTGCGGACTTGCTACTATTTCCCAATCTGGAATACGTGAAAAATAGGCCCTTGAAAGCATCAGGTTCTTTAAATGCTTCACTTGATTGGCCATCGGAAGATCGAGAGAAACCTGCCAGGGCCGCAGCGGCCCATTTATTGGTTGCCTATCCAAAGTAAACATCTGCCAAACCGCATGACAACCATAGCTCTGACCAGCAGCGCCGGCAAAAACGTTCCAGTACATAATCCTGCGGATATCATCAGCCACGGAGTATCCAAGCTCCTTGGCATTGAAACAGTTGGGATGCTCCTCGTACAGCGGCTCGCCGTCGATGGTAGGCTTGGCCGGGTTCAGGTTATAGTCGTGCTGGATCTTTCGGTAGGTAGGCTGATTGGGACAATGTCCGGTCTGGTGCATGTTAAAATCCAGCCAATCCTGCTTGTGAAACCAGTTGGAGGAACCTCCTGGGGACGTCGGCTGTGGATGGAAGGTCCGTAGGATTGGGTTTCGTTTATTGGCAGACGCCTCTATTCCCTTTGCCATTTCTGTCCAGACTTGTTCGTCCTTCGATCCTTTGCGTGGATTACGATCACCACCAAGCACCCAAATCAGGTTCTTCTTCTCTGCATACCTTGCCCCAATCCATTTGCCGTATTCATACGCATTTTTCTCATTGAATATCTCCGGTCCAACTCCCCAATTATCCTTAAAAAGCTTGTCGCCCCAAGTCGGCAACAATGCGACATGGATCCCTTTTGCAGCCGCCATATCTATCACTTCGTCGACGTAGCGCCAATACTTCTCGTTCATGCGCATCCGGTCAAAGTTTTCAAAAGGGACTTCACCATAGGAATTTGGACCATTCACCCCATCCAACTCGGCCAGGGCAACTGCATGAACCACATTGAATCCCTGCTCTGCACGCATGGTGAGGTACATATCAGCCTCTTCCCGAGTGGTCCGATGGAATAGCTCCCAAGCCGTATCGGCCATCCAAAAAAACGGAGTGTCATCCGCTTGGGCCAAAAAGCGTTTGTTGTCTGAAATCTTGATAGGACCGTTGACCTGTCCTGAAGCAAAGGGCACTAACGCCCAAAGGCAAAGAATGATGAGAAGCTTTTTCATGAGGCTAAATATATAAAAAAAGGCGGCCGATTGGCCGCCTTTCATGGGATTCAAGTCCTTCTAGTGCGCGGCAGCCGCAACTTTCGCGTTCTTCTGCCAGATAAAGAAGATGATGAACAGGACTATCAAAATCGCTGGGAAAGACACCATCTTCAAAAGGGTTGCTTGGCCCGCAGCGAGCTCGAGCGCATCTCCCGTCAAGCCTGAAGCTTCTTGTTCCAATCTTGAAGTATCAATCCAACGACCAATGATCGGCTGGAATATCGCGGTGGAGAACATTCCCACGCCACCTATGATCGACATACCCAAGGCGCCACTCAATGGCACTCTCTGCGCAACCGCACCCACCATCACAGGCCAGAAATAGCAGACACCAATAGCAAAGAAGATCGCCGCCAAATAAGCCATCTCACCTTGGACGACTGAAAACAGGTATACGCCTATTGTAGCGAAAATTGCACCGCCCAGCAAAACACCAGTTTGACCCAATGCCTTCACGACCGGACCTGCGAAAAATCTTCCAACAGCCATCACACCAGTGGTCAATGCCAAAATCAACATTCCGCTGGCGCCCGTGCTGCTCAATACGATATTTGCCCACTGTTGCGGTCCAAACTCGGTGATGGCAGTAAGCGCCATGGCAAAGAACAAGAAGATGAATACTGGCGAGAACATCGCTTTGATATTGCTGGCTACAGATGTAACACCCTCGACAGTTGGCTTAGGAAATGCCTTTCCAAAGAAAATACCAGCGTAGATCACAGTTGGGATCATCAAAACCCACATTTGGGCCTGCCAGCCAAAGCCTCCATCAGTCATGAACTTGGAAATCAAGCTGCCCAAGACGATACCGCCAGGGAACCACATGTGGAAGCGGTTGAGCATTTTGTTCAACTTGTCACCGGAATACATGTCGGCGATCATCGGGTTACAGGCAGCTTCTGTACAACCGTTTCCGAAGCCAATAAACAAGGTGGAAATCAGCAATCCAGTGTAGCCGCCGGCATAGATCGTCAAAACAATACCCAGTGTATGGGCTACAAAAGCCACCTGCATGATCACTTTTGGTCCAATGGAGTGATAAAGCAGGCCACCCAAAATCATGGAAATCGGGAAGCCCAAGAACCACATGGAGTTGATAAAGCCCAGCTGCTCGGCGGAAAGGCCAAATTGTTCACCCAGTTGGGGAAGGATACCTGCCCTGATCGCAAAAGTGAAAGCGGTGGTAATCAGCGCAAAACAGCTTGCATTGAACAGGGCACTACGATTGATGTTTTCGTTCATATTCGTCGGGTTTAAAGGTTGAATTGACTTATTTAAAGGATGATTTTGCAAATTTTCCTGTCAAGATAAAAAAATCTACATAATTGCCTTTGACCTTTAAAAAAATTTTAAAAAACTCTCATCCAGCTTTTTTTATTCCGAACCAATCAATCCAAAATCACGAGCTTCTGGACAAACTTTTTCTCCAATCCAAACCTGTTACTTTTGATGACGAATGTCGCAGTATAAGAGCCTAGGGGAACGAACTTTCCATTGACGGTTCCATCCCAGGGGCAAAAAACCACCCTGGATTGCACGTTTTGGCCTTGGCAATAATGAACAAGCTGCCCATTCCTGTTGTGAATCCAGATTTCGGCTTGCTCCACGGCATCATTGACATAAACTTCAAATTGCTTGTTGGGATTGCGCAATTCCATCGCGTTGGTAGCCACAAACTGGAAAGTACAATCCTCAAAAGTAGAAAATTCAGCTTCAAATGAACATCCGTCGGCGTTAGTGACGATCAGCGTATAATTGCCTGCTGATCTCAAATTATACTCAGCATCAGTTGATACAAGATCGCCGTCGCGGTACCACTCATAGGACACAAATGTTCCCGGCCTGACGATTTCCCCATATCCTGATTCTGTACAGATTGAATAGGCTGGTAGGACTTCCGGCCTTGCATCGTCCTGACTTTCCAAAACCAAAAGCATGTTTCGTCCGATTTCACAGCCAGCACGATTAAAGACAGCTACCTCATAAGTGCCTTCCAGATCAGCGGCAATTGCACGCTCATTTTCAAACTGGGTCAAAAACACCTGATTGTTGTTGGGATCAATGTAAATCCATTCGATTCTTTCCACTTCGTCGAAATCCGTTTCAAGTGTCACGGTAGCTGCTTGCCCAGGACAAATAAAGCCCGCGGTCAGCGTCACAGGTACCTCAAAAACCGGCGCACGAACCGTAAATGGTTTAGGATTGAAGTCACAAGCCACAGAACCACGAGGCTGCACATCCAGGTAGAAGTTGGCGTAGGCAACAGGGAACCATGTTTCTCCCCTGCCGACGATATTGAAGTTTTCATCGTACCAGCGTATCGAAACATCATCCACATCGGCACCAAACAACTCCGCGCGATAGACTCTATTGCCAAAGCAATCCTCACTTTCCAAAATCGGTTCAAATGCCGGCGCATCCATATTTACCACCGTAAATGTCCTGGAAGCAGTACAGCCCGATGCCGGATTGTCCAGGCTTCTACCGGTCAAGGTGTACGTGCCGGGAATAGACATCTGAAATGAGTCCCCTGCATTTCGCGTGGATTCAACACCATTAGGATCAGTCAAAGTAAAGCTGAGGTTTTCGGTTGTTGCTGGGGTAAATGGCGTTGGACCACAAATCCTCAGTACGTCGGGAACAGAAAAGGAAACGTTGTTGGCTGGAGGAATCGTCAAGAGTGTTGGGGCGGGATTCTTGCAGCCGTTTGGTGCGACAAACTCCAAAGCAAAGTCTCCTGCCGGGATTGGAAGTTCCCATACACTCTGATTGCTGATATTGCCCGTCGCGATCTCCGTACCGACATTGTCCACAATTCTGAAGGAACCCGTAAAAGGCCCGTTCAGGAAGGTAACCCGAACCATACCCATTATCCTAGCTGCAGGCGAACAACTTTCACCAATCAAAGAAACTGTGAACTCCAAGTCAGCGGGCGGATTGGAATTTGGGACGATGACCACTTCATTGCGTACACAGCCGCCAACCCTAGTTTCGACTGTGTAGATGCCCGGGTATAATCCTGAGAAATTTCTGATTTCTCCAGCGGACAGGTTTGTTGCCACCAATGCCAGTTCCGGAATACGCAATTCATCCAATGCGGAAATAGCAGTGAAAGAAAAACTCCCATTCGGTGTGATACAATCCGTCGAAGGCGTCGGGGTACTGACCGCAAAATCCGGCCTCTCCGTCACCGTGAAGTAAATATCCCTTTGGGAAACACAGTTTGGAAATTGAGGTGATTGTGACCTAAAAATGACCCTGTACTGGCCCGGGCCGTCCAAATCATCCTCCGTGTCAATATCGAGACCAAATCCCGGTAGGATGTAGGACCAGTTGGGAACGCCTACTTTTTGGATCTCCCATTCTCCCTCGAGCGGCGTATCCAAAGAAACCGTCACATTGCCTCCCATACAAACCGAATCATCCGAGACCGAAAGTCTGAAATCCTGTGGCTGTCCGACGAAGGTGCCTCCATTAACCGTGCATTCCCTGCCTCCGGATTGATTTGTTAGATAGAGCGTGACGTAATAATAGCCCTCGACAGAAACAACCAACTCGTTTTGGTTTCCGACAATGTCACCCGCCGAATTGGTCCATTCGAAGGTATATTGGGAAAGATTGGGTGTATTTGGATCGACCGCGGTTACGGTCGTTGGAGTATCTCCGCACAAAAGGTAATCCGGCTTGATTGTGATGGTGGGGCCTTGGATGACCGAAAGGTTTTTACTCCCGGTAAAAATGATGTCATTTCCACGACGCACACTCAAATTGACTGCATAAACTCCCAATTCAGAAAACGCGACCGAAATATTCTGAAAGGTTGCCCCTCCACTTCTGGCGAAATGCTCACTGCCATTGGGATGGGTGATCGACCAAGTATAAACGTCCGTGACAGGATTACCTGCGCCTGAAAACTCAGCCATCGCGGAACCGAAAATGATACACAAGTTGTCTGGTCCGATCAACTCGGGCTGATTGAAGTATTCACCGGTCAAGGGCAATGTGAGTTCATTTGCTTGTACGGCTCTTTGCGAAGCCCAAAAGCAAACGAAAAACAGAAAAAAGACCTTCAAAAAGTACTTGTTAAAAACCGACATGGTAACAAAAGGGGTGACAGTTTTGCGAGATAGCTACTACTTTCAACCCAAATAAACAAACAAAAAAGATACCAGCAATCCTAAAAAGTGAAAAATTTTTCGACTAAACCAAAACAATTAATACACTGAAAAACAGGATTTTGCGATTAAATTTAGCGAATTAGTTCAATAAATAGACCAATAACAAAATCCTATCTTTCAACTCCAAGTATCCCGCTTCAAACTCTCAGGCATCATTCCAACACCGTCAGCGAAGACCAAATCGATTTTTCGTCGTCTTCGACATTATTTTTGTACCTAATTTTTACTGCATATGATCCGGGTTGGACATAAGCGCCATTGAAGATCCCGGACCATTCGATCACGTTTTGTTTGGCATCTACATTCGTTCCGAAAAATACGAGCTGCCCCCAACTATTGTAAATCCAAACTTCCAGTTTGTCCACCAAGGGATTTTGATAAATCCTGAATGTCCTTTGGGAATCACCAAGCCTCATACCCGTCGTATGCGTGACTTTCATTTCGCAATCCTCTACCACCCTGAATTCCTTTTCGAAAACACAGCCTTCCCATGAGGTCACCCTGATGGTATAAACCCCAAGCTCCCGAGGTGAAAACACCGCTTCCTCGCTGACAACCCGGTCTCCTAGAATCCATTGGTAGGCTTGGAAACTGCCAGGGTTGATTTCAGTCGTTTCACCAAATTTGACACAAATGTTATAAACAGGTTCAACTTCCGGCCTCACCTCGTCGGTACTGCGCATAACCATTACCAAATCGGAACCCACCAAACATCCGAGTTTGTTGAAAACCTGCGCCTCATAAGTGCCTTCTTTTGACGTCTCGATTTCAAATTGATTTTTGAAGGCAGCCAATTCTGATCGATTGCCCGCAAAATCCTCAAAAAACCAAACAATGCTTCCAACCAGTTCGGCCTCAGTCGTAATCGTTACCGTGACAATGTCCCCATTAGGACACAGTGGTGTGGCATCCAGCCTGACATCGAGTGAAGTAACCGGCTCGAAAACTTCAAATTCCTTGGCGTTGGGCAGCGGGCAGGCCAGACTGCCCAAAGGCCTCACTTCCAAACCGAATATTCCAAAACTCTCCGGAGTGAGTGTTGCCCCCCTGCCGACGAGTTCGCCTTTTTCATTGTACCAGTAGAAATCAACTGTTGCCGGATCCTTTCCAAAAAGGTCTGCCCCATAGGTAATCTTGCCGTCACATTTCTGCTCAACAACGATCGGATCAAATGGGAAGGGCTCAAATCTTGAAACAACAATCTCTTTTGTCACAGGACAAAGAAAACGGTCTGGGTCAGCACTGCTTGCGGTCAATGTATAGGTTCCAGGCTTTTCTATGCTGAGCCTTTCCCCAAGATCCATCAACAACAACCCGCCATCTGGATCTTTCACTTCAAATCGGATCGGAAGACTGGAAATCGGCTCAATTTCAAAGAAATCGCAAATCACCATGGATTCCGGAATCTCAAAATCAACCAAATCTTGGCTTGTCGATAGAGTCAAAAATTTCCGTCCAACTTCACACCCCTGTTCATTATACATGACTGTCTCATAGGTTCCTGGCTTGCTGACGCTGATTTCCCGCAAATCGAGGTAATTCTCAAGCGATTCCTGGCGCCCGCTTTGGTCGATGTACAACCAGACGATCTTTTTCACAATGTCAAAATCCGTCGTAAGCTCGAGCGTCGTCTGGGTGCCTGGACAGAGTACCCCTGATTTCAATTCCGCAGCGACCTCCAAAACGGATCTTTCAATCATAAATGTCTTGGGTGGCACCGGACAAACCTCCGAATCCTTTGGCTGAACATCGAGTTTGAATTCGCCAAAAGAAGTCGGGAATAGAAACTGCTCGGTGCCAACAACCTCGTTTTTCTCATTGAACCAGCGGATATTGACCTTGCTGGGGTCTGCACCAAAGAGGTTGACCCTATATTGCTTGTTGCCAAAACAGTCCGTGGATATCAGTTCGGGCTGATATTCGATCGGGTTGGTTAACCTTACAAAAAAGCTCAATTCTCTCGGACACAATCCATCCACGGTGTTTTCGTCCAAACCTAGGATGGTGTATTCTCCTTCCTGATCAAGCCTGAAGGATTCCCCTTTCGACTTGGTCACGATCTGGTTGTCGGGATAGGTGAGTCTGAAGAAAAGGTTTTGGCTAGTGGTAGGTACAAAATCGAAGTAGCTACAGACAGTGAATCTGTCGGGCACGGAGAAGTTGACCTGGCCTTTGGTTCGGATGATAACCCGATTCGGTGCCGGAAAAACACATCCAGTCGCGTTCGTGATTTCGAGGAAATAGGTTCCAGCTGGCGCAGTGATCTCAAAATCCTGCAAACCCTCCAGCTGGCCAGTTCGAATCACAGATCCAGTAGACCCCAAAAGTCTGAAGGAGCCCTTAAAGCCAGCATCAGCCATGCGTACTTTGATCTTTCCGTCCACTTTCCCGTTTTCGTTGCATGTCTCATCGACGACTTCCGTGATTTGGAACTGCATATCCGCAGGGGGGTTGACCAATGGGACCACCAGCACCCTTGTTCTTCCACAGGAACCGAGGCTTCCTGATGCCCTGTACAAACCCGGCGCTAAACCCGAAACCTTGAAAGTCTCCCCTTTTTTGACATTTTCAAATCGCGCGATCTCCGTGTTGTCCCTTCTCAGGCGCAGCAAAGTCAAGTCAGTCAATGCCTCCAAAACCAACTCCCCATTTCTAGCATCGCAGGCATCCGCAGGCTTTTCCAAACGCATGGCAACATCGCCAGTCTCGAACACATTCAAGGCCACGGATTCTGAAAGCTTGCAATAGCGCTTCTCGGAATTATCTACTTCAAAAATGATCTGGTAACTGCCAGGCCCACCCAAAGAATTGCTCAAGAAATCAACCCTGCTTCCTTCCCCGATTAATCGCCTCTCCGTTGTACCGTCCAATTGGGCATACCACTTGCCAAAGACGCCTGAACCGGCACTGAGGCGAATTTGCGCTTGTCCCTCACAGACATTTTGGGTGTTGATACTTACCTTAAAATCTTTGGGGATGTAAACAAAAGTATTGATGCTAAAGGGGCAAGTCTCGTTGCCAAATTCATCAAGCAAGGCAAAATTCACGGTGTACTTACCTTCTTTGGAAACGGTAATCTCATTTGAATTGCCGATCTGTTTGCCGCTTGGATCCAGCCATTGGATCTTAAGTTTGTCCTTTTGCGGGGAACTCGGATCGACCAAACTTAGTGTTGCTGTACCTGCTTCACAGAGCAGATAGCTGTTTTGGATCACCAAGTCGGCCCCGGGATTGATCTTGATGGACTTTTTTCCCGAAAAGACAGGATCAACCCCCCGCCTCACTTCCAATTCAATGGTGTAGACCCCGATTTCGGAAAAAGTATGGCTGAAAGTCTGGAAACCACCTTCCCTGTCTACCAAAACCGTTCCGTCTTCTTTCAGTACCTTCCAGCGAAAGACGTCTGTCATATCTCCTCCACCGAAAAAATCGCCAATCACACTGCCATAATAAAGACAAAGTTCATCCGGTCCAGCAATACCCCATTGAAGCATCTCTGTGGGATCGATCGTGTCATAATCGTTCAGATTTGGTGCAGACGCCGGTGTATTGGCCGAAGCAAATCGGACAGAAAGGAATGCGTACAACGCAAGAAAACGAAAAAACAAAACCTTCTGATACATGCGAGATAGGACCTTTAGACGCTGGTTCTTGGCTCAAATCTAGGATAAAAAATTATTTGAACAAATTTTTAATGTATTTAAAATACATTTTTTACGTTTTAAAAAATTTATAATAAATATTTACACACAAAATATCATGACAAATGTATTTCATCAAAAAATTGACCATCAAACTTTCTTCAAAAAGATGTGATTATCCCAATCCGACTATTTGGCGGAAGCTACCCAGGCATATCCTTTGGCGACAAATTGAAAAAGGACACAATCCCTAAAGGTCAAAAATAGAGGAACTGAAAGAGTATGATTACCTCACAAATCTCCAAGTCCCCTCTGCACCTTCTCCAGCATACTCATAGTTTGCCTCTCGGAAGGCCTTCAATTGTTCGGGGTCCTCGATACGGTTTTTGACAATATGGTTGACCATCATGCCTCTCGCTTTTTTGGCAAAAAGTCCGATCGTCTCGTATTTCCCATTTCGGTACTCTAGAAAAATCGGTGTCACTACCGAAGATTTCAACTTTTTGGTATCAACTGCCTTGAAATACTCTTGGGATGCAAGATTGACAATTGGCTGCTTATCGGCTGCTTGATTGATGGCTTTCGCAATTCGAGAACCCCAGAACTCATATAGATTCTTGCCCTTTTTGTTTTCGAGCCGCACCCCCATTTCCAACCTGTACGGTTGAATCAAATCCATGGGACGCAGGAGTCCATAAAGCCCCGAGAGAATCCTCAGATGGCGCTGGGCAAACTCAAAATCCTCCTTTGAATAGGACTGCACTTCGATTTGGGTATACACATCCCCATGGAATGCCAACAAGGCCTGCTTCGATGTGCTGAAGTCAAATCTCTTCTGGAAATCCAAATAGCGCTTTTTATTCAATACTGCTAGATTATCCGAAATATCCATCAATTCCTTGATATCCTCTACGGACTTCTTTTTCATCACGGAGACCAATTCGAAAGTCTCCTTCTGAAAATCAGGCAATGAATGGAAATCAATAGATGGATCAGACCAATCTAATGTCTTGGCGGGTGAAATAAGGGTAAGCATGTTTTACTCGATTACAATGATGGATTTGGTAATGGAATTGGTGACACCCTGCCTTTGGCTGCGGTACTTGACGACCACGGGATAAACTCCGATGGGTACGTACTTGCCACCAACTGTTCCGTCCCATTGGCAAACATTGATCTCGCCGTTGATGTTCGACTGTTGGCAATAAAAAATCAATTCTCCCCACCGATTGAATATAAATACCTCAAGATCAGAGACAAAATCATTGGTATACACTGCGAAGCGCTTGTCCGGATTGCTTGGAGTCATTGCATCAGGGAAAATCACCCTCAATGCACAATCCTCATTGACTGTGAACGAAACGGTGTAGGTACAGCCCAAGTCATCACCTACAGTCAACAGGTAACTCCCAGCTTCCGTCGGGGTCAATTGAGGTTCGGTACTAATTTCCACACCATTCAGAAGCCATCTGTAAGTCGAATATGTTCCAGGGGTAATCGTCGCAGTCACGCCCTCGATCGCACATATCGTATAAACAGGATCAATAACCGGAGGCACGATGGTCGATCGGATTACTTGGATTTGCTCCCTTGCCAATTCGCATCCATCAACGCTTGTCAGAACAACTTGATAGATTCCTTCGTCCGAAACGTTGATCGAAGTCAAATTCTCATATTGCGGCAGCGCTACTGGATTGTTGTTCACCACAAAAAACCAGTCAATCCGCTCCACAAAAGTCTGGTCAGCCTCCAGCGAAACCACTGTAAAGGCATCTTCCACGCAGAATGGAATCACTTCCAATGTGGCATCCACACTCAAAGCATAAGGTGGTGCGGTAAATGTGATGATTCTCGGCGGGCAAAGCGCACCCGACCTAGGCTGGACTTCCAATGAATAGGTTCCCGGAGCTGGGGGGAAAAACCGCTGATCACGTCCCACTATATCACCTGCCTGGTTTCTCCAGAAGAAATTGACGTTTGCAGGATTCGTATTGTTCAGGATCGCATCAAAATACTGTCCGAGCGCACAATCCACTTGGGCAAAGCTCACCGCAAAATCTACGAAAATATTGTTGAGGATCGTTATTTGCCTTTGGGCAGGACAAAGAAGCCCATTCGGATCTGTGCCTGTCATCGTGTATTGACCGGTTACGGAAATCGTGTAAGAGCCATCTTGGTTCGGATTGATAGGTTGACTGTTGGGCCCTACAAGGGTATAGACAAGATTTTGTTGCGAAACTGGGGTAAAGGTAAACTCCTGGCAAATAGACAAATCATTTGGAATTGAAAACTCCGCCGGTTCCCTTTCATCCACAATGTATTGACCTGGATCAGGAACCGAGCAATTGAATTGGTCGATAATCTCGATGGTATAGGTTCCTGCCTCCACCGAAATTCTGACCGAATCTTCATTGGTAAAGGAACCGGTCGTTTCCAGGCCATTTTCGGTCCGGATTGCCCTGTAGGTACCAGTCTGAGGACCTGCAGGGAATATCACCAAAAGCTCACCATTTTCGACACCAACCGGGCCGCAGACCTCTGGGCTTGCTTGTACGATGAAGTCTTCAATCCCTGTAGGCGGATTCAGATTTCTGATTTGAACTGGAAGCGAAAACTCGCAGCCTGTATCATTTGTAGCCCTGACGGTGTACACTCCCGGCTCCAAATTGGAGACAATTGGTAGGACGTCTCCTGCATTTACATTGGTGAATCGCTGACCAGTTTCAACTACGATGATCTCATCAGCCGCAGTTAACGCGGTAATCTCAAAACTTCCCGTAGGCTGGCCACAAGCATCTGCGTCGGTCAATACCACAGCCTCAACTGCCGGAAGTGGCCAAACGATCAATTCCACCACCTTCTCAACCAAGCAACCTGGGACAATCGGATCTTCGGCTACAAAAATGATATCGTAGATTCCAGGTCCGGGTAGGGTATTTGCCACCAATTCCAATTCAAAGAAGTCACCAAGAGAAACCCGGTTGTTGGTCCCTTGAACCTGGTAAAACCATTCGCCAACTATTGGGGTATTGGGCGCAAACACCACCAAACTCTCATCAAAGCAAACTTGGTCAGCAGTCTGGGTAAGGTCAAAATCAAACGGAGGGCCTACAAATACCGATGCAGTGGCGGGACATGGATTGAAGAATTCGGCAGGAATATCATCAGGTCTTCTGTGCGACACAGTGACAGTAAAAATGCTTTCCTCATTTACGAAAATCGTGTTGGAATTGCTGTCGCCAAAAAGCGTCCCTTGGGCATTTCTCCACTCAAAATCATACAATCCATCGGCAGGATCATATCCGTCTATAGCGGTCAAAGAAACTGGATTTCCCGAACAAAGTGTCGCATCGCCCGGCAAAGTCAATGTCGGTGGAGCGATCACCTGTACCTCCAAGGATGCCTCATAAAAATCCGGATCACCGCACCTGTCTACGCGAAGGCTGACGGTGTAAGTGCCAGGTCTTGTAAACGGCTGCTCCAAAGTTTGGAAATTTTCTCCTGGCCCACCAAAATTGTTCAAGATCGACGTCCCATCCTCGTGGACAATCGTCCAAAAATAACTGTCAATATCCGGCTCTCCGCCCCCTTCGAACTCTCCCAAGGCTCCGTTTTGCGGATCGATACACAGGAAGGGAGTTCCCGCCAGCGCTGGTTCCGGAATACTGCTGCCCGACTGTTGCACAAAAGAAGGCAATCCAAGATTGGAGGTACCAAGTAAAGTCGATGTACCGTTTTCATTGTAGGCGCTTCTGTTACAGTCTTGTCCCGCATTGATCGTTCCTAATACATTTTGGCCTGGTCGGGCAACGTAAATTTGACCGTCTGGACCGATCTGCAAAGCGCCAAAAGGTCCAGAAGTTGTCAGGGTATTTCTAACCGTGGAATTCAAAATACATGCCTCACGCTGTGGCCTTGTGGTGGCGCTGCTGAAGCAAGTTGCACAAGGAATTGGGTTATTTCCCGTCTGTTCAGGGGCCTGGATCAAAAACTCGTCGATTTTCCCGTTGCCTCCCCGATAGGATACATAGACGCGGCTGCCGTCGTTTGAAAATTCCAAACCATATACTTGATCATTGTTGCAACCCAAATCCAATAGGGCATATTCGGTCATTTCGCCCGTGTTTTGGTCGAAATCAAATATCTCCAAGCGGCTACATGCACCGTCCGAAATCGTCACGGCCACCTTGGTGCCATCCGGACTGAATTTCATGCTTCCGACGCCACTATTGAAACCATGCGAGGACCCGACCGAGGAAAGAACCGGCCGACCTATCCCATGGATAGATACAGGATAGGCCCTGAACGTATTGTTCCCCAACTCATGGAACAGCACCCAAGTCGTATCCCCTGCCGCCAAGGCGGCTGAATGCTCTGTCGAAGGACTGAATAGGAAATTATCCTTCGTCACCACATTCCCGACACCATTTTGGTTTTCGGCTTTGATATCGACCACGGAGAACTTGACTTGATTACTGCCATCTTGGGCCAGTTGGGTCGTAAAAAGATAGAAAATGGTCTCATCCGTGGGGACCGGGACAGCTATGACACTTTGCGAGGAAAGGTTGCTTCCCCCGATGGAATCACCGTTTTCCATGATGTTGCCGTTGAGGTCCCAAACTGTTTCTCCATCCGTGAAAAACAATACTTGTCCCGTTCCATCCGAAATGGTGGTGGTCCCTGCGGGAATATTCTGGTTGTGCCCTACCGGTCTTGGCAAAGGCGCATTTGGATTGTTCGGATCGGGATTGAAGTCAAGTCCTGCTCCATCGCCAAAGTACCAAACGTTATTACTTTGGTCCAAAAGATCCCAAATCCGCACCCTTACGCTTCCATAGGCATAGCAGGATGAACCCGGTTCCCTGACCAAAACCCAATACAAGCCTGGCAAATCCACGCAGTTGTCTTTGCTGGAACGCCACTCGCGGATATTGGACCAGAAATACTCGTAATTGCCTTGGCCGCCACCTTGTCCCCCTCCTTGCCCACCGCCCTGCTGCACTTCGAGCATCGAGCCAATGTCCACGCAGGCTCCTTCGCAGACTGTGGTGTCTTGCGAGCTAAATTGCACCTGAAGATCATTTTCCAACAAAGAAATGGTCTTGTTGACCGTTTGGGTCGAACCATCTGCAAAAGTCACAGTCAGAGTCACATCAATGCTTTGGTTAGCCGTCGCATCTTCAGGAATCAACAGATGCTCTTGTGTAAAATCAATGTCCACCGGCTGCCCATCCTCATCGACCAAAGGCGGATTAAAGGTCCACTCAAAGCTAACCGGCCTGTAATTTTCCGGCGTGATCAAGCTCGTAAGTTGCACAGGATTGTTGCTACAGGGTTGGTCAGGCTCCCAAGTAAAGTCAACCGTGGGCGATATGGTGGCGTTTGGTGCAAACTTGGGGAAAATACGTCCACAGAAATCAGTGCCATTAAATGGATCCTCAGCCAACACCAAGTCATCCAAAACCGGCTCATTTGGATTATTGACCCGCCCGATCAACTGTGGGCCGCCAAGCACTTCCTCATAGATATAATAGAGCCGCCCGTCCGGCCCGACTTTCACATCGTAAATTGCATGAACTGGATTATCCAGCGGAATTGGCTCCGGCGCTGCGGTCAAATTGTTTGATGGAATTCTGAAAAGCTGGTTTCCTCTTGAGAAGTAAATAAATGCCCCATCTGGGGAAAAGCTCGCTCCGCCGTATGCCTGACCGTTTGAAGACTGGGAAATTGGCTCCTGACTTCCGAAAGTCCCGCTTGCCGTGTCGAAACCCAGGACAACAATATTTTGGTTGGGATCATCAGGGATCAGAATGATTCTTTGGGATGCCTCATCAAACACCATAAACTTTGGTGTGAATGGAACCGCTGCATTTGAAATGAGTGTAAATTCCCCTGGATTGGCTCCGATCCTTCTGGAAACTATCGAACCGCCTTCGATGCTGATAAGATAAGAAGGGGATTGAGGGGTTTTGACAACGAGGATTGGGCCATTGACCGCGCCGACGACCACCTGGTCCTTCTCAATGATTTCACCCAAGGGCGGCTCATTGCCAACGGCCTGACCCGGCGCATTCATGTCTATCAGGGCATATTGGAGGTCGCCCGCGGGACTGACATAAAATATATAATATAACCTATCTCCCTGAGGTTCATAGGACAAAATCCCAATACCCACCTGCTGTTGACCATTGATATCACCGTTGATCCCAGGAGCGACGCCTTCGAGGATTTGGTTGTTGGCATCGTAGACCAAGACACCGTTTGAATAAAAAATAATGTTGCCAGATATTGGATCAATGGCGACAGCGTTGTTATTTTGCCCAACTATCACCCCTGACGGTAAAGTCCTTACAATCGGATCACCCCCTTTACCAAAAGATAAATAATTGTTTTGACCGGTGCCACAGTCACCAAACACCCATTCATTGTTGTTGAATCCTTGACCAAAAACAATTGTCGGATTCATCCAAAAGTTCAGAAGCGTTACTCCAACAAAAAAAAAGATAATTTTTATGGAAATAATAGGGCTTTTCATAATTTACACCTTGCGACTAAAACAACCAAACGCATTCAACGTTGCTATGGTGGGTTTGAACACTAACATAACGAATAACAACTTGCGAAGGTCTTTTTTCTACCGTCTTTTTTTTATGGGCCTTATCCTGTTGGGCTCAGGAAAAGCTTTGGCGCAGGATCCACAGTTTAGCCAGTATTACGCAGCGCCTCTGTACCTAAACCCTGCATTTGCCGGATCCGAATTGTTGCCGCGTATCGGCGCCAACTATCGAAACCAATGGCCTGGCTTAGAAGCGCAGTTTACGACATTTTCGGCATACTTCGATACCTACTTAGATAATTACAATTCCGGCCTCGGCTTCTACGTGATGAACGATGTCGAGGGCGGTGCCAAACTGAGGTCTTTCACCTTCGCGGGGCAATATTCCTACGAACTTCGCATCAGTGACAACGCCTATTTCCGCCCTGGTTTCCAAGCCGCCTACATGCGGCGCGATATCGGCTATTATGAAAATCTGGTTTTTGCGAACCAAATCAATCCGGGTGATCCATTCGGGCCCCTACTTCCGAGCAATGGACTCGACGGCTCCGGAGATCCGGTAAACCTTCTTTCTCTTTCATTCGGGGGCTTATTCTTTACAGACAAGTTTTGGTTTGGCATCTCCGCTCACCATGTCAATGAACCCAACCAATCGTTTTTGGAAGGGGTGAGCCCATTGCCTGCAAAATACTCCATCCATACTGGTTATAGGATTTCATTGGGGACTGGCACTTATCGGAGGGATTTTACCCATTACAGAAAGGATAGATACCTTTTGCCAACCCTGAATTACAAGCGCCAGGGGCCATTCGAACAGTTGGACTTGGGCGCGTATATTCACTTAGAGCCGATCAATTTTGGCCTTTGGTATCGGGGCGTGCCATACAGACCTGTGGAAAACCAAAACAACCGGGACGCCATCGTCATGATGATTGGCTTGAACCTTCCGACTGGCATGAGCATGGGCTACAGCTTTGACTATACCGTTTCCCAACTTGGTATCCAATCGGGCGGCGCCCATGAGGTCAGCATTGCGTTTCTACTTGCAGATAAAAACAGGTCAAAAACCAACAAAAGAGAGACAATCCTACCCTGTCCCAAATTCTAAACATGCAGCCATTGGAAATCAAATACCTGATCCTGGGCATTCTAAGCCTGGGATTTTTTGCTGATAAGGTATTGGATTACCTCAATATCAAGCGACCGGTTCCCCGCGTGCCGAAAACTTTGGAAGAGTACGTCAATCCCGAAAAACTTGAAAAAGCCAAAGAATACCAATGGATCAATTACCGATTCGGCTTGGTGACCGGCGCAGTCGCTTTCTTTCTAACTTTTTTGTTGATCATCTCTGGCGCTTTCGGAGTATTGGATCAGTGGCTATCAGCCCTTATCCCAAATCCAATCCTGCTTTCCATCGTCTTTTTTGGAATCGTCTTCATCGGGAGCGATATACTGTCGATCCCGTTTGACTACTACCAAACCTTCGTGATCGAGGAAAAGTACGGATTCAACAAAACCACCCGAAAAACCTATTTCCTTGACAAAATCAAAGGCTACGTGCTGTCCATCATCGTGGGAGGTGGATTGCTCGCCCTGCTACTGTTTCTTATCCATCAGATAGGGAAGGATTTCTGGTGGCAGTTTTGGCTGATTTCGGCCATCTTTATGGTTCTGGTCAATCTTTTCTACACCTCTTGGATATTGCCTATTTTCAACAAACTGACCCCACTCGAAAATGGGGAATTGAAGGAAATGATCATCCGATATGCCAAATCGGTGGATTTCCCGCTGGAAAATATCTTCGTACTCGACGGCAGCAAGCGCTCTTCCAAGGCCAATGCCTTTTTCTCCGGTTTTGGGAAAAGGAAGAAGGTGGTACTTTTCGATACCCTGATCGAGCAGCATACACCCCAAGAACTGGTTGCGGTTTTGGCCCATGAAATCGGCCACTACAAGAAGAAGCACATTCTTTCCGGGATGTTCCTTTCTGTGGCGCAAGTCGGTCTACTGCTTTTCATTCTTTCGGAATTTATTTTCAGCGAAAACATGAGCCTCGCTCTTGGTGGCAGCCACATGGCAATCCACCTCAACATCATAGGCTTTACCATATTGTTTTCGCCTATTTCCACGGTATTGGGAATAGGCATGAACATGATCAGTCGAAAAAACGAATTTGAAGCGGATGCCTACGCCAAGGCTACTTTTGATGGAATCCCGCTCGCCGAAGCTTTGAAAACCCTCTCGGTCAATACCTTGAGCAATATCAATCCGCATCCTTGGTATGTATTCGTCCATTATTCGCATCCCCCACTTTTGCAGCGATTGGAAAGATTGGAGGCGGTTTGACAGGGATTTGTTTTTCTCGTTTTATGCCGGAGCCATCCTTTCAAAAAACATTTCCCAAATTCATTTTTCGGATTAAATTGGTGGAGATTAACCCAAAATCGCTCCAACCATGCAGGACCTTTCGCATTTTCACCAACCCATAACGGATTTGTTCTCTTTTCCAAAGACGGCAAAAGATTGGGAACCCTACCGCCTCAGCCAAGAACAACTCGATTTCTTTGACGAATACGGATACCTAAGCGGCATCAAGCTACTCGACGAAAATCAGATCGAAACCCTCAAAAAGGAACTCGATGAGGTAGCAGATCCCAAGCATCCGCTTCACCACCTGTTCCATGAGTTCCACAGCAACGAATCCGCGGACCCCAATACGGTACTTTTCCACTCCCTAGGACATTGGCGGATTTCGAAGGCATTTCACGATGTGATCTGGAATCCCGCATTTGTCATGGCAGCATCTCAGTTGCTGGGCGATCGAAAGGTACGTTTCTGGCACGACCAGCTTTTCTGCAAACCTGCCCATCACGGCGGTGTAGTGGCTTGGCATCAAGACTATTCCTATTGGACCCGAACTATCAAAATGCAGCACCTTACCTGCTGGTGCGGATTGGATGATGCCACGACCGAAAACGGCTGTCTGTACTACGTGCCGGGAAGCCACAGATGGGGACTTTTGGAAAAACCTGCTCTTGCAGGCCAAATGGACGGGTTGATGGAGTTTTTGACTGAGGAACAAAAAGTGGCTTTCAAACCCGTCGCGATCGAGTTGAAAGCTGGATATGGCACTTTCCATCATCCACTACTCGTCCATGGAAGCTATGAAAACCGCTCGCCAAGAAGCCGTAGGGCCTTTGTGCTCAACGTGTTTGCTGATGGCACGATTTCCAATTCCGACGATGAACTTTTGAAAGGCGTCCCTGTGATACCAAAAGGGCATAAAATGGAAGGGCAGTTTTTTCCTTTGCTCAACTGATTGACATTGCGAAAGAAATTTCCGTACCTTCGATGTGATTTACCAACCTTATTCAACCAAAACATTCAAAATCATGTTGAAAAAAATGAAATTATTCGGAGCAGCAGCGATGGCTTGCTTTTTCCTAGTATCCGTTTCCCTGACATCTTGCGGTGGCAAAAAAGAAGAAGCCACTGAGCAGACTGAAAGTACTGATGCTCCTGCTGAAGCAGAGCACCCTACTGAAGGTGGAGAACACCCAACCGAAGGTGGCGAGCATCCTGCAGCAGACACTACTGCAAAAGAAGCAAACGGTTAAGATTATTTGACCCATTCAAATGGCGGCACGGTCCAACCGTTGCCGCCATTAATTTTTTCGCTCAAAACTGAATGTCGTCAGGGGGAAAATCTGTTCTCCGTCCATTTCCACCAATGGGTAAGCCAAAAAGTTGATCGGCCCGGATGCGGGCAAGGGCTGAATATCCAAATCCCTTCCCCTGCTGAGTTCGATCCTATTGGCTGGATGTCTTCCGAAATAATAGGTGGCAAGCGCCGTGTACTTGTTGCCCTCGCTGATATCGACAGGCCACCACTTGCCCTCTGCGTAGAATTCCGCCCAACAATGGTATCCGTCTATTCCCCCCTCATTGCGGTCTGAAGGAATAGAGGCGCCAATCGCAAATCTTGCAGGAATACCGATGGACCTCGCGAGAGAGATGAAAAAGGAATGGAACTCGGTGCAATTTCCGGTCTTGGAATCGCAGGCATAGTTGGAATCCCCACGTCCGTACTTCCCAAACTTCATGTAGCGCATGTTGTCGATGATGTAATCGTACAAGGCCCGCGCATGCACCAAGTGCCCATCGTTTTCTTTTCCCTTGATCGCTTCCTTGGCGATTTCCTCAAACCTCCCGCCAATCGGCATCAACAGGTTTGGCTCAAGGTAAGGATGGTCAGCCGGTAATTCGGCCTCATAGGGGGCCTTTTCGACTCTTTGCACCTGATAGGTGATTTCCAGTTCCTTGTCGCTATCCGCGGGCGACAATTCCAAAAAAAGGATGAAGTTGCCGTTCTGTTTTTCTTCCAATAACTGCTGCTTACCGGGCGCCTTCATAGAGACAAGTTGGATATCCTGAAAATCATCCGATTGGGCAATGGGAATCCAAGCCTTTGCTGGTTTGGTCAATTTTGGGATTTTGGCGGTGTAGAAAAAGGTAAAGTTGTCGGAACCTTCCCGCACACCCAGCAAGTCCGATGTGGATGTCTCCACAGGTACGCGGCGCCAAGTCTTGTCGACCATTTGCTTCCAGGAATAAAATGGCTTCCCGTTGAGCTTGTGGAGCGAAGTCTCCGTGACCTGCATTGCCCCCGGTTCCCCTTCCATAAAGAAATCAACATCATAAACGTCCCCCTTCTCATCCGCCAAATCCACGCAGGCAAAATGCTTGCTCGGTCCGAGGTTGGAAAGGTATTCCGTGTGTACCCTGACCAACTTGAGACGAAGCTGCCTTTTTTCGTCATTGACCAGAAAATAGCCTCCGTTTGCCTCCTTCTCCCGCACAATATAAGCCTTAATGCCTTCCTCAATCTCGGCAATAGAGACTCTCTCCGGCTTGCTTCCTGTTTGGACGATCTCTTGGGCAGGCTTTTGTCCGCAGGAGATAAGGACTTGCAAGACTACAAAAAAGCCGAATGCCAGAATCCCCAGCGGTATTGATCTATTGGGCAATGATTTCATGATGTGTAGGTTCGGAAGCTTCGAATTTAAGCGATATTTCACAAACCGTATCACCGTCCATGGCATTGTCGACAACTCTGGGCGCAAACATCCGCCTACTTCGGTATCAAAAATCACCAATTCAAAAAAGTAAAATCACGACCTTTGCCCCAAATCCATTTTCCCCCACACCATGAAAACATTTGTGACATTTCTAGTTGCCCTGAGCCTCCTGAGTGCCTGTGGCAAGAGTCCCTCCGAAAGCGGCAGTACCCAAACGACACAAGCCACGGGAAGCATCGAGCAAGTAGATGCCGCTCAGTTCAAGAAATTGACCGAATCGCCCAATGCCTTGGTTTTGGATGTGCGAACCGCTGCGGAAGTCGCCGAAGGGCATCTTCCCAATGCGGTCAACATTGACATTTATGGTTCGGACTTTATGGCCAAGGTCCAGGAACTTCCCAAGGACCGGGAGATTTTGGTGTATTGTACCGTCGGTGCCCGCAGCCAACAAGCTGCCGACATCCTTTCCAAGCAGGGCTTCGCCAAAGTCTATAACCTCGATGGCGGCATCGTGGCCTGGCAGAGAAACGGTTTTGAGGTGGTGAGGTAGATTCACCGATCAGTCTCGCTTTAGAGCAAAATTTTGAAGGTTTCAGGAGTAGGTGTCATCTACTCCTTTTTCATTAGTGGAATTTGTGATTAAACGGAATAGATGGTAGATTTCGTTTAAGCGTTGGGAGACTTAAATTGTCTACCAGCGAAAGTCTGAAATTCATGACTTCGAAAAAAAAACTTAAAAAGCAGTAGTTAAATGATGATTTTAGCCATCTTTCTTTGGCTAAGCTTCCCGAAAGACTTGCCAATTAAAAAAGAATCGGAAGATTGTTATTTTGTTTCAAAAGGTTACCGTCATACCGATTTTTTGATATTTTTTGATGATGGGACTGGGAAACTTTATGATTGGGGAGGGAGCTTCCGATCAAAATTTGATTTTGAATGGAGTCGAATAGATAGTTTGTATATCATCAATTTTAAAGACGATACCCATCAAAACGAATCATTGATCCACGATAAAAGAGGTGACCTCCATTTAAACGAATCCAACTTGAATCCTTATCAAAACACTCGAGTTTTGACGGATTATCAAGAATTCAAAAGAGTTGGCGAAAAGAGATTCCACCGGAGGTACAAGGAATTTCTTGAACAGGGATTCAACTAATTGGAAATTTGGAGTTTCTTCTGGTTGAGTATAACTTGGCGTAAAAGATCAGCAAAAGCTCTCCAGTCGGGCAAGATTTTTTTTGCTAATCAGTTTAGTTTATTCGTTTAGCTTTTTCCAGACTTCATTGGCTTTTTCCTTTATACTCTCTTCGCTGTAATGAACACCATATTTCTCAATTTCCTCTTTATTGGATGAATATCTTGCAGCAAAATCTGAAAAATTTCTAAACAAATGGTACCGCTTCTCCCCGAGCGAATCATAGTCAGTTTCTTGCCCATAAATAACGGTAAACATATCTGTGAAAAAGGAAACATCTATTTTCCCGTCAAGGTAATCCTTTATCAATTTATCCAATCTATTATCCATTTTCGCGTATGTTAATTGATCGCTGGTAAAGGCCCCTCTCTCGGTGTAGTATGGACTTTCGGTGGTGGCTGGGTGCATCCCCATCTGGTTATAGATTCTACCCAGAAGGGGATGACCGGAATACGTGCCCGAAATCGTCACTAATGAGAAGTGCCGGATTTCAGCTTTTTCACTAGCTTTTCATTTGGAATTAAAACTTTGCTCCAATACACAACCGCCGCGTCATATCCCCCACTTTCCGATTTCTGAACAGAATCGAATACATAAAGAGCAGAGCCTCCTATGGGAGTATCTTTTCGGCAAAATCGCTCTTTTAACTCACCAAAATACTCACTTTTATTACTAACATTTCCTCGGTGTAAAAACCCGACTTTTTTCCCGATAAAATCAAAGCCATTTAGGTTCTCTTTGAAAATTTCATTCAAATACTTACCCTCATAGATACTCAAGGTCGACAATGTATCAACTCCCATTTGGTCAATCTTTTGCAAAATCTCAATCGGAATATCCTTAAACGTTAATATTTGTCCAATTGAAACGATTGGGGAAATTATTAGAAATAAACCTAAGATATATATAGCCATCGTTTTCGAGTTCCATAAAGGTAGGGACCCCCCGTGAGTGTAGAATAGACTTTCGGTGGTGAACTTTGGTGGAATTTGTAATTCCACCCTCTTATTCTTCCAATTTGTAATTGGAATACACTTCTTCCAAACACCGCATCGGAATATAGTTTGAGATCGGGTGAATTACAAATTCATTGGAATTGAAAGCCGTAATTTCAAATCATACCTAACGCCTACGCCACATTTCATCCAGGCTGGGGTGGGGCTTTGTGAAACATCTGTTTATCGAAATTTATGGCTATTATCTACTCCTTCTACCAAAGCACATTCCTTGTGCATCGTTCCTACGCTTTTCAACAAATCCCTAAAAATCATCCAGCTTCCTAAAGAAAAAAATAACGAATTTTACAAAATGAGAAAAATCCTGATTTTTTACCTCTTCGCTGTGCTTATCAATTCCTGTGCGATACGCAAAAATCTAGAAAGTGGCCTTGAAAGGGCGTTCGGTGCTCTTTTTTTACCACAACTTGGTTTCGCAAAGGCCTTATTGGAATCCGCTTCAGAAATCTATTTCGTGGATTCGATCGAAATTGGAAAGCCAATTTTCATTCGATCATTTAGGGCGAACTTCGTCGGCAAAATAGACTCCTTTGAACTCGCTGTTGATAGTATTGAAGTTACCATGAAAAATGATTCCGTCATGGTATTCAAAAGAGTCCATATCATTTCGGATTCTATCTTTTACAGCGATGTGTCTCTACCTGTACTTGATACACTTAAATCGATGGAAACCATTTCCAAAATGAAAGTTGTTAGCCAATATTGGCCATATGCAAACTACCGACAAATGGATAGGGAAAACAATTGCTTGACAGCCAGCTACACGCTTATTGAAAAGACTTTTTCAATTGAGGAGAAATTTAGCAAGTGCAGGGAGTATTAGGCCCGCCTAGGCGTAGTATAGATATTGAGTGGTGGCTGGGTGCATCCCTCAAAGATTCATCCGATTCAGTTCCTCCACCGCATGGTCGGCAGCGCGGGCAGTAAAGGCCATAAACATCAACGTGGGATTTTGGGTGCTTGTACTTGTAAAACTTGCCCCATCCGAAACAAATACATTCTTGCAGGCATGCAATTGGTTCCATTCATTCAACAAGGACGTTTTCGGGTCTCTGCCCATTCTGACGCCGCCCATTTCATGGATATCTGATCCTGGAGGTGCCCCTGAGTCTTCGACCTTGATATTGGTAAAGCCCGCCTTCTCATACATCTCGGTTTGCTGTTGGATAAAGTCAGCGGTCATCTTGTCGTCGTTGTCTGTCCACTCTACTGAAAGGATGATTTTTGGTATCCCGTATTTATCAGTTTGGTCTGTGCTGAGACGCATATGGTTGGATTCAATCGGGACGGTTTCCCCCTGCATCCAAGCAGACATGTGCCAGTTGCCGTATTTTTGGTTCAATAGATTATCCCTTAATTCATGCCCGATCATACTGGTATCGGACCCCAGTCCCCTACCGCCTGCCATCCCAATGGAATAGCCACGGAGGAAATCTGTTTCTTGTTTGAAAACATTTCTGAACCGTGGCACATACGCATGTCCTGCATGACGCCCCTCGGTAGCTTTGTCAAAAAAGCCCTCGAAAGTTGCGCTACCTTTGCCTCGATAGTTATGGCAGGCCAAGAATTTCCCCATCAGTCCATTGTCGTTGCCGATTCCATTGGGAAAGCGTGATGATTTGGAATTGAGCAAAATGGCATTGGAAGCAATGGTCGAAGCATTGACAAATATGATCTTGGCATAAAAGTCGATCGCGTCCTTGGTGTCGCGGTCGATGATGCGCACGCCAACGGCCTTGCCCTTTGCTTCATCATAAATGATGGACTCAACAACCGAATCAGGTCTGATGGTCAGGTTCCCTGTCTTTTCAGCCCAGGGTAGCGTGGATGCATTGGCCGAGAAATATCCGCCATACACACAGCCTCGGTTGCACATCCCTTGGTTCTGGCACTTGTAGCGTCCCTGCTTGAGGTGGATTTCCTGCGGATCGGTAAGGTGCGCACAACGTCCCTGGATCAAATGCCGAGAGCCATAGTTTTTCTTCAACTGCTCCTTGTAATAATTTTCAATACAGCTCAATTCAAATCCAGGCTGAACAATCGAGTCCGGCAGCTCCGCCAATCCATCCCTGCCTCCCGCAATTCCCGCAAAGGTCTCCACATAGTCCAACCAAGGCTCTAAATCTTTATACCGAACAGGCCAATCTACGGCAAACCCATCCCGCGCAGGACCTTCAAAATCATAGTCCGACCAGCGCTGTGTAGCCCGCGCCCATAGCAAAGACTTGCCTCCGACATGGTAGCCACGGAACCATCGGAAGGGCTTTTCTTCGATAATCGGCTGCTCGTCCTCAGCCAGTGCCCAATGGATCGTCTCCTCCCTCGCCCAGCGGGCCGCTCCGATGCCAGATCGCTTTTCGACCGGAACTGCTCCCCGAAACTCAAATTCCCAGGGGGCTTTGGAAGCCGTTGGATAATCATCAATATGGCGGACCATGCGGCCCCGTTCCAAGACGAGTGTTTTTAAGCCCTTTTCACACAGTTCCTTGGCAGCCCATCCCCCACTCGCGCCCGAACCAATCACTATGGCATCGTATGTTCTCTTATCTTTAGAATCTTGTAGCATTTCGTTTCAGGTTAAGCGTTCACTTCCACACATCCTCTGAAAAAACCTGGGGCGACTTTATAGCCCCGGTAATCAGCCATGACTTCCTTCACAGTGGTAAAGCCCATGATGGTTTGGGATTTCATCAGGTTAAAAAACTTCTTTTCAGATTCATCTTCTGATTCCCCAAATGCCAGCAGCAACTTTTCCCTTTCGTCTTGGCTGTTCTTGGCAAAGGCCTTCCCTGTTGTATCCTTTGCTTTCTGGTCCAAGGCAGCCAGCTGACTTTTTATCAAATCCTGTTCGTCCTGCTCATAGCAATGCTCAAAAAGCCGGTACAAAAACTTGTCCGTCCCGGTACTTAGCGCACCGATCGGCTTTGCATCTGAAGTAGGGACTTTTGGTGGCAAGCCGGCCGGAATGATCGTATCGGCAATTGCCGTGATCAATTGCTGCTCCTTGAAAGTGAAAAAGCCCTTGTGGGTCATTTGATCGACAAGCTGCCACTTCCAGTCCGCCAGGACTAACCCGGCAATGCCGAGCGCAGACCCTCCAAGGATCTTAAGAGATTTCCGTCTATCCATAGGGTTATTTGGGTTATTAACCAGTTCTAATATAGGGCATTGAAGGACAAAACACCTGAGATACCTGCCCAAAAAGTATCAATGGAAAATGGCTGGGATTGGTGGATGGATACCTAATATACTTTGGCAAACGCCGTCAAATAGAACCTTTTGATCGATTTCGAAAAAAGGATGAAGAAGCCAAGAAAACAGATGATTTGCTCAGGCAGTCTTCGCGTCAGCAATTTTTCCCGCCAATCCCTCCATGGACGTTCCAATTGCTTTGGGGTCTTTGCTGAGCAAAGCAGCAGCCAAGGCAACAGCCGCACCGGTAATGTCGATGGCTTTTTGGACATTGGCCAGATTTTTAAGCGTAGTTCCAATTTCAGCCTCGATTCCCCGGATTTGCTGAAGACTGGTTTCCAAGTCATCCAAAACCAACACCGCCGAAAGTGTGTACATGCTGCTGGACATGGACCACATTTCCATCATTTGTTTCGACATTGTATCCCGCTCTTCATGACTCAAAGCATCAAAATTCCCAAGATAATAATCTCTGATCTCGTCGCCCATTTTGGAAAATTGGTCGCCCAGTTCCGTGGCTTGTTCGGCAGATAATGTGCTCATGGTTGTAATTTTTTATAGTAGCCGTACAATTCCTCCAAATCCCCACCCAAGATTGAAAGTTGCGACTTCAGGTCCGCAAGGCTCCATTGATCGATGTTCTCCGCGAGTTCATGATGCCCTACACCGATCTTAGCCAACATTTGCACGTAAATGTCAATCTCCTTCCCGTACTGTTCGAGGGTACGTTTTCTGGCAAAATACTCCTGGGCGACCTGTCTTTTCTCAAATGCTGAAAGACTCGGGTCCCGGTACAACTGAAAATAGGTGACTTGGGACATGCTGGTTTGATTGCGCAAAATCCCCTTCAGATTTCTTGACAGGGTGAATTCCAAAAACCGGATCAATTCCTGAAAGGACGGATCCGCCTCGGTCACGTATTGGCGGACCTTGTTTTTTCGATAGCCGTTGCTGACGGCATTTCCGATGATATTGCCGATGTTGATATAAGCCGTAGCTTGCTCGGGACTGAACGTAATGCCGCCAAAAGAACCCGAGGCTACCTGGTCTGTTAAAGCCTTGGCATTGTACCTGGCTGTCTCATTGGCTGAAAGGCGATTGAGTCCATCCAAATAGGCTGATAAAGCTTGATAGATCACAAAAGTCGCAGAATCGGCTTTCGCTTCCTGTTGGCAGGGACAGGTCGGATTGAGATCGAGTTTTTGGATACTTTGTTCGAAGCACTTGTCCAAGCAGCTTTTTTCAAATCCATAACCCAAGGATTCGAAACTCGCCAATCCTTTCTTTGCCGAGCCAGAAAAATCGCTCACATGCCTCAGATTGGTGCAGGAAGAAATCAGCAACAGCATCCATAACAAGCCTAAAATCCCAACCTTACGCTTCTCCATGATCTTTCAAAAAAATAAATTCCTGCAAAAACGCTAGCCAGACTACCGATAGCGAGGATAAAATATAGCCCAATTTCTATTGGAAAGCAAAAAGCCTTCGGGAAGATTTCCCAAAGGCTTTTCTACTCATTGGTGTTGGGTCCTTAGAGTTTCTTGATCCTGATATTCCTGAACCATACTTCGTCTCCATGGTCCTGCAAGGCGATTTTGCCTTTCTTGTACTTCCCAAAACCAGGCATGTCTTTGAACTTGGACTTGGCAACCAAGGCTTCCCACTCAGGCGTCCACATGGTGGTAGATACTACCATGACCCCATTGAGGTGAAGTTCCAGGTTTCCGTCCTTGGCGATGATTTCAGCGAGGTTCCATTCACCCACCGGCTTCACAGTCTCCTCAGCACTAACAATCAGGTCGTACAAATCACCAGCCCTGTGGCTGACGATCTTGGCATCTGGGTGTCCGTCATTGT
Organism: Mariniradius sediminis; assembly: GCF_021491425.1. NCBI lineage: Bacteria > Pseudomonadati > Bacteroidota > Cytophagia > Cytophagales > Cyclobacteriaceae > Mariniradius > Mariniradius sediminis. Next base: position 151,883 of record NZ_JAKEVZ010000004.1, on the reverse strand, counting down.
CCAAGACCTGCATTTCGGGTCCGGTCATCCAAGGATATCCAAACTCAGGCGCTTCGTGTACAAAGAAAATGATACCGGAATTACCGTTTGGCGCAATTTTCCATTCCACCTGCAAATGGTAGTTTTCAAATTCCTCATTGGTCACGATATCGCCTCCATCCCCTTCTTGCCAGTTGGCTTTGTTTTTGGCATCGAGGTAAATGGCGCCATCTTGGACTTTCCATCCTTTGCCCACTTCACCTCCGCCATATTTTGACCAGCCATTGAAGGTCTGACCATCAAACAAAGAAATCCATTCTGGCTCCTGTACAGTTACCTCCTCGACCTCCGTGGTCGTTTCGGTAGGTTTACCCCCACAGGCGAAAGCAAGGAAACCGGCAGCAATCAGGTAGAGATAAGTTCTTTTCATTATTTCTTCAGTAAAAGGACGTATTTGACCATGGTTTCTACATCTTCCTTCGCCAACTGCGGATGGGCAGGCATTTGGATTTCTCCCCAAGTACCCACATGTCCATTGATCACATGGCTTGTCAAAAGCTCGATATTTTCAGGCGTGCTTTCATATTTGGCGGCTACGTCGGCATAGGATGGGCCTACGATTTTCCTTTCGACCATATGGCAGGCCGTGCAGCCTGCTTCCTTGGTTTTGGCAGAACCCGCAATGAACACAGGGTCATCTTTGTATTTGTCTTCAAGGCTTACTGGCGCGGCCGCAGGCGGAGGCGTGGCTACCGTCTCGGTAGTCGTAGAAGTACTGGAACCCCCACCACCGCAGGCGTATGTTAAGAGCGATACGGCCATCAGGCCAAAAGAAATTGATTTTGAAAGTTTCATAAATATTTGAATTGGTAATAATTAAATGCCTAGGATTTTCTTGTTGAATGCTTCGTCTGCACCGGCAGAAGCGAAGTCATCGAATGCTTTTTCTGTCACACGAATGATGTGGTCTTGGATAAATGGTGCACCTTCCAACGCGCCCTGTTCTGGATGCTTGATGGCGCATTCCCACTCCAATACCGCCCAGCCATCGTAATTGTACTGCGCCAATTTGCTGAAGATACCGCTGAAATCTACTTGCCCATCGCCCAGCGAGCGGAACCTTCCTGCCCTGTCAACCCAGCCTTGGAAGCCTCCGTAGACACCTTGCTTTCCGGTAGGATTGAACTCGGCATCCTTGACGTGGAACATTTTGATCCTGTCGTGGTAGAAATCTATGAACTGCAAATAGTCCAAACATTGCAGTACAAAATGGCTCGGATCGTAGAGGATATTGGCGCGCTTGTGGTTGTTGACTTTTTCCAAAAACATCTCGAAAGTAATCCCGTCGTGCAGGTCTTCTCCTGGGTGCAGTTCGTAACAAACATCGACACCGTATTGATCGAAGGTATCCAGGATCGGGGTCCATCTTTTGGCCAACTCCGTGAATCCCGTATTGACCAGGCCTGCGGGCCTCTGCGGCCAAGGGTAAACGGTATGCCACATCAATGCTCCCGAAAACGTCGCATGGGCATTCAGACCCAGATTGGCGGAAGCCTTCGCTGCAAATTTCAGTTGCTTGGTAGCCCACTCCGACTTCCCTTTCAAATCCCCCGCAAGGCTGGCGGGTGCAAATGCGTCAAAAAGTTCGTTGTAAGCAGGATGCGTCGCGACCAATTGCCCCTGAAGGTGTGTCGATAGCTCGGAAATCTCCATTCCTGTTTCATTGACGATACCCTTGATTTCGTCCGCATAGGTTTTGCTTTCCGCAGCTTTCTGCAGGTCAATCATCCGCGCGTCCCAAGAAGGGATCTGTACACCTTTATAGCCTGCCTTTGACATCCACTGGCAGATGTTTTTGAGGTTGTTGAAAGGCGCTTTGTCATCGGCAAACTGTGCCAAGAATATCGCCGGTCCTTTGATGGTTTTCATAGGTTTATTGATTGGGATTGAAAGATTTCAAAATTAGGAAATTGGAAAATTGGATGAGTGAGTTGGGGAATTATTGGTTATTGGTTATTGGTTATTGAGTTATTCGTTCTCGAAACTTGGTACATCGTACTTCGTACTTGGCGCCTATTTCGCAAATCATAAATTATCCATCTCAATATTTCACTACAAACGGTGTCCATTTTTGTTCAGAAGCGGTACTTTTCAGCACCAACTCAATGAAGGCCATCCCGCGGATACCATCCTCTGCACCAGGGAAATCCCACCATTCTGCCTTCGGTTGTTCTCCTTTTCTAAGGGCATAGATGCATCTCGCGAAGTTGCGATAGATATTTGCGAATGCCTCGATGTATCCTTCCGGGTGTCCGGCGGGAGTACGGGTGTTTTCATTGGCCAATGAACCCAAGTAGCCTGTTCCGGCGCGGTAAATCTCGGCAGGTCTCCCGGGCCATCTTGCTATCAAGCTGTTGTTGTCTTCCTGCTGCCATTCGAGGCCTCCCTTGTCTCCATAAACACGGACCTTCAGGTTGTTCTCGGCACCACAGTCGATTTGGGAAGCGGTCAAGATACCGGAAGCATTGTTTTCGAATCTCAACAAAACGGCCCCGTCGTCATCAATTGGCCTACCCGGAACCTTGATATCCAAGTCTGCGCAGATTTTGGCCACCTTCATCCCTGTGACATACTCGATGAGGTTGAATGCATGAGTTCCGATATCACCAAAACAGCCTGCCTTTCCGTTTCTTGCGGGGTCGGTACGCCATTCTGCCTGTTTGTTGTTTTCGTGTTCGAGCAGCTTGTACAGCCATCCTTGTGGATATTCGACATAGACTTTCCGAATGGTACCGATTTCACCATTGGCGATCATCTGCTTCATTTGCTTCACCATAGGATAGCCGGTGTAAGTATGGGTCAGGCAAAATAGCTTGTCGGAGCCTTTGATGACCTTGTAAAGCGCCTTTGCTTCGTCATAGGTCAAGGTCATGGGCTTGTCCAACACCACATGGAAACCATTCTCGAGTGCCTTCTTCGTGGGGTCAAAATGCACGTTGTTCGGCGTGACGATGCTGATGATGTCAATCCTTTCGGATTCAGGAAGGGCGAGTTCCTTTTCGATCATTTCGTCGTAGGAAACATACACCCGAGAAGGATCCAACATCAATTCTTCGCCCGCCTGCCGGGATTTATCAGGATTGCTGCTGAATGCACCCGCGGTCAGTTCGATTAGTCCGTCCATCAATGCGGCGTTTCGATGAATCGCACCGATGAATGCACCCGGCCCGCCGCCGACCATTCCCATTTTGAGTTTCTTTTGAGCTGCCATTATGGATTCTGATTAATGGTGTTTAAAAGTGATTTATTTTGGGTAGAATTTTTCTGAAAGATAAATTATGATTTTGTCTCCACTCCCAACGAAACACATTAAAATGACCAATTGCAGTAAGTTGTTATGAGTGGTCAAGAACTCAATTTCATTATTACTTATTTGGAAACTGGTTTTGGGAGCAGTTAAAAATAAAGGAAAAACCTGAATTTGTTCCCAAAAATTGATACTTTACCTTCCCCTTTCATCAATCCAAATCGAATACGCTATGCCTTTTGGAACAAAACTGAGGCTGTCACTCATGATGTTTTTGAATTTTTTTGTCTGGGGGTCTTGGTATGTAACCATGGGGACCTTCCTCGGCCTTAACCTCAACGCAACGGGCACTCAGGTATCGGCGGCATTTTCCACCCAGTCATTTGGGGCCATCATTGCACCATTTATCATTGGGCTGGTGGCGGACAGGTATTTCAATGCGGAAAGAATTCTGGGCTTTTTACACTTGGTTGGTGCAGTCTTGTTGTATGCGTGTTACCAAGCCCAAAGCTTCTCGGATTTTTATCCTTTCATCTTTGCCTATATGGTTTTGTACATGCCGACATTGGCTCTTGCCAATTCGGTTTCCTTCAGGCAAATGAAAGACCCTGAAAAAGAGTTTTCCCCGATCCGGGTATGGGGAACAATCGGCTGGATTGCATCTGGCCTAACGATCAGCTATGTGTTTTTTTGGGATTCTGCCGAAAGCCTCGCGGATGGTTCGCTTCGCAACACCTTCCTGATGGCCTCAATTGCCTCCGTTATCTTGGGGATTTTCAGTTTCACCTTACCAAAAACCCCACCCAAAGGCAGGAGCAGCGACAAGGTCAAAATTTCCGATTTAATCGGATTGGATGCTTTGGGCTTATTGAAGGACAGAAACTATGCGGTTTTCTTCCTCTCTTCGATCCTGATATGTATCCCACTCGCCTTCTATTATCAAAACGCCAACCCATTCCTAGCCGAAATCGGCGTATCCGATCCAACCGGAAAGATGACCATCGGGCAAGTTTCCGAGGTGCTTTTCCTGCTGTTACTTCCTTTGTTCTTTAAAAGATTTGGATTCAAGGTGACCATTCTCGTTGGGATGCTTGCTTGGTCATTGCGGTATTTCCTATTTGCATTTGGAGACGCCAATGGTGGACTCTGGTTGCTCCTGGTAGGCATTGCGCTTCATGGCATCTGTTATGATTTCTTTTTTGTCTCGGGACAAATCTATACCGATTCAAAGGCTGGTGAACGATTCCAATCCTCGGCCCAAGGGCTGATTACACTTGCTACCTATGGAATCGGCATGTTGATTGGTTTCGCAATCGCGGGACAAGTCACAGACATTTTCCTCACCGAGGCGGGCAGCCATGATTGGAAATCGATTTGGATGATTCCATCCGGCATCGCGATCTTGGTGGTCATCGTATTTTTGGTGTTCTTCAAAAACGAGTCCGTTTCAAAAAAATTCAATTAAAACCCTCTCTTCATATGACCCAACTTAGCCGTAGAAACAGCCTCAAAAAAATACTGCTTTCTGGCATGGCAGCCGGAACGCTTCCGCTTAGCGCTTCTGCAATCGAAGAAATGAAAGCTGCAACCCCGCTCAAAGGCAACGTCAACCATGCCGTTTGCCATTGGCCATTCAACCCCATGACGATTGAGCAACTATGTGTAGGAATCAAGAAAATCGGATTCAATGCCATCGACCTGATCGGCCCCAACAACTGGAAGATTTTGCAGGCCAATGGCGTGGAATGTTCGATGTGCAACGGCGCAGATATGGGTATTGTACAGGGATTCAACGACAAACAATATCACGAACAATTGATTAACGGCTATACCGAGGTGATTCCTTTGGTCGCGAAAAACGGTTACAAGAACCTGATCGCATTTAGCGGCAATCGCAAAGGAATGGATGAAGAGACGGGCTTGAAGAATTGTGCGGAGGGTTTGAAAAAAATCATGGCATTGGCCGAAAAACACAATGTGATGATCATCATGGAACTGCTGAACAGCAAAGTAGACCACAAAGACTACATGTGTGACAACAGTGCCTGGGGAATAGAATTGGTAAAGATGGTTGGTTCACCCAACTTCAAGCTCCTGTACGACATCTACCACATGCAAATCATGGAGGGGGATATCATCCGGACTATCAAACGGGACCACCAATATTTCGGACATTACCATACCGCCGGTAATCCCGGCCGGAATGAAATCGACGAAACACAGGAATTGAATTACCCGGCGATCGTACGGGCAATTTTGGATACTGGATATAAGGGATATTTCTGTCAGGAATTTGTCCCAAAAAACCCAGACAAGATGGCTTCACTGGAAAAAGCCGTCCTTTTATGCGATCTTTAAAAAACAATTAACAATACCAATTTATTATGGCAGACAATTCATATGATGCAATCGTAGTCGGTTCGGGAGTTAGCGGAGGCTGGGCTGCGAAAGAATTGACAGAAAAAGGGCTGAAAGTGCTCTTGCTCGAAAGGGGACCGGACGTGAAGCACGTGGCAGACTACAAGACAGCCACACTAGCACCTTGGGAAGTTCCACACCGTGGCCGCAGGACTACAGAGATGCTGGAAAACCACCCCAATCTCAAGCGGGATTATGTTTTAAATGAACTCAACCTCGACTGGTGGGCACACGAATCTGATTCCCCCTACATCGAGAAAAAACCCTTTACTTGGTTCAGAGGCTATCAGGTAGGTGGCAGGTCCCTGCTTTGGGGAAGGCAAAGCTACCGTTTGGGAGATATTGATTTCGAAGCAAATCTAAAGGAAGGGATTGCCATTGACTGGCCGATCCGGTACAAGGATTTGGCGCCTTGGTACAGTTATGTGGAAAAATTTGCCGGTATTTCAGGCAGTAGGGACGGCTACGAAATCCTTCCTGACGGCGACCTTCAGCCACCCATGCCGCTCAATTGTGTCGAAAAAGATGTAGCCGCACGGGTGAAAGAAAAATGGGGTGGGAAAAGACTCGTCACAATCGGACGGGTTGCCAATGCTACCCAAGACCTACCCGGCAGGACCAAGTGCCAGTACAGGAACAAATGTTCGCTTGGCTGTCCGTTTGGCGGGTACTTCAGCACCCAATCCTCTACCCTTCCGGCTGCCATGGCTACAGGAAATCTCACCTTGAGGCCTTGGTCAATCGTGACCCGACTTATCTATGATAAAGACAGCCAAAAAGCAACCGGGGTAGAAATCGTGGACGGCGAAACCAACCAAACCTATGAGTTCAATGCCAAGATTATTTTCCTTTGCGCCTCCGCTTTCAGTTCGACCTCCATCCTGATGCGTACCGCGACGGATATATGGCCGGAAGGATTGGGCAGCAGCTCGGGCGAATTGGGCCACAACGTGATGGACCACCATTTCCGCTTGGGTGCCAATGGTACAGCAGAGGGTTACGAAGACAAGTACTATTTCGGAAGAAGGCCGACCGGTGTCTACATTCCAAGGTTCAGAAATGTCGGTGACGACAAACGTGATTACCTCAGGGGCTTTGGCTATCAAGGGGCAGCGTCGAGATCAGGCTGGAGCCGAAATGTAGCCGAGATCAATTTCGGGGCTCCATTGAAAGAAGCGCTTTCTGAACCAGGACCATGGTCGATGGGCATCACGGCATTTGGCGAAATACTTCCTTATCACGAAAACACCATCAAGCTCAGCAAGGATGTCAAGGACAAGTGGGGTATTGCCGTACTTGAAATGGATGCCGAGATCAAGGAAAACGAGAAAAAAATGCGGGTGGACATGATGAATGACGCCGCTGAAATGCTGGAAGCAGCCGGTCTGAAAAACGTCAAAACCTTTGACGCAGGCTACACGATGGGCCAAGGCATCCATGAAATGGGAACAGCGAGGATGGGACGCGATCCAAAAACCTCGGTCCTCAACGGCAATAACCAGGTATGGGATGCCAAGAACGTGTTTGTCACCGATGGCGCCTGCATGACTTCGGCGGCGGCACAAAACCCTTCGTTGACCTACATGGCGATGACAGCCCGGGCTGCGAATTTCGCGGTCGAAGAACTCAAGAAAAGAAATCTCTAATCTCAAAAGAACTGAATCATGGCAATCAATAGACGTGACGCAATCAAAAGCTTTGTCATCATGATGGGCGGGGCTATGGTAGGTGCCAATGCCATCCTGACCGGCTGCAAACCCGAGCACCAAATCATTGGACTGGAATTCAGTCCCGATGATATCGCTTTCCTGGACGAGATCGGCGAAGCTATCATTCCGACCACAGATACGCCCGGAGCCAAAGCCACCAAGATCGGTGAGTTTATGGTCATGATGGTGAAAGATACCTATCCCGCCGAACAGCAACAGGCCTTTACAGATGGATTGAATTTCATTATCAAGGATTTCAAAGCTAGCCAAGGCAAAGACTTCATGGAGGCAACGGTAGAAGAAAGAACCTCCTACCTTAACGGACTAAAAGCCAAAGCTGAAAATCCAGAAGACAAAAACGCCGCAGTGGTCAAAATGCTTCAAGACTTGACTGTTTTGGGCTACTTTACATCGGAAATTGGAGCGACGCAGCAACTTCGCTACTATGAAGTCCCAGGGAGATATGAGCCCTGTATCGATTACAAACCCGGTGACAAAGCCTATGCGATCTAATTTGCGATTTGTGCATTAAATCGAGTATTCCCACGGTGCGCTCTTCCGATCGGTAAAACTGAAAGGGCTGTCACCGTGGGAAATTAATTTTGAACCAAAACCCAGCAACCCGCATGACAAACAGAAGAAAATTTATCCAAATCAGCTCTGCGCTTGGCGTGGGAGCTTTCCTTCCGCTCCAATTTTGCAGTCCCGCCAAAAAGGAAGAATCCACTACCGATGCGATATTGGATGCGGCTAAGGGTATCCTCGATGACTTTGGCCTCCAACTGTACTCGGTCAAAGAAAACATGGCTGAAGACCCCATTGCCACCATCAAAGCCGTGGCGGGATTTGGCTATACCCAATTGGAAGGGTTCGACGGAGGAAAAGGTATTTTCTGGGGCATGAGCCCCACGGAGTTCAAGAAATTGATGGATGATTTGGGAGTGAAGTTCATAGCTTCGCACGCCAATACCTTCGAAAACCTCGAGCAACAAGCAGAACAAGCCGGCTCGATCGGCATGCAATACCTGATTTGCCCTTGGGTCGGTCCACAAAAGTCCATGGACGACTTCAAAAGGTTGGCGGACGATTTCAACAAACAAGGCGAGATTTGCAAAAAGCACGGCGTGAAATTCGCCTACCACAATCACGGCTATACCTTTGACCTTTTGGACGGACAAATCCCCCAAGACTATCTAATGGAAAATACCGATCCGGGATTGGTCGATTTTGAAATGGACACTTATTGGGTGTATACCGCCGGAAAAGATCCAATCGAGTACATCAAAAAATATCCGGGAAGATTTACGCTAGGCCACGTCAAAGACAAATCCGGCGATTTGCCTTTCTCCGAGCCAAACGGATCCACCATCGTTGGAACGGGAATCATGGATTTCCCGAGCATCCTCAGGGCTGGAATGGACAATGGGATGAAATATTTTATCGTAGAACAAGAGCGGTTCGAAGGAACCAACCCCATGGAGGCGGCTGAAAAAAACGCTGCCTACATGAAAAACTTGGTTTTTTGAAATCATTAAAAACCACTGAAAAATGCGAATGCCTACCCGAGAAAGGTAGGCTTTCTTTTTAATTCACAAATTCCGACCTGATGGACCGGGAAGTATATATCAGCAAATAGATAATCACAATCAGTATCACCAATGCGGCAACTTCAAATTGTGCCCATATCTTTGATTTATTGACCGTCTTCTCTGCCTTTTTGGCGATTTTTTGGCCTTCCTCCAATTGGATTTGGGAGAGTTTTTCCAAATCCACCAAAGCACGCTCTATTGAACTGTTGTATTCCTTTACTTTCTGGGTATTGATGCCTTGGGTGTCGCTATAGAGTAGCGCATAGTCAGCAATCCTCAGGTTTTCCTGGATAATCTTCTTGAAATCGGTCAAATACCCTGCTTCTGCGATCGTTAAGTCTGTGTCTTCAAACTCCTCCACAATCTTCAATATATCGTTTTCGCGTTTGGTGATTTCCCCGACGGCGTTGGAATAATCACTCTCAAAAGCGCAGTGGTTTACCAGAAGCTTGATCCTAAAAAGTTCCTCTGAAATGGAGAATATATAACTCTCCACAACGAGCCTATCATCATAAAAGGAAACGAATGAATTACCTAGTTCATTGAAATTTCTACGCTCCAAAATGTTTTTTCCAAAAATCATGATGATAAGGACTGTAAGAATGGTAGCTACTTTCAGTTTTCTTTTTTGAAGTTGGGTTCTAGACATGATGGGGTATACTATGGGTGTATGACATTCTGGCCAGCCAAATTAGGTCCTTCTAATGTCAAGGCCTTAAATTGCCACCCAATTAAATTTTTTGCGGTGACATAACCTAAAGTTTCCCGATTTTTTTGAGTTCTCGAACCATAACCATAGGCTCATCTGTAATTTGGGTATTGGGGATATAAGTTTTTGTTTATATTCAAAGCGCAACTGATCCTAAATGAAAAAAATCCTCATTGCGCTTGTCTGCTTGATTCTGTTGTATTGGCTAGCGACGCTTATCGTTCCGGGAATCATCGAAAAACGCAACAACCCTGTCAAGCAGCTACCGCCCTACTCCGTATCAGAAGAAGCTTCAGAGCTATATGCTTCACTGGATTTTGTGGCAGATCTTCACTGCGATGCATTGTTATGGGGACGTGACCTGACGAAACGTGGAAAGCGCGGACATGTGGATTTTCCGCGGATGCAGGAGGGTAATATCGCCCTGCAGGTGTTCACTGTTGTTTCCAAATCCCCCAAGGGCCAAAACATGGAATCCAACAGTGCCGACACGCAGGATAACATCACCCTTCTCAACATCGTGCAGGGGCGACCGATATCCAATTGGTTTAGCCTGATGAAACGAACCCTCTACCAATCTGCACAATTGGAGGAATTTGCAGCAGAATTTCACGATGAGTTCATCATTGTAAAAAATCCAGAAGATGTACTGGAACTGGTTGAGAAAAGGAAAGCAGATAAGCATGTCATTGGCGGTCTTTTGGGAATCGAAGGTGCCCATGCGTTGGAAGGGAAAATGGAAAACCTCGAAAAAGCCTTTGAGGCTGGCGTAAGGCTGATCGGCCCGATGCATTTTTTTGACAATGAAATGGGTGGATCAGCCCATGGTATCAGTGGCGAAGGACTGACTGATTTTGGAAAAGAGGTTATCCGACGCATGAACGAGCTAAATATGATCATCGACTTGGCGCATGCTTCCCCAAAAATGATCGAGGAAATCTTGGAGATGTCCAGCAAGCCGGTGATGGTTTCGCATACCGGCATCAGGGCTGTGCTGAATTCACCAAGAAACCTATCCGATGAGCAGATCCGTAAGATCGCCGCCAAAGAGGGAATCATCGGCATCGCGTTCTTCGATATGGTTCAGGGACCGGACGAACTTCGGGGAATTGTCTCCAGCATGAAGCGTGTCAAAAACCTCGTCGGCGTGGAGCATATTGCCTTGGGCAGCGACTACGACGGAAGCGTTGCCGTGCCTTTTGACATTACTGGCTTGCCTTTGATCGTCGATGCGCTTTTGAAAGAAGGATTTACCCACGATGAAATCCGCGCCATCATGGGCGAAAACGTGAAAAATTTTCTCTTGGCAAATTTGTAAAATGGAAAGCCAAATACATCGACAGATTTCATTTCTGGGTAGGTTTCAGCACTACCTGCGGGAATTTGTGTATGGTGGCATAGACGGGGCGGTGACTACTTTCGCGGTTGTCGCAGGAGCAGTCGGAGCCAATCTCGACACCTCAATTATTCTGATTCTTGGGTTTGCAAACTTGTTGGCAGACGGGTTTTCGATGTCCGTGGGTGCTTACCTTTCCGCCAAATCTGAAAAGGAAAATTACCAAAAACACCGCGCCATTGAATATTGGGAAGTGGACAACATGCCTGAGATGGAACGCGACGAAGTCGTCCAAATCTACAAAGCCAAGGGATTTGAGGGCGAATTGCTGGAAAAGGTCGTGGATGTCATCACCGCGGACCGCGAAAGATGGGTCGATGAAATGATGAAAAACGAACTGGACATGATAGAGGATTCCAAAAGCCCTTTCAATATCGGGTTGGCGACCTTGATCTCGTTCATCATCGTGGGATTCATTCCTCTGGCGTTCTATGTATATGATTTTGTCTTCGAATCAGGCATTTCACTATTCCTGTGGACGAGTATTGGCACAAGTGTCGCTTTTGTGGTCGTGGGCTGGTTAAAAAGTTACGTAAACCAAACACCGGTTTTAAAAAGTGTCTGGGAAACTCTCGCCCTAGGCATCGTAGCCGCGCTGGTAGCCTATTTTGTGGGTGATATTTTGGAAAGTATACTGATCAACTCCTGATGGAAACAATCAACGAAGCCATCGCCGAGATGGACACGATCGTCCAATCTTGCCGCGACAAGAGCAGCCGAATCGGATATTTTGCCGTTTTGTACCGGATGGTTACGATTCGCGTGAGGGATGGGATTCTGGCGGGTGAGTTTGAAGACAATCCAAGGATGGAGAAGTTGGATATCATCTTCGCCAAGCGCTTTATCGATGCCTACCACGCCTACCAAACCGAACAGCAGATTACCGAAAGCTGGAAATTGGCGTTTGACGCGGCCGTATCGACGAAACACCTGGTGCTACAGCACCTGTTGCTTGGGATGAATGCGCATATCAACCTTGATTTGGGAATCGCCGCTGTAGAGACCATGAAAGGGAAAAACCTCGAAAATATCGAAGGTGACTTCAACAAGATCAATCAGGTATTAGGCGATTTGGTAGATGATGTCAAGCTCAACATCGGCACAATTTCCCCCACGTTCTCCCGATTGATTCGTTTGTCAAAAGGCAAGGAGGAAATCCTGGTCAACTTCAGCATCAAACTGGCGCGGGAAGGCGCCTGGAAATTTGCGAAGCGGCTTGCAGAGGCAAAGGACCAATCAGATACAATCGGAAAGCGGGACAAAGTCATTAGCCTGCTCGCCAAAGGACTCATCAGGCCCGGCCTCAAGCTAAGGTTATTGATTTGGATCGCGGGTCTCTCCGAATGGAAATCCGTGCCCGAGATCATGGACCAACTCGGCAAAATTGCCGAGGCACAGATTACAAAGGCTCAGGCCTGATATCCAAGCTTGTCTGAAAATCCCGAAGCCTTTTGTCGCTGCTGCCATCTACTTTCACGGTCTGCTCCTTGGTGTAGGATTTCACCCGGTGCTCCGCCAAATCCAAAAGCTCATCATAGGGACCTCTTGGGGAAATCAGCTTAACAAAAATCGGGGCTGTCTCGACGGCCACGAACAATAGCATGATAAAAATGTTGGCCATCGCCATTGCATTGCTCTCCTCAGTCAACACTTGCAATCCGTCAAGTCTCGCCGCCAATCCGTCGAATCCATCGATATTGGGCTGTATCTTGTCAAATTCAGCTTGACGAAGTGCCGTCAGGCGCTGAATTTGTGCATCCAAAGTATCGATCCTGACTTGGTGGGCGACTCTCAAGTTGTTCAGATCATTTTGGGCGGCATCGAGTTGCTGCTCCTTTTTCTTCGCGTTGGTTCCGATTCCGACGATACCCGAAGTTCCGTCCGATTTGGTACCGAAGCGCTCAAAATCATATTCTTTCTGAAGTTTGTCCCGGAATACCGTCGCAGCCTCCACTTCGGCACGAAGACTGTCCTTCTTGGCTTCAAGATCGTTGATTTCACCAAATCCCAATTTCAGTCGCTCCTTACTTTGCGCGATCATTTCCGTCTTCTTTTCGTCCAGTTTTCGGTTGATTTCACGTTCAAAAATCTTGATTTCCAAAGGTTTGGAAATAACGATGGCCAGAAGCACAGCAAATACCAACCTTGGGATCGCCATCTTCCATTCTGCCCAGGCATTGTTCCGCTTTCTCATGCTGGAAACGATAAACCGATCCAAATTGAAAATCATCAAGCCCCAGACCAGGCCAAAGCCTATCGAATACCATACAGACTGAAAAACCGTGAACAGTGCATACCCTGCGGAAATCGCAGCCAACAATCCCGTAAAAAACACGGTGCCGCCGATACCGACGTATTTGTGGGTCTCCGTAGGTGATTTTTCCAAGAGCGGGGCATAGGCACCTGAGCAGAACCAAAAAAAGCGCGTGAGTTTCTTCATGAAGGAAAATGGATTGAATGGTTTGGCAAACTTTCTACAAAAAACGGGCAAGACCTTCCAAAATTGTTGCCCTGCCATCACCTAGCCCCGTAAATGGGGCGAAACCTTCGAAATTTGTGTCGGACGCAGTACCTAGTCGGGGGACTTTTTTTCCTCCAATACCAATAATCCTCGATTTCCTCCTGTCCATTATTGGTACAATCGAAAAAAACGGTCAACTTTTGTCCATAAATGCACACTTATGAAAGCCATTTACAAGGGTTTTAAACCTTACTTTCGAATCCAATTCCTGCTATTCTTTGCAATCCTGTTCATCGGCCAAGCAGCATTTGCCCAAGAAATCGGATTCAAGGAAGAGGTGGCTGGCTTGGTGGAAAACCTCGACCAACAGGGCTGGGAAAAGGGCGGTATTGTCTTCACGGGCAGCTCCAGTATCCGATTTTGGAAAACACTCGCCGAAGATTTCCCGAAAACAAATACCATCAATACGGGTTTTGGTGGATCACAGGCGCACGAGTTACTGCATTACCTAGAGCCTTTGGTGATACGCTTTGCGCCGAGGAAAGTATTTATATACATCGGCGAAAACGACATCAACGCCGGCAAATCTGTCCGACAGACCATGACAGAAATCAGCCTCATCATAGATCGGCTCCAGTCAGAACTCCTGGATGTGGAGTTGTACTTCATCGGAACCAAGCCAAGCCCAAGTCGTTGGGAAAAGAGCGGTCAAATGCAGGCCCTTAATGCAGAATTGAATACCATGGCGCTTAGCAAAGACAATGTGTACTACATCTCTATTTGGGATAAAATGCTGGACAAAAAAGGACAGCCCAAAGAAACGCTGTTTGTCGAAGACCGACTACACATGAATGAAAAGGGCTATAAAATCTGGAGGAAAAGTGTGAAGGGTTTTCTATAAGGAATGTGCCATTTTATCAAGATCCAAGACTTAAGGCTTCCGATGATAAACTTTCCCAATAACTAATAACTCAATAACTATCAACTGTACTCCCCATGCCCATCATCAACCTCGGAATCCAGATTGTTCCCAAAAGCAAAACCCTAGATAGCTACGCGCTTGTCGACAAAGCCATTGAAGTCATCCAGCAATCAGGTATCAAACATATCGTGACTCCCTTCGAGACCGTGATGGAAGGCCCACAGGAGGAATTGATGGAAATTGCCAGACGGGCACAGGAAGCAGTCCTCGCCGCAGGCGCCGAGGAAGTGTTGGTCTACTACCGCATGCAAATTCGGAAAAACAGCGACGTGAGCATCGAGGATAAAATCGGGAAATATTAAAATCATCTGACACCCATACCCTGAAAAATCACGGTTCTAGGCAATTTAACAGGCATTTTTTCATCTAATGTTGGCCGATTCCTTGATAAACGCCCGACCCCAATTGAAATCAATTCAATAAATTTCCGATTGGTTTTTAACTAACCTTCGATGCCGATTTTAAGAAAACTATGCGTCCTCTTTTTGTTTGGGATTTCGGGTACGCTGGCCCATGCGCAGATCAAGACAGTGAGCTATGACATCTTCAAAAATGAAATAAACGGAAACAACCCCTTACCGTCAGAAGAGGTGTTTTTTGTCCGCGGGCCCCTGCCAAAGGAAATCCTGATGGTAACCATGAAGGTGGGCCGATCCGGCAATCGCATGAGGTATTCTGAGGAATTCGCCTGGAGAAAAGCTTTTGATTTCAATGTCCCCCAGTTTGAGGTTTTTGTATCCCAACCAATCCGCAGCAATACCGAATACAACATTGTATTTTCTTTTTTCAAAAAGGCAGACAAATCCCAAATAGACGCAGTCAAGAACAGCATCGGCGGTAGTCTCGATTCATACATTCGGTCCAATCTCGAAGTGACTGGTTCAGGCATCAAGAGCCTCAACTCAAATTTGGTAATCATCAGCCAGATGAATCAGATCGTCAAAGACGCGCTCGAAGACTATAGACACATCTTGGGCCGGGAATTTGAAGGATTCAGTGATGTGGTCAGGTTGAAATTGGAACAAAAAGACCGCCTGAACCTCAAAAAAGCGAGATTCAACATTACCGGTCGAAACAAGGAAGACAACGCGAAGGCAGTTTATGCTGCGCAGTATGTCGACGAACTCATACTTGCGGTAAAAAATGAAGCGAATCAATACCTCGACAATGGACTCCTCACACTGGTGGAATCACGCTATCTGGCAAATTTTCCAACGGAGAAAAAGCCTGGCACTCTGCCTTTAAACGTCGGTTATGCTTCGATCCCAATCAAAAGGACGCTTGAAAACAGGGAGTACCTCCACGGTCCATACGCCGGGATTTCAATACCCTTGGGAAATAGCAAGTTTACCAAAGTCCTCGGAAATGCCTCCTTTTCCACGGGAGTCTTCCTCAGGAACTTCGAAGCAAGCACCGGGGAAAAGATAGAAGGAACGTTTATCAGACTTCCATTTTACGCTGGAGTTGGCTACAAGATGTTTCGCGTCTTCAGGATCAATGCCGGAGCCACGACTCTTCAAATTGAAGATTTGAATGGCGACGTTGGCCCGGTCTTGTTGCAGCCTTTCGTGGGCGTGAGCTTGGAATTCAAATTGTGGATTGGGTTTAGCGACAAAAGGTAATCCATGAAAAATCGAATCCTTGTCATCTGTTTATTGACACTTTTTTCCGCCTTCGGTACCCAAGCTCAGCAGAAGGAATTCCAATGGAGAATCGGATTCAGTGGTGGCTATGCCAACTATATGGGAGACCTGACTCCCAAATCGGTGCCCGGAGCGGAGAATCAAAGTCGTTTCCACCATATTTTTAGTTATAACAAAAACTATTCGACCCGGTCCTCATTCAAAGCAACACTCGAAAAACAACTATCTCCATCTACCGGCTTGTCCTTACACTTTGGCCAGTATTATTTCGGGATGAGTGACAGGTATGTCGACCGAAATGGGAACCTTTACCTTGAAAACCCAAACTTCCCACGCAGCCTCAACTTTACCAACAGAACCAAAGAAATCGGGCTGGCGATGGTCTTTCGTGCAGACAATGACATCCTACTTCCGGCTAGGTCACTGGTAGCCCCATACTTCTCCCTCGGAATGGGAGTAATGCATTTTGATGTCTGGGGTGATTTGTTGGACGAAAATGGAGAAAAATACGACAACACAATACCGAGTATCATCCATGACGGGGACTACGAAACATCACTTCCAGAGTGGGAAACGGAGCTGAACGGAGGCTATGGACAGGTGACTCTGACGACGACACTCGGCTTGGGCATACGATTTAGACTGACCAGAAATCTGGAAGCATTTGCCCAATCAGACTTTATTTTCACCTTCTCAGACTTTTTAGACGATGTCAGTGGTAGGTACCGAGAGGAGTTTTCCAGCAGTTTTCAGGAGTACGCTTCCAAACCGGGGTTCAATATCGTGGTTCCAGAAAAGCCGTATCGTGGCAACCCCAATGGCCGTTCTGACATAATATTCTATCATGGAATCGGTCTCAAATACAATTTTGGGGCAAGTAAAAGGTCCTTCAGGGGACCCAGGGTTTCTGCGGGATTCGTACAAGTATCTGGACAAATGCCCAGTAGCGCGCTAGTCATTGAAGAGGAAATACCCCAAACCACCACCACGAGATTTGTTGGGGAAAGGCCAATCAACGCAGACCAATTCCTTGTCTGGCAAAAAATCCAAAAACTGGACACGATCAAATATGAAAACCAAATCCTTGCTTGGAACCAAGAGATCCAAAAAAGAGAAAACCTCACGACCGCAGGGAAAGTGAAGGAAAGCGATCTCATCAAAGTTCAGACGCAGCTCGAGCGACAATACCAAACCATTCTCGATGACAATGTCCTCTCTGCCAGCGATAAGGAAACTTTTCTTCGAAACACAGATCAAAGCAGGTTCAACGTCAGGTACAGCCTCGATAGCCTTAGAAGGAAAGAGAGAGAACTCAAGCTGGAGATCGATAGCATTTCCCGTCTAAAGCAAGACCACCGATTAATCCCTACCGTGATGGTCGTGTATGCCGACACTACAAATTATCGCATGGCTGAAGCAGTGGTTCCAGCGACGGCGGGAGCGGAAAAATCTTCCGACGAAGAAAACCGAACGGTAGAATCTACCACCATCTCTGAAACCTCAGAAATCAAGGCTACGACGACAACTCAGGGCGCATTGACCCAAGAGGAGAAAGAACGGATCCAAGACCTGGAAGCTCAAAACAGGTATCTACAATTGGAGCGTGACCGCTTATTGGCTGAATCCGTCGCAAACGAATCCAAAGGCAAACAGAAACGCGAAAAACCGCCCAAGATCAAGAACAAAAAACGCAAGGATGAGGTGGTTATCCGGGATGAATCCGCAGAGGAAAACGAGACAAGGCGACAACGAAGGAGAAGACTCGCAGCTGCAGGCGCCGTCGTGGGCACCGTAGCAGTATTGTCCCAGAATGGGGATAACGAAGAAGCAGCCGACAACAATCAGGGGGCCATCGAACCAATCACGCCGACAGCATCGCAAACGGAGGCGCTTTCCTTGGCTTTTGCCGCGATGACCAAAGGTGCCTATATGCCTCAGGACACTAGAAAAACCGATCTTCAAATGGAAGAGGAAAACCTGCCCGACACTCCCACCACGCGCCGAAGAGCACTTCCAGAAAACTACTTCCAGCCGATCGAGACAATTTATTTTGACAGCAACCAAAGGGTCCCTGCCAAATCAGAAACCGACAAACTGAAGGAACTGACGGAATTTGTCCGCACACATGAAGGCTATGGCCTATTGTTGACCGGCTACACGGACAATACCGGTAGCCTGTCCTACAACCTCAAACTGGCGGAGGACCGGATGGCCAACGTGGCCGAAGCATTGGAAGACGAATACGGGATTTCCAAGGAGCTAATCCGTTACCAATCGGGCGGAAAAGTGCTGCGAGGTACGCAAAAGGCCAACAGTCCGCAAGATCGGAAAGTAGAGGTGAGCTTGATCGTACTGGAAGAAGACGAGGATTAAGGTTTTCAATGTCGATCCATTTTTGGAATCGGGTTGTTTGGCTGAATAACAATGCTGAGTTTGTTTTCTCCAAAAAACAGCAAAACAAAACCGAAAACGGCTTTTCCCGAGAGATTCGGTCCGTCGCCACCGCTCCCTTCACGCAGTAACCCTTACCTACGCCATCTTGTAGCTCCTTTTTCTTGAAGGCCTGACCTTTGACCCAAAACATGGGCAAAATCAATACTGGCATCGCAGTGCCATTACAATTCTCAATGAATGTAAATGATGAAGGATTCACCTGTTGACAGTTTCCCATATTGCTTCTCTGGTTGGAAAGTATTATTTAATACATAATTTTCTTATATATATAAGAATTTGATATATTTGAACATTGATTTCGAGAAAATGTCCAACAACAACCTACTCAAGGGAAGCCTACAGACGATCATCCTAAAGCTCCTGGAGGAAAATGATCGCATGTATGGGTATGAGATTACCCAAAAAGTGAAGGAACTGACAGCCGGTGAACTCAAAATCACCGAAGGTGCCCTCTACCCTGCCCTCCACAAGCTGGAGTCGGAAGGGCTACTAACGACCGAACTAGAGCAGGTGGACAATCGGGTCAGGAAGTATTACAGCCTGACCAAGGAAGGTAAAAAAGAAGTGAGTGCGAAGATGTCGGAGTTGCAGAATTTTGTCAGCAACCTACAGCGGATCCTTGACCCGGAGTGGAAGCCGGGTTTGGTGTAAAGGATTAGAGCAAATCACTTCAAGAATCACATCTCTATCAAAAATTGCCAAATGCGTCAACTTTCAGAAATAGAACTAAAGCATGTTCGCCATGCGATCTCAGCAAAAGGACTCCAAGCTGCTGAAATCCTCCTGGAAGTCTACGACCACTATGTGAGCCATTTACAGGAATATAAAGCGGAAGACTTTGATGCTGAGCTGGCCTCCTTGGAAGAAAAATTCACCTATGGATATTGCCACGCACTGCAGGCAAATCTGCAGAAATCCTTTCGGGCTGAAATCTCCCGTAACCAATGGAAGGTCGTCAGGAGCTATTTCTGCTTTTCCAGACTGATTTACAGCATTGGGCTATTGTTCATTCTTGTGACCGTTTCGATGAATCTCAAGTCTGATGAGCAATACTTGATAATGGTCTATGTTCCGCTTAGCTTACTGATGGGGTTTTCTTTGTTCGTGTTGCTGAAATGGCGTAAAAACCTCAAAATCGCAAAAGACATCTTTATCGAACAAAAAGATAGCATCAAATCCGTCACGACGGAAATCATGGTTTTAAAGATAATCCTGCCAGTATTGAGCCTAAATGCCATAATCATGATTCCCAAGACTTTTCTGGCTACCCATGACCTATCCTTTGCACTTCTTCCTCAAATCAGCCTGGTCCTGACAATGGCACTGCTCCTCTATGGAATCTCTCTTTTTGAAGTGTGGAAAATCAAATCCAAATCCCTGCGCGCATGAAACTCTCCAAATCCCAAATCGACCAACTGAAATCCTGGATTTCCAAAAAGGGATATCCAGAAATCGACGTGCAGTACGAGATATTGGACCATGTGGCTTGCAGAATCGAAAAACTGCTGGAAGAAAATCCCAGACTTTCCCTCGAATCCGCCTTTCAAAAAGTCCATGCCGAGTTTGGTGTATTTGGGTTCAGCAGCTTGGAGGAATCCTACAAAAAAATGATCGAGAAGCGACTCCGGGGATATTTTTGGGAAGCAGTCAGGTCCTTGGCAGCAAGCGCCAAGATACTCCTGCCTTTGGGATTGACATTTGTTTTCTTCCAAAGCAGCTATTTGTTGGAAAAAATCTTCGGATTCCAAGAAGGTGGATTGGCCTTGGTGGGTTTAGGTTTCCTGATCTTTATGGCCTTTTGGTGGTATTTCACCTTTGGCAAGGATTTCAAAAAATATCAAAACTATGCCTCTTGGCGCGGGAACCAGGGTATCTTGATGTTTACCTACATTCCCATGCAAGTGATGGCGCAGGGCTACAAGTATTTTGGCAACATCAATCTGTTGGATCCGGAAAACTTGAGACCATGGCAAATAATGATAGTGCTGCTGGTTTTTGCAGGATTTGTAGTGCTTTCCGTGCTACCAAGCCTGTTTAATCGAACGCTTCGTGTCACCCAAGCCCTCGAGCAGATGTATGGGGAAAATTAAGCCATCAGGCCTAGCGATAGATTTTCCATCCTGCGATTCGATATGGATACCATTGGACCCCAAAATGGTTAGAGATTCTTGATCGCTTTCTGGACACTGTAGGGTAGCAAAATATCGATAGCATCCACCAACAATGAGAAAACGCTACTTTGTCTTCAAATTTGAGTTTTTGGCATTTGAAACATGAAGACTTACAAATCGCCCATTATTAAAGGCTGGAATTTCATTTTTTCCCTCAAATAGCTATTTTGGAAGCAAATGTCAGTTGATGCGTCACCTAGTTTTATCACCCTTCATTTTTGTTTTTCTGATTTCTGCCAGTTTTGGTCAAGACCTGCTTCAATTATTGGATAGCGCGATTGCCCATCCGACAAAAAGTGAGGTATTCTTTCGAAGAGCAAAAGACCTAATCCAATCCGAAGATGATCAAATCAGGTATCAGATCGCCCGGCATATCCATTTCAGCAGTCTGAACAACCGGGATTCAATGCTGCATATTGAGCGGGATTTGCTCCCATTGATTGATTCCGAAGGATACGAGGTAGAGTTGGTCAAAACGTTCCAACGCATAGGCTACTTCTACGAGGTCACAGGACTCTACGACCAAGCGATAAAGTATTTCCTGGACGCCTTGAAGGTGGCTGAAAAACTGCAGGATATTGGGCTGGAGAGTGAAATCTTTAAGTCATTGTCACAGAACCACCGACTCTTCCATGATTACGCAAAAGCAGTAGAATACGGCAAGAAATCATTTGAAGTAGCGAAAAAGGGTGGCGATCAATATCTCAGTTATCAGATTTCAGGATTGAACATTACGGGTGCCGCATTCAGTGAAATGAATCTTCCTGACAGTACCTTGGTCTACTACGAAAAGATCTTGGCTTTGACCCCCTTGACGGACTCGCTCACCGTGGCGCCCACGATTGTCAATATTGGCTATGCCTACCTACTCAAGGGCGATATCGAGCGGTCCAGATACTTCAACAGGTTGGGGCTGAATATTTACAAAAAAACAAATAACGACTATGCCAAAGGGGTGGTCTACATCAATTCGGCAATGACCGAAAATACGGCCAAAAACTATTTGGGCGCCTTGGCCTATCTGGATTCGGGCCTGATATATACCCAAAAATCCGAATATGCCGAAATGTACAAGTGGATCTACGATGAACAGTACAAGATCTACAAATCCATGGGCAAGTATCCTGAGGCGATGAATAGTTTGGTAAAACTGCTCGCTATCAAGGATTCACTATTTGAAGCGGACCGTGCCATGTTTGCCAAAGATCTGGAAACGAAATACCAAACAGCGCTCAAAGACCGGGAAATACAGGAGAAAGCCAACGAACTCGCCGCAAATAAGGCCAAATTCAATCGCGTCGTTCTGATAGCGGTTCTACTGGTTGTAATCATCGGGCTTCTGGTGGTCATACATTTTCTCAATCAGAACAGGTTTAAGAAAAAACAGCAAATCCTTGAGAAAGAAAGGGAAATCCAGGTCAGGGAAACTGCCATCAAGTCCGCCCTTGCTTCCCAAGAGCAAGAAAAAAAGCGGTTTGCGAAGGATTTACACGACGGTTTCGGTCAATTGATCACAGCCCTAAGGATGAATATTTCGGGACTTGGCGATGAAAAAAGGATCGAAAACAAGATTGCACTTTTTGAACAGGCGGAAAACATCCTTTCTGAAATGCACAAAGAGATCCGGCAAATCGCCTTCGACCTGATGCCTGAGACTCTCGTGCAAAATGGGCTTTTACCAGCTTTAAAGGAATTTGCACACCGCCTCAGCGTCAATGGTAAGGTACAGGTAGAAGTACAGTCGTTTGATTTCGATGGGAGACTTGTCGAAATCCAGGAAATTTCTCTTTACCGCATTGTCCAAGAATGGTGCAACAATGTCCTAAAATACAGTGGTGCCAACAAAATCGAAATTCAAATCGTGAATGATACCGACGAGCTGAGACTGACTATCGAAGACAATGGAAAGGGATTTGACACCAAAGTATTGGCCCATGGACAGGGGCACGGTTGGAAAAACATTCAATCTCGGGTAAAGTTAATCAAAGGGGAGCTCGATATTGACTCCAATCCTGGAGCCACTGGCACAATCATAATCCTCATCTTCAGGCCCATTTCAAAACACTTGCAAAACCAAAATGTGGGGCAATGGTCAAAGGATCCAGCCTAATTTTAAATGGATCGCATGAGCAAGGTGAAAGAATGTATGCATCCACTGAAATCGTCTAGGATTCGAAAAATGAAGATTTGATGATTTTGCGGTAGAAGCACCCGCCGAATATGTTTCCATATATACCCAATTTTGGGATGAATTGACGACAATGAGAGTATTTCTAGTAGACGATCATGCGATTCTGTTGGAAGGGATCAAGAGCTTACTGCGCCAATTGCCATCGATGGAAATCGTTGGCGAGGCCTACTCTGCCGAGCATGCCCTTGATTCCCTCCAATCCAAAGAAATCGATTTGCTGATCACCGATTTCAATTTGCCTGGTATGGATGGGCTCAGTCTACTCAGGCTGGTGAAAAAAACTTCTCCCCAGACAAAAATCATTGTCTTGAGTATGCACGATGAATCCCATTTGGTCAAGGATATTCTCAAGGAAGGGGTAGATGGCTACGTGCTCAAAAACGACTCCCACAAAGAGCTTCTCCTTGCCGTCCAAGCCGTCAGTGAAGGAAAAATCTATCTGAGCAATGACATCAATCGAATCATCATTGATAGTCTACATGCTCCAGAAGAAAACAAACTGCTCACTGAGCGTGAAAGAGAAATCCTGAAATTGATTGCGAAGGAGTTTTCCAACCGACAGATTGCCGAGCATTTGTATATTTCGGAAAGGACCGTAGAAACCCACCGAAAAAACATCTTTAGAAAAACCAAGGCCTCTTCCTTGGTTGGGTTGATAAAGTTTGCCTACGACAACAATTTGCTTTAAAAAAAAAGCCGGGAGCGATCTCCCGGCTGTTGCACTTGGTCACTTACCCCCATTGGCCACACTTGCCAACGTTTTCGCAAATTCACGGCTGTATTCCGTGAACAATTCCCTTGCTGCTGCTTTGTAATCTTCCTTAGACATTTCAACAATCCTCGGGTCGAAGCTCACATCGGGCTTACTTTTCAAGGAAAACATTTGATTGAAAAGACTCTCTGCTTTTGCTTTGTCTGTATAGATTATTGCATTGTAGGCCTTACTTGCTACAAATTCTGATTGTAAAGCGGCCGGCGCTGAACTGGGGCTACCATCTGACCCCAAAAAGTCGAATGTATTGTAAGAAACACGCATTTTGGGATGCACTTTCATCTCCGCGGTCGTGGTCTTGCCCTTTTGGCCCGCATCCAACTGCACGTCCAATTCCACAGTCGTGAAGTCGATATTGATGTTTTGGAGAATCATCGTCGCCTCGGTCTCCGAATGGACTTTTTTGACCATCGTATAAAATGCCGGTCCGCCGCCCCTCATCGTTGATTTCTCGTCAAACATGAACAATGTGTTGGCAGGCATTACTTTGATTGTTCCATTTCCGATTTCTTCTTCAGACGTTTTTCCCTGCTTTTTATCGGTTTTCTCTCCATATTTTTCACGTACTTTCTCAAAGCTCGGGTACTTGTCTACTTCATTCATTCTAATTACTCCGAACCCGGCATTTTCGATTTCTCGATCCAAAATTGATTGGAAATCATTCGCCAACTCTTGAAAGTCCTCCAATTGCATACCGGCACTGAGGATCGTGGTGACGCGGGCAGACCCGCTTTTCTGTCCAGCGTATTGGCCGCCTTTGCTGTTGGCTTCAAACACGTTCTGAAGTTTGCTGAGCTTTCCCTCTTGCACTACTTGTGAAGTTTCCATGTACGTCTCAAAACCAATTTGGAAATGGGGTACAAAAAACGTCTTTGAGCCCTTGACCACCTTGTTGTAGCTTCCTTTCGCACCGATACCAGTAAAGAGTTCTTGTCCCAATACCATGGATGTACCAAAAAGGCAGAATACCACAGCTATCAATGTCTTTTTCATAATGATTTGTTTTGGTGATTAATATTTACTGTGGGTAAAATTCCTGAAAGTCCAAATACTGGAAAATACCCTTGATTGGGCATTTTCATATACCCACTGGTACGGATAACAATATCCAATACTAAAAGAAAATCTAACGGCAACGTGGCTGTTAATAACCTTGCGCGCATACACCTTGCACAGAAAAGCTGAATCGCCTATACATCATCAAATCGTTAAATATTAAGGACTTTCCAAATGGCTCAAACTGAAACCAAATATTCTTCCTACCTTTGCACCCTGATTTCAAAATACCATGCAGAATATTCGGAATATCGCGATCATCGCGCACGTTGACCACGGCAAGACTACCCTGGTGGACAAAATCATCCATGCCTCCAAAATCTTCCGTGAAAACCAACAGTTTGACGACTTGATCCTGGACAACAACGACTTGGAACGGGAACGTGGCATCACCATCCTCTCCAAAAACGTGTCCGTCAGATATAGAGACCACAAAATCAACATCATCGATACGCCGGGACACGCCGACTTTGGCGGGGAAGTGGAGCGCGTACTGAAAATGGCCGACGGCGTCATCCTCCTCGTGGATGCCTTCGAAGGACCAATGCCTCAGACGAGGTTTGTATTGGGCAAAGCCCTGAACCTCGGCTTAACGCCCATAGTTGTCGTCAACAAAGTCGACAAACCCAACTGCCGTCCCGACGAAGTTCATGAGGCTGTATTTGACCTGATGTTCAACTTGGACGCCACCGAGGAGCAATTGAACTTCGAGACGCTCTATGGTTCGGCCAAGCAAAATTGGATGGGCCCTGATTGGAAAAACCCAACAGATTCCATTCTGCCATTGCTCGATGCTATCATCGACCATATCCCTGCACCAAAAACAGAAGAAGGTAGCTTGCAAATGCAGATTACTTCTTTGGATTATTCATCTTTCGTAGGCCGAATCGCCATCGGGCGGGTACACAGAGGGGTGATCAAAGAAGGTGCGCAGGTATCACTTTGCAAGGCGGACGGGGTGATCAAAAAAGCAAGAATCAAGGAATTACACGTTTTTGAAGGATTGGGGAAAAACAAAGTCACTGAAGTCCAAGCCGGCGACATATGCGCTGTGACAGGGATCGAAGACTTTGAGATAGGTGACACGATTGCCGATATCGAAAATCCCGAGCCGCTGAAGCGAATTTCGATCGACGAGCCTACGATGAATATGCTCTTTACGATCAACAACTCCCCGTTCTTTGGCAAGGAAGGCAAATTCGTGACCTCGAGACACCTCAGGGACAGACTCTTTAAAGAGACCGAAAAGAACCTGGCGCTCAAGGTGGAAACGACCGACAACGAAGACAAATTCTTGGTGTACGGCCGTGGCATCCTCCACTTGTCGGTCCTTATCGAGACGATGAGAAGGGAAGGCTACGAACTTCAAGTTGGTCAACCGCAGGTGATTTTCAAGGAAATCGATGGTATGCAATGCGAGCCCATCGAAACCCTCGTGGTGGACGTACCGCAGGAAACTGCCGGAAAAGTCATCGAATTGGCGACACAGCGAAAAGGCGAACTTTTGGTCATGGAACCAAAAGGCGACCTGCAGCACCTCGAATTCAAAATCCCATCTCGGGGCTTGATTGGACTGCGGAACAACGTGCTGACAGCCACGCAGGGCGAGGCGATCATGAACCACCGCTTCATGGCTTTCGAACCATACAAAGGACCAATCCCAGGACGTATCAACGGTTCACTGATTTCCATGGAAGGCGGACAGTGTACAGCCTATGCGATCGACAAGCTACAGGACAGGGGATTTTTCTTCATCGAGCCGGGTGACGAACTCTATGGCGGACAGGTAATTGGCGAGCACTCCCGTGACAACGACCTTGTGGTCAATGTGCAGAAAGGGAAAAAACTGACTAACATGCGTGCCTCCGGTTCCGACGACAACGTCCGCATCGCTCCTCCAAAAAGGTTTTCCCTCGAAGAAGCCATGGAATACATCCAAAAAGACGAATACCTCGAAATCACCCCAAAGTCCATCCGAATGAGAAAGATCTACTTGGACGAGAACGAGAGAGCGAGGATGTCGAAGAAAGAAGGATAAAAGCTGCACCAAGTACAAAGTACGATGTACGAAGACTGACCCCGGAGGATTTAAGGCCTTCGGGGTATTTTTTTGACCTTTGATGTTATTGGTAATGGCGACGGTCTCAACATTGACAATCTGGGCTTTCTGAACTATGAAATCTGGAAAATCTTTCTTTTGCAGGATATGTTGCCTGCCCAAAAACAATCTTGTTGGCAACTAAACAACGCTTTTCAGATGGTTTCAAAAATGACCTGTGTTGACCATTTTGAATTTCTCTTACTTTAGGGAAATGAAAACCCTCTTTCCATTTGCGATAAGTTTCATGATTTTGTCTTCCTGTTCGCGAACCCTCGACCCAATCTCGGACATATTCATCGCCTACCAAGGAGAAAACCCTGGCGCGGTCGTTGCCATCATTCAAAACGGGAAAGTTGTCTATCAGAACGCGTTCGGACAGGCTGAACTGGAAAATCTGACTCCAGTGCAGCCCAATACCAATTTCAGGTTGGCTTCTGTCAGCAAGCAATTCACCGCCACAGCGATATTGATATTGGAGCAAAGAGGCTTGTTGGACTTAAGCTGGACATTGGAATCAGTGTTTGATAGCTTGCCGGCGTATGGTAAAACAATCCAGATTCAACACCTACTCAACCATACCTCGGGTATTTGGGATTATGAGGATTTTGTACCGGATGATGGCCCCCAAGTGACCGATGCTGATGTACTCGAAATTGTCAAAAACCATCCAAAAGTATACTTTGAAGCAGGTTCGGCATTCCGCTACAGCAATACTGCCTATGCGCTCTTGGCACTCGTAGTGGAGAAATACGCTAAAATGCATTTTCAAGACTTTTTGAAATCCGAAATATTCGATCGCCTGGAAATGAACAACACGCTCGCATTCGTACCCAACTACAATGAAGTCCCAAACCGTGCATTTGGATACAGTAAGGAAGACGGAGGATGGGTTAAAAGGGACCAAAGCAGCACCTCCGCCGTCCTGGGCGATGGTGGTATTTATTCAAACGTTCGTGATCTTTTCCTTTGGGACCAGGCTTTGTATGACGAGAAAATACTTCCCAAGGAAGCCCTCCAAAAGACATTTACCAAAGGAAAGCTAAATGATGGCAGCGAGATCCCCTATGGCATGGGTTGGCATATCAAGGAATATGATGGCGAAAAGGTCGTGTACCATACGGGGAGCACCGATTCCTTCCGTAACATCATATACAGGATTCCATCCAGAAACTTGAGCATCATCATCCTGACCAACAGGGATACTCCCGAAGAAGAAAATATGGTGAACTTGGCGGAAAGGGTGATATCAGAATTCGAAGAAAGGATCGATTGAACTCAACAAAAAAAACCGAGCATCCCTGCCCGGTTTCCTAAAAACATCCAATATCAAATCATAAATCCCTACTCTCCCTGCGCCAAGCTGTATGCCCGCACGCCGTCAAATGCGTAAAGGTTTTCCGTCTTGATGAAGTCAAATCCCAAGTCCTTGATTTGGGCTAGGAGATCCAGGATCTCAGCATGGCTGACGGGAGACTGATCCGGTTTCTGGAACCGGCATCTCCAATGGTCAGTGCAGAAGGTTTCCTTCATACCGCCCGGATATACCTTGATCCCACGGTTGGTGATCAGCAAGAGCACGAGGCCATTGGCACTGGCGCGTCTCAGCGTATCCCCGATCGTGTTGGGGTTTCTGCCATCTGCATCCCAATCGATAAAGACATCCACGCCGATCAGTTCTTTTTTGGACTTTTTGGCTGGCCTGAGTTTGATTTCGATAGGTGCAGTGGAAGATTTGTCAAAGGCTGCAGGCACCATATTGGCCGGCTTTTGACCCAATCGAGTGATGACGGCCTTGGCAAATTCATCGGTCCCGACTTTTTTGGAGGAAATCCCTTCTTGATAAATATCTCCGGTATGGATTCCATCCTCGAGGGTTTTCATCCAGGCATTGGCAATTTTCTCCGCAACCTCCGGCTGACCGATATGCACGAGCATCATGATGGCGCCGTTGAGCAATCCAGACGGATTGGCGATGCCCATGCCGGCGATATCCGGTGCCGAGCCGTGAATAGCCTCAAACATCGCCACTTCCTCACCCACGTTGGCGGAACCGCCGAGGCCTACCGATCCAGTGACTTGGGCAGCCACGTCGGAAATGATGTCTCCATACAGGTTGAGCGTAACGATCACGTCAAAAATCTCTGGCCGATCCGCGATGAGCGCCGTACCGATGTCGATGATCTTGTGGTCGGTTTGGATATCGGGATATTCTTTGGCGATTTCGTCGAAAGTCTTGTGGAAAAGACCGTCGGCCAGCTTCATAATATTGTCCTTGGTCATACAGGTCACTTTTTTGCGACCGTATTTTCTGGCGTATTCAAATGCGTAGCGGATGATTTTCTCGGTACCAGGCTTTGAAATAATCTTCAAACATTGGTAAACCTCCTCCGTCTGCCTATGCTCTATGCCTGCATACAGGTCCTCCTCATTTTCGCGGATAATCACCAGGTCTGTCTTTGGAAAATGCGTCTTCACAAAAGGTGAAAATGCCTTGCAGGGCCTGACATTGGCAAAAAGTCCAAATGACTTTCTTGTCGTCACGTTCAAGCTCTTGAAGCCACCGCCTTGGGGCGTGGTGATCGGGGATTTCAGAAAAACCTTCGTTTCACGCAAGGAATCAATGGCCTTGGGCTCCATTCCCGAAGTAATG
Organism: Mariniradius sediminis; assembly: GCF_021491425.1. Taxonomy (NCBI): domain Bacteria; kingdom Pseudomonadati; phylum Bacteroidota; class Cytophagia; order Cytophagales; family Cyclobacteriaceae; genus Mariniradius; species Mariniradius sediminis. The sequence goes on along the minus strand of NZ_JAKEVZ010000004.1, from coordinate 122,295 downwards.
CCCTTCAGATATACCTGTTCGCCGATTTCGATCACATCGTATTCCAGTTGGGCACCTGCGGCTTCCATGATGTCAATGGTAGCCTTCATGATTTCTGGTCCGATTCCATCGCCATAGGCGACCGTTATTTTTCTTTTGGATGACATGGGAAGAAGGTTTTAGATGAAAATTTCGTGGCGCAAAAATAGAAAAAATACCCCGAATAGGCTCCCTATGTTGGATTAATTCCAGCAATCCGGATGATTAAATAACTTGATGTGATCAAGCACAAACCTATTCGTTATTGTATTTTTCTAAGAAATACTTTGTGATTGCTTGCTGTCCCATGTATATTTGGAGCCCATCATTCACCTGAGCCCATGGCTGATAGCAAAAACATCCTTTCGGAAGTCAAGCAAGGGATTCTTTACCTTACGATCAACAGAGAATCCAAACTGAATGCACTCAATTTCGCAACCCTAACAGAACTTCGGGAAATCTTTGACGAAGTCTCCGACAACAGAGAGATCAAGGCGGTGATCATCACAGGCTCGGGAGATAAGGCATTTATCGCCGGCGCGGATATCTCTGAAATTGCCGAACTCAACGAGCTGAACGCCAGGAAATTCGCGGAAAACGGACAGGAGATATTCTCGATGATCGAAAACTGCCACAAGCCCGTCATCGCCGTCGTGAATGGCTTTGCACTTGGAGGCGGTTGCGAGTTGGCGATGGCATGCCACATGCGGATTGCGGTGGCACAGGCGAAGTTTGGACAGCCGGAAGTGAATCTTGGCATCATCCCAGGGTATGGCGGCACGCAGCGATTGACGTATCTGATCGGTCGTGGAAAAGCCAACGAACTGATGATGACCGGGGATATGATCGGCGCAGATGAAGCCAGGTCGCTTGGTCTTGTCAACCATGTATTGCCGACAAAAGAAGATGCCATGGCAAAAGCCGAGGAAATCATCCGCAAGATCATGAGCAAAGCACCACTTGCGATAGGCATGGTCATCGATTGCGTCAATGCAGTATTTGTGTCCGACGAGGACGGCTACCAAACAGAGGCCAACAGCTTTGCCCGCTGTGTCAAATCGGGAGACTACAAAGAGGGGACTTCGGCGTTCCTTGAAAAAAGAAAACCGGTATTCAAAGGGGAATAAGGCCCCTTTTTTCATTTTTTGCCCATGAGCCAACTCAAAAAACTCGCAAGCCAAACCGCTGTCTACGGTATCAGCAGCATCCTTGGCAAAACGATCAATTTTCTGCTCCTACCCATCTATACAGCCTATTTGGACAAGGCGGCCTTGGGTTCCTTCACCGCGATATACGCCTTTATCGCGTTCTTGAATATAGTCTTTACCTATGGGATGGAAACCACTTATTTTAGGTATGCCACCGGAAAAGGACTGGACCCAGAAAAAGTCTATTCCCAAATCCAATCCCTTCTGATCACAAGTTCACTCAGCCTAGGTGCCCTGCTCTACTTTTCTGCGGAGCCGATTGCGGATTGGTTAGGATATGCCGGCCGAGAGCATCTTTTTCGCTGGACTGCATGGATTCTGGCGATTGATGCGGTGATGGCAATTCCCTACGCCAAGCTGCGAAAAGAAAATAAGGCCTTTCAGTTTGCCTTTACCAAACTTGGAAACATTCTTTTGAATGTCGGATTCAATGTCTTCTTCATCGTATTCTGCTTTCACGTCTGGAATGGAGATATACTTTCGGATCTGAAGCCTCTGCTGGATGGAATCTACCGCCCTGATTGGGGCGTAGACTATATCCTGCTGGCAAACCTGCTGGCGAACGCTGCTATGGTTCCGATCGTTTTCAAATTGGCGGGCAAATTCCGCTTCCAAATAGACCGCGAGTTCCTTGCGCCGATGTGGCATTATTCCATTCCCTTGTTGTTTATGGGCTTGGCGGGCGTGACCAATGAGGTGTTTTCCAGGGGATTATTCGAGTATGTGCTCCCGAAAAACTTCTACGAGGGGCTCAGTTCCCGCGAAGCAGGAGGTGTCTTCGGCGCAAACTTTCGGCTGGCGATCCTGATGAATCTCGTGATCCAAGCCTTCAAATACGCTGCCGAGCCATTCTTCTTCAACCAGTCCGCAGACAAAAACAGCCCCGAATTGTTTGCAAAAGTCATGCATGCATTTGTCATTTTTTGCACGATCCTGATGGTTGCGATATCGGTCAATCTTGATTGGATTGGCCCGCTGTTTCTAAGATCCCCAGGCTACTTAGAGGGACTTTTCATCGTGCCGGCTTTGCTTTTGGGTTACTTGTTTTTGGGAATTTATTTCAATTTGAGTATTTGGTTCAAGCTGACGGACAAGACAAAATATAGCTTCTACCTCACGCTCCTTGGCGCTATCGTGACGGTCTTTGTAATCTTCTTCTTGGTGCCGATTTGGGGCTACTTGGGGGCGGCACTGAGTACCTTGTTTTGCTATGCAATAATGTCCGTGGTTTGCTACATGTTGGGTCAGAAATATTTTCCTATTCCCTATCAAACCAAGAAGGATATTGCGTTGATCCTTTTGTCCTTTCTGTTGAGTTATTTTGGTTTTTATTTGGATTTGGAAATCGGAATGGTACAATTTATTGTCCGAAACAGCCTTGTCATTGTTTTCGTTCTTGTAGTTTTGTGGCTGGAAAAGGACAGCATCAAGCAGCTCGAATTTTATCTGAAATCCAGAAAAAAATGATTCTGAAAGTTATCAACCAATCCAAGCATCCACTACCCGAATACCAAACACCCCTTTCGGCGGGTTTAGATCTTCGGGCTAATATCAGCGAACCGGTTGCCATTAAGCCCTTGGAAAGGAAATTGGTCGGAACGGGCCTTTTCATAGAGCTCCCGGCGGGCTATGAGGCCCAGATTAGGCCCCGAAGTGGATTAGCATTCAAGCATGGGCTTACCGTTTTGAATACCCCTGGGACTATCGATGCCGATTATAGGGGGGAAATCAAAGTATTGCTCGTGAACCTTTCTTCCGAAGAATTCGTCGTCCAAGATGGCGAGCGTATTGCCCAAATGGTCGTGGCCAAGCATGAGCAAATTCATTGGGAAACTACAGAGGTGCTATCCGACACCGAACGGGGTGCTGGCGGCTATGGAAGTACCGGCAAAGCTTAAGTTTAAAAAACATAAGGGAATATATTCCAAGCCTGAATGTTCGTTGATGGCTTACCCTTGCAACCAAATCACCGGCAAATCGGGGTACCGATCAGTGCCAAATTCGTCTTCAATAACTTATTTCTGTGAGATTAATCCTTAAATCAGCCCTTTTAATTCTCTTCTTATTGACAAGCTTGGATGCATTTCCCCAGGAAAAACAATCCAAAAAGAATCGAAAGCGCCAACAAGATGAGGCTATGGCTTCTCGACTATTCATAGACGGTCAGCGTTTTTTGATGCTGGAAGATTATGACAGGGCTTATTTTTATTTTCAGAAAGCACGGGAGAAAAGTCCCGACGAAGCTGCGATCAATTTTAAAATAGCAGAGATCCTGCTCCGCGCCAACCGTGTCGACCAAGCACTTGAGTTTGGAATGAAGGCAGTGGAAATTGACCCCGACAACAAGTACTACAACTTGGTAATGGCGGAGGTCTATTCCAAGCAAAACCAACCGATGAAAGCGGCCGAGATTTTGGAGAATCTGATGTCCAACACTGATGAAAACCAAAACTACATATTGGATTTGGCGCAGTTGTATTTGGCGGCGGGTGAGTTTGACAAGGCTTTGAGCGCACTTGACCGTGCAGAGGAATATTATGGAACGGTAGCGCCACTTACACTCCAAAAACAACGGATTTATCTCAGAAAAAACAACCTTGCAGCGGCCATCGCCGAAGGACAAAAACTGGTCGATGCCTATCCAGGCAACTCCGAGTATGTCCTCAATCTCGTTGAAATCCTGTTCAACAACGGCAGAACTGACGAAGCAATTGCTTTGGTGGAAAACTCGCTGGCTTCATACCCCAACCAACCAGAGCTTCAAATGGCAGCCTACGCCCTTTACAAGGAAAAAGGAAACGTAGACCGAGCTGAATCACTTATCAAAGAGGCCTTTTCGAGTCCGGATTTGGACCCGAAAGTAAAGGCACAGGCCTTCGCGGATATACTCCAAGAAACCAAAAGCGCTAGACGGGACGCTCTCCTCGAAACACTCGAAACCTCCATGTTGGAACACCATCCCAACGACGCGGGCGTGTTGACGGCCGTGGGCGACAAAAGGCTTTTTGAGGGGAAAAAAGAACAAGCGCTCGAGCTTTATCAGAAGTCCGTCCGCCTGGATCCTCCCAATCCACAGGTGATGCAAGGAGTCATCACTACGATGTTTGAGTTGGGCAAGGATTTTTCGGAGATTGAGACTTTCACTTCCACAGCCGTGGATGAATTTCCTGATAGAGCCGAATTTTGGTTCTTTGATGGGACCGCAAAACTTGCCCAGAAAAAAGGCCCAGAATCCGTAGCTTCTCTTGAGAAAGCGTTGGAAGTCAATGCAAACAAAAACCAACAAATCACGCTATTGGTCAACGGGCAAATCGGGGATGCTTACCATTTGGTTGGAAGAAAAGAAGACGCCTTCAAATCCTACGACGCGGTCCTCCAGGTAAACCCAACGGATGAACACGTCCTGAATAATTACGCTTATTACCTTTCGTTAGCAAAGGAAAACCTTGAGAAAGCAAAAACGATGTCGGAAGGTTTGGTGAAAAGATTTCCAAAAAACTCAACCTATCTCGATACACATGCATGGGTATTGTTCCAACTGAAAGATTACTCCAATGCGAAAGTGTACATGGAGCGCGCTCTGGAAAATGAAGAAAAGCCAAGCGGTGTGATGTGGGAGCATTACGGTGACATTCTATACCATTTGGGCCAAAGAAACGAGGCAGTTACCTATTGGAAAAAAGCCGAAGGAGGAGATGACGTATCCGAGCAGTTAAGTCAAAAAATCAAGGATAGAAAGTATTATGATTAGGAATACACCTTTTTTCATACTGGTTTTTGTTTTCATAGTTGGTTGCGCCAAGCAACCCAACCTGTATACTTCCGATGAAATTATGGAAGAATTCCATCCTGCCTATTTCGAATTCAAATATTTACAGGCGAAAGGAAGGATAGTCTTGGAAGAGCCCAGCGGAAAGATTACAAAAGGAACCATCACGCTAAGGGCAAAAAAGGACAGTGCGCTTTGGTTCAGCATCACGCCCGGGCTTGGATTGGAAGCGATCCGTGGATTGGTTACCGCCGAAAAGGTCCAAATCCGTGACCGGATGAATGGGGATGATGTGAATATGAGTTTCTCGGAAATCAAAGACCTGCATGGACTCAGCCTTACACTCCCGCTGATACAAAACATGGTCTATGCCAACATTCCTGAGGAGTTTTCCTACCGGGATAGACTTATCAGGATTGGGAAGTACTTTGAACTCACCCAAGTCAGGGAGGGAGTCAGGTACCATTCACGGGTAAGTACCAATATCGCCAAGGTATCAGAACTCAGCACCAACAGCTTGGACGACCGGGGCAACCTGGAGTTTAGCTATCCGGTTTTTGAGGATGTCGATGGACAGCCTTTCCCCAACAAAATGCTGATGAAACTTGCCATCAAAAATAAAGACGGTGAACAAAATACGATCATTCATATTGATTTCAGCAAAATAGAGACTTCTTCCACGCCGATTTCCTTCCCGTTCCATTATTGAAATGAGATCAAGATTGTTCGTCATATTTTTGATTACGGCGCTGAGTTTTGGACTTGGAGGGGAAGTCTTTTCCCAAACACAGAAAACCAGGGCACAGCTTGAAAAGGAAAAAAATGAGGTCCAAAAACGGCTGTCGGAATTTGACCAAATTTTGAAAAAAACCGCTGAAACGAAGAAAGTGTCCATCGGACAGCTGAATGCGGTCAATAAACAGCTGCAGAGTCGCGTTTCATTTATTCGGACACTCAGCAGAGAAGTTACCCTGATCAACAAGGAAATCAAGGAAATTGAAACCAATATTACCCAGCTTGAAAATGACCTCCAGACACTCAAAAAGGAATACAGCGGGATGGTTTACACAGCTTCCAAGCTGAATGCAAACCTTTCGATCACCGCCTTTATCTTCAGTTCAGCCACGTTCAAGCAGTTTTACATGCGGCTCAAATATTTGAAACAATATTCTGACGCACGCAAAAAGCAGGTAGAACTGATCAACAGCACCAGTATGGAGTTGGCTGAACAAAAGAAAATGCTCGAGGACAAAAAGAACCAAAAACAAGAAGTTCTCACCCAAGAACAGGAGCAGAAGGAGAAACTCGACAAATCCAAACAGGAACAGCAGAAGATCGTCAACCAGCTTTCCAAGCAAGAATCGGAAATCCGCAAAAAAATTGCCGCCGCGAAAAAACAGCAGGAAAACCTCAATGCCATGATCAAGCGGATCATCGAGGAGGAAATCCGCAAAGCTGAAGCTGACGCCAAAAAAGCCAATTCCAATGCCAGTCGTGCATCAGGAAGCAGTATTCCGCTCACACCCGAAGCGGCCGCGCTTTCCAGTTCATTTGCAGGAAACAAGGGTAAACTCCCATGGCCGGTCGAAAGTGGATTTATCAGCAAGCGATTTGGTACGCACCCGCATCCGACCGTAAAGGGGGTTGTCGAAGACAATGACGGAGTCGACATCCAAACCACTCCAAACGCGAATGTCAGGGCCGTGTTCGATGGTGAGGTCACCAAGATCGGAACCTTGCCCGGATATGGAGGCACGATCTTGGTAAAACACGGGGAGTATTACACACTCTACAGCAAACTAAAGGTGATTTCCGTGAAGACAGGCGACAAAGTAAAGGCAAAACAAGTCCTTGGCCAAGTGTATACCAACAAGGATGGAATCGCGGAAGTACACTTTGAAACTTGGAAAGGATTGCAGCCTTTGGACCCATCATTCTGGCTAGCAGGACGCTAAAACAAATAATTCGTATCTTTATAAAAAAAGGGCGCAGCAGGCCATCTTTCCTTTGTGTTAGATGCTGACAGTTTTATCTTTGTAACAGTATACCATTTAAACAATACCATCATGACAACATTGGGTTTCTTGCAAAACATGGGCGGAGGATCGATCCTTCTGATCATCGTCGTGATTCTTCTGCTTTTCGGAGCCAAAAGAATCCCTGAACTGGCCAGAGGATTGGGCAGAGGCATCAGAGAATTCAAAGATGCTACCAAAGAGATTCAGGATGACCTCGAGGAAGGCCTGAAGGACAAAAAGAAGAAAGTTTGAGTACCAATTAGGTTCAATAATTTTGGAAAAATACCTTTCATTTGACGACATAAAAAAGTCGCTGGAAAATGGGGAAACCGATTGTAAAGCGATAGTCAATTATTACCTCCAAAACATTCAGACGAAGGCGCACCTCAACGCCTTCGTTGAAGTTTATAGGGATTCCGCTTTGGAGCAAGCTGCCAAAGTAGACGAGAAAATCACCTCTGGCAAGGCCGGCAAACTCGCAGGAATGGTCGTCGGTATCAAAGATGTATTGGTCTACAAAGACCATGAGTTCAACGCATCCAGCAACATCCTCAAAGGTTTCAAATCCCAATTCACCGCAACCGCCATCCAAAGACTTATCGACGAAGACGCGATCATCATCGGGCGCTTGAATTGTGACGAATTTGGGATGGGTAGTTCCAATGAAAACACTTGTCACGGAAGGGTTCTAAACGCCGCCGACGAGTCCCGTGTGCCGGGTGGCTCCTCGGGAGGATCTGCGGTCGCCGTTCAGGCGAATATGTGCACCGTATCTCTTGGTACGGACACCGGAGGTTCGGTAAGGCAACCAGCTGCGTTTACGGGGTTGGTTGGAACTAAACCTACCTATTCCCGCGTATCGAGGTGGGGATTGATCGCATACGCGTCGTCATTTGACACGATTGGCATTTTTTCGCGAAATGTTCGGGATAGTGCACTCGTGATGGAAGTCATGGCAGGCCCCGACAATTTTGACAGCACCGCCTCCAAAAAACCCGTGCCCCATTATTCCGAACTCCTGCATTTTGGGAAAAGGGCAAAAGTGGCTTACCTAACAGAAACCATCGAATCGGCGGCACTCCAACCTGAAATAAAAGCCAACACCCTGGCGGTTATTGACAAGCTGAAACAAGAGGGACACCAGGTGGAAGAAGTGCATTTTCCTTTGTTGAAATATGTATTGCCAACCTACTACATTTTAACAACTGCGGAAGCAAGTTCGAACCTCTCTAGGTACGATGGAGTCAAGTACGGATACAGGAGCCCCAATTCCCATAATCTGGAAAGCATGTACAAAAAGACACGCACGGAAGGATTCGGCGAAGAAGTAAAAAGGCGGATTATGTTGGGGACTTTTGTGCTCAGTGCGAGCTACCACGATGCCTATTTTACCAAAGCTCAGAGGGTCAGAAGATTAATTAAAGAATTTACTGAGGAATTATTGAATAAATTTGATTACATTTTGATGCCAACTACGCCCTCCACAGCGTTTAAGTTCGGAGAGCATAGCAATGACCCGGTCGCCATGTATTTGGAAGACCTCTTCACAGTCCAAGCATCAGTGTCAGGAGTGCCCGCCCTTTCACTGCCAAATGGGACTGATAATCAAGGACTTCCAATCGGTATTCAGGTCATGGCCAATTCTTTCAAAGAAGCCGAGCTTTATGCTTTTGGCAACTACCTGATGGAGTTAAACTCGAATTAAACCTAAATTTTAGGCTATGAAAAATCTATCTCACTTCTTAATCACCGCCCTCTTTTTTAGCTTCTTATTTTCAACTTCCGTAAAAGCCCAAGATTTTGACAGGCTTAGCAACGCAAAAATTGAGGAGCAAATGATCGTGCCGAATTATCAATTCGAGTACATCCCTGACTTCACTTACCAGGAAGTGGCGGCAAAAATTAAGGCAATGGAAACCGACATGCCTTTTGAACTCAATGAAAAAATCTTTGCGTTCATCAATTATTTCACCGTGCGGAATCGGGAATACACCAAAATGGTGCTCCAAAGACAGAATCTCTATTTTCCGCTCTTTGAAGAGACCCTCACAGATCACGAGATGCCCGAAGACATCAAGTTTCTCGCGATCATCGAATCGGGCCTCAATCCAAAAGCCAAATCAAGGGTCGGCGCCATGGGTTTGTGGCAGTTTATGCCTGCAACAGGAAGGATGTACAGCATGAACCTAAATCGGGACGTTGATGACCGAATGGATCCGGAACTGGCTACAGAAGGGGCTGCCCGTTATCTCAAATCGCTCTACAGGATGTTTGGTGATTGGGAATTGGCCCTGGCGGCATACAATTGCGGACCGGGCAATGTCCGTAAGGCGATCAAACGATCCGGAGGTAAAAAGACTTTTTGGGGTGTCTATGACTATTTGCCAAAAGAAACGCGAAGCTATGTCCCCCAATTCCAAGCCATGATGTACGTGCTGCGACATACCGAAGACCATAACCTTTTCTTGGAACAGCCAACCTACCCTATTGCTTTTGAAAAAATAAAATTCAACCAAGAACTTGATCTGGAACAATTGGCCACAGTTGCAGGCGTATGCGTAGAAGATCTCGAATTCTTGAACCCGTCCATACAAAACAGGCTCGTACCTGCCACAAATCTGCATATGGCGATTCGTGTGCCAAAGGAAAAAGCGGAACTGATTGCTGCAAATAAAGAGCAATATGCAGAGGCTGTCAAATTGACCAGTGAACGTTCAGATGCATTGAGAGCAAGTAATTCAACTGCAACGCCTATTAAGTCCGTTGCCGTCGCATCAAGTACTACGAATAGCAGTGCGGGACAGCAGCAAAAGGTGATTTACACTGTGAAATCAGGGGATGTATTAGGGACTATCGCCGCTCGAAATGGTACCACTGTCACTAAGTTAAAGACTTGGAATAACCTGAGAAGCAACAATATCCGGGTGGGACAAAAACTTGTTATTTATAAAAACCAAGCGAATTTCGAAAATACCCTGGCGCAGAATTCAGGCAATGCTGGTCCAGCACCCGAATCCTATACCGTACAACCAGGGGATACTTTGTGGCTAATCTCCAAGAAACTAAATGGGGTTACCGTTGACCAACTAAAGAAATTGAACAATCTCCAGTCTGATCAAATCAAACCAGGGCAGAAACTAAAAATAAGTTAACTATTTTGTTAGGAAAAATTTTTTCTACCTGTCCAGAATTCCTAACTTGTGGGGAAATAAGTTAACCATGAAAAATAGTAGCATTATTTCCCCTCTTTGGTCTCTCGTTTTGGCCATTGTTCTGTTGTATGGATGTGACGCAAAAGGAGGCTTTGGCACTTCATCCAACAAGCCAAAATCAAGGGGTGCGATCGGCGAAATTGTTGTCGCGGTCGATTCTATCAAATGGCAGGGTCCCGTAGGACAGGCGGTTAGGGATGTTTTCGAAGGTAGTATTCCGGGCCTGATTCGGGATGAGAATTTCTATGACCTGAGAAAGGTAGATCCGCGCGCCATGAACAAAGTCCTCAAAATGTCCACTAATATCATCTATGTCACCACGTTCGACGATAAAAAGGGCGGTAGTCAGGTAATCAATGCAATGTTTACCAAGGAATCAAAGGAAAAAGCCGCAGCGGACCCCAGCCTTTTCATGTTGAGAAATTCAGACGAATTTGCGCTAGACCAAGAGGTGATGTACCTTTTTGGAAACAACGAGGCCGAGCTTATTCAAAATTTAAAAGAAAACAAAAGACAGCTCCAAAACCTCTTCCAGGTTCGGGAGAGAAACAGGATGCAAAAGGTGATTCTGGCAAGAAAAAGCTCTGAAGCCAATATGGCAGGAAAACAGCTAGGCCTGCAGCTTAGCGTACCAGCCTCCTACCAAATCGCAAAATCCGCTGATAATTTTTTATGGCTCAGACAGCCTACCATTAGTACCGCTCGGCCCGATATTAGCCTGTTCTTTTACAGTACCGATTATACTTCTGAACTTCAGACCTTTCCGGATTCCATCATTGCGCTAAGGGAGCGAATCACGAGACAACACATTTACGGTAATCCTGACAACAGGAATTCTTTTTTGATTACCGAGCGACTTGATCCTTCGCCGGTGTTCACGAATTTCAGGATTAATGATAATTTCGCCGTCGAAATCAGGGGTGGGTGGAAAACCAACAACCTAAGTATGGGTGGCTCATTCCTCGCCTATATCATGGTAGATGCCGAAAAAGGAAAGTTGTACTACATGGAAGGATTTGTATACTATCCAAATGAAGCCCACCGGGAATCCATCCGTGAGATAGAGACCATATTACTCGCCACCCAGCTTGTCGCCCCTGAGACAAAGGCACAATAATCAGTAAGAAAAAACAAAAACCCAATATGGCTATCAAAATCAGAAGACAAGACGCCCTGAACTACCATACCCAAGGCAGTCCTGGAAAGATCGAAGTTGTACCCACCAAACCTTTGTCAAGCCAACTTGATTTGGCTTTGGCCTATTCCCCGGGTGTAGCCGAGCCCTGCAAGGAAATCGAAGCTGACAAAGAGAATGTCTACAAATACACTTCCAAGGGAAACCTAGTGGCCGTAATCTCAAACGGAACGGCTGTTTTGGGCTTGGGAAATATCGGCCCGGAGGCTTCCAAGCCGGTGATGGAAGGAAAAGGAGTATTATTCAAGAAGTTCGCAGGTATTGATGTGTTCGATATAGAAATCGCTGAAGATGACCCGAAGAAACTCATCCATATCATCAAATCACTCGAGCCTACTTTTGGCGGGGTGAATCTCGAGGACATCAAAGCCCCCGAATGCTTCGAAATCGAACAGACGCTCAAACGGGAAATGAAAATCCCCATCATGCATGACGACCAGCACGGCACGGCGATAATTTCTGGCGCGGCTTTGATCAATGCATTGGAGGTTGTCGGAAAGAATATCGGCGATATCAAGCTCTTGGTCAATGGTGCGGGCGCATCTGCTGTTTCCTGTACGAGGTTCTATATCAGCCTCGGTGTGAACCCAAAAAATATCGTCATGTGCGACCGGGAAGGTGTCATCAGGAAAGACCGTGAAAAACTGGATCCCATCAAGGAAGAATTTGCAACAGACCAAGACCTCCATACACTGACTGAGGCATTTGTGGGAGCAGATGTGTTTTTGGGCTTGTCCTCGGGAAATATTGTGACGCCAGAGCAAATTCTCAGTATGGCTGAAAATCCGATCGTTTTCGCCTTGGCAAATCCGGATCCAGAAATCGCCTATGACCTTGCAATGTCAACCAGAGAGGACCTGATCATGGCAACAGGACGATCTGACTATCCCAACCAAGTCAACAACGTTTTGGGATTTCCCTACATATTTCGCGGCGCCCTGGATGTACGTGCGACCAGCATCAATGAAGAAATGAAAATGGCCGCCGCGAAAGCGATTGCGGCATTGGCAAAAGAAACCGTTCCAGACATTGTCAACCGGGCCTACGGTGACAATAAGATCACCTTCGGCAAAACCTATTTGATCCCAAAGCCATTGGATCCAAGATTGATCACCACGATCGCGCCAGCTGTCGCAAAGGCTGCTATGGAATCGGGAGTTGCCAAAACTGTAATCACTGATTGGGAAGCATACAACCTTGAACTTCAGCAGCGAATTGGAATCGACCAACGGCTAATGCTCCGTGTCGTAAGCCGCGCCAAAAAAGATCCGAAACGGGTGGTTTTTGCTGAAGCGGACAATTCCAAAATCCTAAAAGCAGCCCAATTGCTTTGGGGCGAAAAAGTCGCCGTCCCCATTTTGCTAGGAAACAAGGAGAAAATCGACCAATTGATAGAAGAACATAACCTTGATCTATCTGGAGTGACGATCATTGACCCCTATGAAGACGAGGCCAAACTCGAACACTTTGGGAATATCCTATATGAAAAAAGAAAACGTAAGGGCCTGACCCAAAGTGAATGTATCCGACTCATGAAGGACCGAAACTACTATGGTGCGATGATGGTAGAATTGGGGCAAGCAGATGCGTTGATTTCGGGTTTGACCAAGGATTATCCAAAAACGATCCTCCCAGCCCTCCACGTCATCGGAGTCCGTCCAGATGTCAACCGTGTGGCCGGTATGTACATCATGAATACCGCAAAAGGTCCTTTCTTCTTTTCGGACACCACTGTCAATGTAAATCCAACAGCAGAGGAATTGGTGGAAATCGTCGGCCTAACCGCAGACGGCGTAAGATTCTTTGATATCGAACCAAAAGTTGCTATGCTCTCCTACTCCAACTTTGGATCGGCCAAAGGCGAAATCGCTTCCAAAACCGCCAAAGCCACTGCTTTGGCAAAGCAGCGATTCCCCAACATGGTCATCGAAGGTGAAATGCAGGCCAACGTGGCCGTCAACGAGGAGCTGCAAAAGGAAACTTACCCATTCAGCTCGCTGATTGGAAACAAGGCAAACACTTTAATTTTCCCTGACCTGAGCTCCGGCAACATCGCTTACAAACTCTTGTCCGAACTGGGAAATGCGGAAGCCATTGGGCCGGTCCTCTTGGGAATGAATAAACCTGTGCATATATTACAACTTGGCAGCTCGATCCGCGAAATCATCAACATGGTGGCTATAGCTGTAGTAGACGCGCAAACCAAGAATAGGACATGATCGCTTACCTCAAAGGAAAACTAGCCCATAAAGACCCAACATTCGTCATTATCGATATAGCGGGAGTTGGGTATCAAGTCAAGATTTCCCTTCAGACATATTCACAAATCAAAGATGAGGAGCTAATCATGCTCCTCACTTATTTACATATCAAGGAGGATGCGCATACCTTGTATGGATTCAAGGAAGAAAATGAAAAAAAACTATTCCTCCACCTGATTTCCATCTCCGGTGTGGGACCCAATACGGCGCTGCTGATCCTTTCGTCGCTGAGTTCGGCTGAATTGGAAACAGCCATCCTTCACGAAGACGCCCGGCTTATCCAGAATGTAAAGGGTGTGGGTGCAAAAACCGCCCAAAGAATCATCCTGGAATTGAAAGACAAAATCAAAAAAGAATCCTTCGGTGAGGTCGGGGCGCAGATTCCTGCCTTTGCTTCGCCTAACAATAAAATCAAAGAGGAGGCGTTACAAGCCTTGCTGACATTGGGTTTCCAAAGGCCTGTGGCCGAAAAAAACATAGCCACAGTGCTGAAAAAAACCGGTCCGGATATTTCCTTGGAAGAATTAATTAAAGCATCTTTAAAGAACCCTTAATCATTACAAACCAATTTTACTTTTGTACCTGCATTTTTCCAGAAAAAATGACATGAGATGCTTTTGGAATACTCTTGGTATTCTGGTATGCCTCCTTTTTGCTTTTTCATCTCCAAAATTACAGGCTCAACAAACTGGCAGAGACTCCGTAAGGGCGGCGTTAGATACTGTCAAGGTAGCATCAGACACCACCAAGGTTTCTCCCATTGACTCCCTGAATAAGCGTAGGGCTCTCCCTTCCTTCTTGCTTTGGGGTGACCTCAATACCAATCCGCTATATCCACGGCAAAACCCCTACATTCCGAGTTACTCTCCCTTCTACAGTCCAACCCCACTACAGTCAAACATCCGAGTGGAAATGGACTCGGTACTTAAATATCGGGTGCAGGAACAAATGGACTCCACGGAAATCGATCCGGGGATGTTGTATGATTTCGATGATTTCTCCAAAATCCAAGAATACCGTATTAGGCAAGAATATTGGCGCAATCGATCTCGGGGCCTCGACGGAGAAAGCCCCGTCAGTAGCCGCTCGCTCATACCGCCAATCACGACAAGCCCGAGTTTGGACCGAATCTTTGGAGGGAATGAAATCAACATCACCCCGACTGGTTTTGTAAACCTTGACCTTGGTGCGATCTTCCGCAGGATCGATAATCCCTCGATCCCGATTCGTCAACAGCAAAATGGCAACTTCAACTTCAACCAGCAAATCCAAATGTCCGTCAATGGTACTTTGGGTCAAAAACTGAAGATTGGGGCCAACTTTGACTCCAACAATTCCTTTGATTTTCAAAACCAATTGAAGGCAGAATACACCGGATTCAAAGAAGACATCATCAAGTCGATCGAGCTTGGAAACGTCAGCATGCCTGTACAAAACAGCCTGATCCAAGGTGCCCAAAACTTGTTTGGTGTAAAAACCCAACTGCAATTCGGGAAGCTTTTTGTCACTGCGGTGGCTTCTACGCAACGAGGCCGCAGGGATGAATTGGTCATTGAGGCTGGAGGTCAAGGAAGGCAGTTTGAGGTACAAGGCTCGGCCTACGACGAAAACAGGCACTTTTTCCTTTCACATTTCTTTAGGGACAATTACGAACGCTGGCTTAGGGGTTTGCCTCAAATCCTCTCTGGCGTGAATATCACACGTGTGGAAGTTTACATCATGAACCGCGCCCAGAATACCGAGACACTCCGTAACCTCGTGGCTTTTATGGACTTGGGAGAGGGAAATCGGATTTATCGTCCAGAAAATCCAAACATCGGGTCAGGAACGCCAGGAGCTCCGGCCGGCAATGACGCCAACCTTTTGTTCAAAAATCTAATCGCAAACCCCGCATTCAGACCATTTGATACAGGATCTAGCGCTATAGAGGCCAATCTGGGGCTATCCAAAGGGATCGATTATGAACAAGTAAATGGAGCGCGAAGACTCGCTCCAACAGAATACACATTCAATCGCGAACTCGGATATCTCTCTTTGTCAAGAAGGCTGCAAAACGACGAGGTCTTGGCTGTATCGTTCGAATACACCTACAACGGACAGGTTTATAAGGTTGGTGAACTTTCCGAAGACTACCAAAACAACCCGCTGAGCGATATGATCTTTCTCAAGATGCTCAGGCCAGCCCGTATCAACATCCGTATCCCAACATGGGACCTGATGATGAAAAACGTCTACAACCTCAACGCCAGCCAAATCCAGCGGGACGGCTTCCAGTTGCAGGTGATCTATCGGGATGACCGAACGGGATTGGATAATCCTGCTCTCTTGGAAGGTGAAAACGTGGCGAACAGGCCGTTGATTCGTTTGACGGGTTTGGACAACCTCAACCCACAAAATGACCCGGCACCTGATGGCAACTTCGATTATATCCCGGGAATCACAATTTTCCCCGAGCGCGGGTTATTGGTATTTCCCGTGCTGGAGCCTTTTGGAAAGACACTGAGAGATTTGTTTCTTCCCAACGAAGTCAACCTCGCAAATAAATACGTTTTTGATACCCTTTACCGGACTACACTTGCAGATGCCGAATTGGTGACGCGTTATGATAAGTTTTTTATCAAAGGACGCTTGACCGCGGGGTCAGCCTCCGAGATTATGCTTCCTGGCTTGAACGTTTCTCCCGGATCGGTAATCGTGATGGCAGGAAATATCCCACTGACAGAAGGGGTGGATTTTACGGTTGATTACAACTTTGGTCGAGTAAATATCATCAACGAAGGGATCCTCCAATCTGGCAAAAGGATTTCCATCAGTTTTGAAAAAGCAGACCTTGTTTCCTTTCAGACACGAAGTATGTTGGGAACAAGGCTCGACTACATCCTCAACGACAAATTCAACGTGGGCGGTACCTTCCTTTACCTCAACGAAAGGCCCAATATCACCCGTATCGCGGTTGGAAATGAGACATTGCGCAACAGTATGTGGGGCTTGGATGCAAATTTCAATGACGAGTCCCGGTTCTTGACCAAACTTGCTGACGCCTTGCCGTTTACAAGTACCAAGGAAAAATCCCTCGTCCAAGTCAGCGGTGAATTTGCCCAACTGCTTCCGGGCACATCGGTTCGGGTAACGGGAGACCCCACGGTTTACCTCGACGACTTTGAAACGGCCATCACACCCTACTATTTGGGCGGAGCTGCAGCCCAGAGTTGGTACCTCGGTGCTACCCCAAAAACCGACAACAATCGATTTGACCTGAGCGGACTTACGGGAGACAATCTTGGAAATGCCTATCGTCGCGCGAGGATTGCTTGGTACAATATAGACAACGTGTTCTACCGTGACGGAGGCACTGGCGTTCCCACCAATATCACCCAGCAGGACCGACTTAACCACTACGTTAGAAGGGTATTGCCACAGGAAATTTTCCAACGCCGTGAGCGGGATGTCATCGTGGTCCCAGAACCACTATTTGAACTTGCCTATTTCCCAAGCGAGCGGGGAATGTACAACTACAACACCAACCTGACCACCAGCGGTCTATTGCCCGATCCTCGCGTAAATTTCGGTGCTGTAACGAGACCGATCACGACCGAGGTGGACTTTGACCGGACAAATATCGAATACATGGAGTTTTGGCTTTTGGATCCATTTATCCAAGGGGAGAATGGCCGTGTGTTGGACGGTATTTTCAACCAAAACAATACAACTGGTGGTAAGCTATTTTTCAACCTCGGAGAGATTTCCGAGGATGTAATCAAGGATGGACGCCATGGGTTTGAAAATGGCCTTCCTGCCAATGGAGATCCCGCTGAGACAAATACCACCGAATGGGGGCGTATCACGCGGCAGCAGTTCTTGATTCCCGCTTTCGATAATTCTCCGGAATCGCGCGTAAACCAAGATGTGGGGATGGACGGCCTTCGCAACGACAATGAAGCCGAATTCTTCCAGCAGCGTTTTATAGATCGGCTTAATGTGAGTCCACCGGCATTGCAAAACATTATTGCAGACCCCTCTGCCGATAACTTCCAATACTACCTCGATGAGAACTTTGACAACAACGACGTCAAAATCCTAGAACGCTACAAGAAGTTCAACGGCATGGACGGCAATACGCCGATCACTAACAATACCAACCTAAACTTCACCCCTGCAAGTACCAACCTGCCCGACAACGAGGACCTCAACAATGACAATACCCTGAATGAACTGGAGGCCTACTACGAATATGAGATTGACCTGAGACCGGGTCAGATGGAAGTCGGGAAAAACTACATCGTCGACAAAGTCACGACGAGCCAAAGCGGTGACCAAGTGGATTGGTACCTCTTCAGGATTCCGGTCAGGACTCCAAATAGGGTTCAGGGTGAAATAAATGGATTTAAGTCAATCCGGTTTATGCGTGCCTACCTGACTGATTTTGAGCAGCCGGTTGTATTACGGATGGCTCACTTCAGGTTGGTATCGAGCCAATGGCGTATCTTCCAAGAATCACTTTTCGGACGTGGACTTTTTGAAATTCCAGAACCGGACAACTCCAACTTCAGCGTCGATGTCGTCAATATCGAGGAAAACGGCCAGGGAAGTGCTACCCAAAGTCCCTATGTACTCCCTCCAGGCATCGTCAGGGACCGCGACAACTTGGCTTCTATCGAGCGCCAACTCAACGAACAGTCCATCCGTCTCTGCGTAGAGGACTTGCAAGCACTTGATGCAAGAGGTGTTTTCAAAAATGCCAATTCACTAGATCTTGTACAGTATGAACGCATCAGAATGTTCCTACATGCCGATAGCGAAGATGCGCAGGACGGAGAATTGACAGCATTCCTAAGACTTGGCACTGACTACACAGACAACTATTACGAGATTGAAGTACCCCTGAAAATCACCCCGAAAGGCACGCGGGATCCGCTTCAGATTTGGCCACAGGAAAATGAAATCGATATCGCCATCCAAGAGATCGTAGGGGTAAAAGTTGAGCGGGATATGCAACGTGTGCCCCTGAATCTTGCTTTTTCACAAAATATCAGACAGTTCAAAGTAACAGTAGTGGGTCGTCCCGAATTGAACCTCGTGCAGGCAATGTTGATTGGCGTGAGGAATCCCGCTGTCGCAAATGCCGCCGCCAAATCGATCTGCATTTGGGCAAACGAATTGCGGGTCACAGGCTTCAAGGAGTCGACCGGATGGGCTGCCAATGCCAGATTCAATGCACAGATCGCGGACGTCGCGACCGTATCCACTTCGGTCAGGCACAATTCTTTTGGATTTGGTGGACTGGAAACAAGGCTTTCCCAAAGGACACTTTCGTCGGCGACGCAATATGATGTCTCCGCCAATGTCAATGTCCACAAGATTCTTCCCGAGGGCTTGAATATGACAATTCCGATGTACATCAGCTTCGAAAATGCGACTATCAACCCCCAATACGATCCGCTGAATCCCGATGTACTTTTCTCTGAAACCTTGCGGAAATTCGCCAACGAAAATGATCGGGATTTCTATCGCAGCCAAGTGGTCGATCAAATGCGGCGCAGGAACATCGGCTTCACCAACGTAAGGAAAAACAAGAACCCCAATAATGACAAGAACAAGGTCTACGACCTAAGTAACTTCTCGTTTTCCTATGCACATGGCACGGTCCGGCAGAGCAATATCAATACGGAAAGCTATCGGTTCGATACTTATCTTGGTAACATCGCCTACGTGTACCAACCGAAGCCTATGGTATTAGAACCATTTAAGAACGTTTCTTGGCTCGGAGGGGAAAAATTCAAACTGATCAACGACATCAATTTCAATTTTGTGCCCACCAGCTTCTCTGCAAGGGTCGATGTGGACAGGCGATTTATTAGGACCCAATACCGCAACGACCAACTGACGACGGATGGTGTGGACCCTTTCTTCCAAAAAAGCTTCTTTATCAATCGGACCTATAACCTCAACTGGGATTTGACCAAAAACCTCCGTGTGGACTATGCGGCAAGAGTGATGGCGGTGGTAGACGAACCGGAAGGAGACATCGATACTGAATCCAAGCGGGATTCCCTCCGCAATAACATCAGAAGTTTTGGCCGTACCACCAACTACAGCCATAACGCCAACCTCAACTATAAGATCCCGCTCGACAAAGTCGCTGCCTTGGATTGGATTGGGGTGGATTATCGGTATTCGGCAACCTACGGTTGGCTAACTGGAGCGATTGGGCAACGGGATACTTTGGGTAACGTCATCCAAAATACACGCGACCAATCCTTCGTCGGTAAACTTGATTTCGTCAAGCTCTACAACAAGAATGCAAAATACCGCGCTCTGAATGCTCCGAAAAGACCAACGATTCCCGGCAGGACTTCCGTTTCCGCAGAGGATACCATTGGCACGCCTTTCACAAGGAATATCGTCAAGCTCCTGACCATGATCAAAGATGTGAATTTCCGTTATTCGGTTGTGGAAGGGACTTTTTTGCCAGGCTATATGGCCGAAACGGGGATATTGGGCCTTGACCGGAGCTTCATGAATCCTGGATTTGGCTTCATCTTCGGTAGCCAAGACCCAAGTATCCGATTCGGCTTGGCAAATCAAGGCTTGATGGCACCGAGCAGCGAGCTTACGCAGCTTTTCCGACAGAACTCGACTAGAAACCTTCAAATCAACAGCTTGGTGGAACCCTTTAGGGATTTCAGGATCACATTCGAGGCGAAGAAAAGGGAAACTGGCGACTATACAGAGATATTCAGAAACTCGAGTACCAATCCAGGAGAATTCACGCCATTGAGTCCAAACAGGATGAGTGGATACAGCATCACCTATTCGATGATCCGTACCACGTTGGCAAGGAACGACCAAAACAACAATTCTCCGTTATTCACGGATTTTGAGCAAAATCGAAGCATCATCCAAAGCCGCCTCAACGCGCAAAACCCCGGGGGCGAATATGCGCTCAACGGCCAAGACGTTTTGACACTGTCGTTTTTGTCGGCCTATGGCGGAAGGGACCCAAATACCATTTCACTCAATCCTTTTCCAAAGATCCCGCTTCCTAACTGGCGTTTGGATTATAAGGGCCTCAGCCAAATCCCAGCCCTGAAGGAATATTTCTCCAGTATCAACATCACCCACGGCTATACCTCCACCTATGATGTGAGCAATTTCTCAAATTCCTTGCTTTATCAGACTGGGTTGGAGTTGTACAACCGGATTCAAAATCTTCCCCAGGCCAACCTTGTGAATGAATTTGGTCAATTCATTCCGGTTTTTGTGCTCAATCAGGTCGTGCTGTCAGAGCGGTTTGCCCCATTGGTAAGAGTAGACATGTTGACCAAAGACAGGCTCAACATTGTCATGGAATACAATTCTGAGCGAAACATCGGTCTCAATTTCTCTAACGCACAAGTCACGGAACAAACGAGCAGGGATTTCGGATTTGACCTTGGTTATACCAAAGCTGGCGTGAAAATCCCTTTCAAAATCCAAGGGAGGCAGGAAATACTCGAAAATGACCTTCAAATCAGGATCAATACCCGCGTGGTGGATACACGGCAAATACAACGGAAGATTGAAGGGGAAAGCACGGTGACCAACGGTAACCTCAATATCTCAATCAGGCCGACGATTGGCTACATCATCAGCAAAAGCCTAAACATTACCTTCTATTTTGACCGCATAATCAACGACCCAAGGGTCACTACAGCCTTCAGACGGAGTTCGACTGCCTTTGGTGGACAGCTTAGATTTAATTTAGCACAATAGGTTTTTACATTTGGTTAATCCTTGTATTTTTGACCACCTTAATTAAAAATCAACTATGAATTTCCCAAAAGAACTCAAATACACCAAAGACCATGAATGGGTAAGAATCGAAGGCAACATCGCCACTATCGGAATCACTGAATTTGCACAAAGGGAATTGGGTGATATAGTATATGTGGAAGTCGAAACAGTCGGCGAAACTATCGAGGCAGGGGAAGTATTTGGCACGGTAGAGGCTGTTAAGACCGTATCGGACTTGTTTATGCCACTGACAGGTGAAATCACCGAGTTCAACGACGAGTTGGAATCCTCTCCCGAATTGGTAAATGAATCCCCCTACGAGAAAGGTTGGATGATCAAGGTTAAAGTCGCCGGTGACCTGCCAGCGGATTTGCTCGATGCAGAGTCGTACGGGGAATTAGTGGGGGCCTGATTTGACTTCAAAGATCGCGATCAAAAAAGTCAAGAAATAATGGTTTGTTAGTTTGGATTATTCGCTTATAATCAAATTGCGGTTGCCAACGGTACAGTTATTTGGCCAATCTTATTGTTAAATTTCTACAAGAGTGATTCTTTTCTTGTAATAAATAAAATACTTGGTTATAATTGTTATCCTGTATAGAGTCGAAAAGAAAAATTAACCTAATAAACAATCAACCATGGAAGCTAAAAAGACGCCAAGTGCAGATTTGTCCAAGAAATCTGGGATGTTTCTGAACCTCGGTTTAGCCATCAGCGTCGGATTAACCCTTGCTGCTTTCGAATACAAATCATACGATGATGGTAGTCTGAAAGACTTGGGTCAAGTTGCCGATGACTTCGAAGAACTATTGGATATTCCAATTACCGAACAACCACCACCGCCACCACCACCAATTGAACAACCTGTAATCCAAGAAATTCCGGATGAAGTCGAGCTCGAGGAAAAAATCGAAGTAAATTTTGACGTGGACGTGAAGGAAGAGACTGTGATCAAAGAGGTTATTATCGCCGATGCGCCTGTAGTTGAAAAAGCGGACGAAATCTTTGACGTGGTTGAAAACTCTCCCGAATTCCCAGGTGGAATGGAAGCTTGGAACGAGTACTTGAGGAAAAACCTCAAATATCCAACCCAAGCGAGAAGGATGGGTGTAGAAGGAACCGTTTACGTGGTATTCGTTGTGAACACTGACGGTTCTATCCAAGACGTTGAACTCCTTAGAGGTATCGGAGGAGGTTGCGATGAGGAAGCACTCAGGGTTGTGTCCGGAGCACCGAAATGGACTCCTGGTAAACAAAGAGGTAGACCTGTAAGGGTTCGTATGAGATTGCCAATCCGATTCAAACTCGGTTAACCTTATAAAGGGGAGATTTTTTCTCCCCTTTCTTTTTGTTAAAATATTCTAATTTTTTCGTCTACTGGTTGTTTTGTTAGTTTAATTTACCTAATTTTTTCTATCAAAATAAATACAGCCATGGAAACCAAAAAAAATCCCGGACTTGATCTGGAAAAAAGGCGCGGCTTTTTTTTCAATTTCAGCTTGATGCTCAGCGTAGCAATGGTACTCCTTGCATTCGAATGGAAGCAAGCCAGAGGTAGCGAAAACCATCTAACAATAGTTGACATTCCTGGTTGGGACGAAATCCCCATTGACATCCCGATCACTATCCAAGATCCACCTCCACCTAAGATCATTGCTCCCATCATCACGCCCATTGAAGACGATGTTTTGGTGGACAAGTTGCCAGAGGTAATTTTCCAGCCCGAGGTAGAAGACCTTCCAGAACCAACTATCCTAGAGGGTCCGCCAGTTATCGAAATTGCTGAAGAAGTGGTCGATTTTTCGGATGTGATGCCCGAACCGGTTGGTGGAATGAGCGAATGGAACGATTACCTATCCAAAAATCTGAAGTACCCCTCTACGGCAAGAAGAATGGGCATTGAGGGAACGGTATATGTATCCTTCGTGGTCGAAAAATCCGGTGAGATATCCAATGTACAATTGCTCCGGGGAATCGGTGGCGGCTGTGACGAGGAAGCAATCCGGGTGATAGAAGATGCGCCGATCTGGAAGCCGGGCTACCAACGCGGCCGACCCGTCAAGGTGCGGATGCGTGTGCCGATAAGGTTTAAGTTGCAATAATTTGTCTTATAAAAGAAATTTGGCCAAGTTCCGGTAAACTCATTTTCCAGAACTTGGCCAATTTTTTTCCGATAATGGAGACCCAATTTTCAATCCGGAAATCTACTCCTATCAATATTGGGAATGATTTTGATCGCATTTTTGTAATAGACTTTTTTAAGGACGTCATCGGGTAACCCAAGACCATACATGGCCCAAAATGCGTGGTATTTTTTATAATATGGAAAATACTCGTCCTCAGTTTCGAGGACCCGAAAGTAAGTATAGAACTCCTCCTTTACGTAGGCATCTTTGGCAAAAAGAATTCTGTCTTGGTAGTCAATGAAAAATTTCCTGGCCCGCTTGGGTTGCCTACCAAACTCCGCAATAACTGCACCGATGCCAAAGTAGACGTTTGGATATTGGTCCAAATGGGCGCTCGCCTTGTCTAAGTCGTTGGCCATCCAACCCATATGGGCATTGATGAAGGTGGTCTTTGGGTGTTTTCGGAACACATGATGCTGTTCTGCGATAATCTGGGAAAAGGGAGCAGGGTCGGTATCACTTCGCTTCCGTCCGGGATTGAGTTTCAATTCCAGCCAACGCTCATTGTTGGCATCCATGGGTTGCCAAAAAGGTGCTGGATCCGCAGCATGGATGATCACTGGTATGCCCAATTCTCCGCACTTTTTCCAAACAGGATCCAAATCGGGATGGTCGATAGGCACCCTATTTCCGTGAATATCCTTGGTGGAAAGTCCCAGACTCTTGTAAATTTTCAATCCATTGGCACCATTTTGCACGTCTTTCTCCAAATCCGCAACTGCCTTTTCGATCCAGCCTGCTGAACCAAATTCCCTGAAAGAAAGGTTGGTAAAGACGATGAATCTTCCAGGCGCCACACCATTGAAGCGCCGGATCATCGAGAACATATATTCCTGCCCGTCAATATCACCAGTTGCTCCTCTTCCCCTTCCGCTGAGGTTAACCATGACAGCCATATTGATCTCGTCCATCTCCCGAACCAAGCGGTTGACTGTTTCTTGGGACACGTTCCATTGATGGCTGTGGATATCAATAAAGGGAAACTTGGCCCGTTTCACAGGATTTTGAGGTACCACCAAGGTGGATGGCGGATTGTACTCCTCAAAACTCATCTCTTGGGCCTGGAGGAAAAAACCCTGCATACAAAGCAGTATGCCGAATAAAAGGGATTTTGCACGACGGTGGAAGGGAGGTGACTGCATGTTTTGAAGGGAATTTTATCAAAATTAAGCTGGAAACAGCTTCCAAGCCGAGGAGAAAATTTGGAAAATAAAACCAAATTCCCTCGTCCGCTTATAAAATTTCCAAGATCACAACTCCCTCCCCTCTGTCACTCATCCTTCAATATCTTAGCTGGGTTGGTTGTTGCCGCCGCATAGCTGTGCAGGCCCACTACCATAAGGCAAATGAGCAGCACGATTCCACCTGCAAATACAAACTGACTGTAGGGCATCGCGATGCGGTACTGGAAATCGTTCAACCAATCCCTGCCAAAATAGTAGGCAGGAATGCAGGCAAGGACAAATGAAACTCCTACAAGTACCAGGTATTCCTTGGAAATCATACCGAGGATCTGGGCGATGCTTGCGCCCAGCACCTTTCTGATGCTGATTTCCTTGAGTTTCTGAGCAATGGTAAAAGAAGAAAGCCCAAACAATCCCAACATCGATATCAACACCGCCAATGCCGAGGCAAATGAGAGGACTCGTTGAATTTTCAGGTCATCCTGGTAGAATTTCTCCATTTCGGCTTCGAGAAAGTGAAATTCCTCCGTCTCGTAGGGATAAATGCTGCGATAGGCTTCCTCGAGGCGGGTTTTGAGGAGCGAAAGATTCTGGCCTCCTTGCAGCTTCACGTTGATCGTCTGGAAATAAGTCGGATTGTAGGTAATCAGCAGCGGCCTGATTTCCTCCCTGAAAGAACGTGAGTGGAAATCATCGACCACACCAACAATCGTCCGTGGTTCGCCCCCAAATGTGGCAACCGTGCCAAGAATTTCCTCAGGAGTTTCTATCCCTGCATCTTTCAGAAAACGTTTGTTGACAACAATCTCATCTGCCTGATTGGAGGGGCGGCGACCCGCCAATAGCTTGACGCCATTTACATTTGTGAAAGCAGAATCCGCATTCATCACTTGGGTGAAAAACTCCATTTGGGTGCTGTCTTTCGGAACCCTGACATCGGAGGTCCACAGGCTTGTCGACGACACCAAACTGCCCGACAGGCTTACGCCCACCACAAAACTCTCCTGTGCAAGCCTATCCCTCAGCAAGTTCATCTTGTCCTCGCCAGACATGAAAGGGAGGTTTGCATACATGACCGCATCCTTTTCAAAACCGAGGGGTTGATTGCTGATATATTTCATTTGGGCACCCAACACCCCGACCAGTATGATGAAGGCAATGGAAGCTGTAAACTGCAGTACGGTCAGGTTTTTTCTCAAAAATACCCCCATCGAAAAACCTCTGTTGGAAATTTTTTCTCCCTTCAACGCCCGCTGTGGCTGATAGTTGGCAAGGATAAATCCCGGATAAAGTCCAGACACAACGGTTAAGACCAATACGATGACCACAAAAAAGAGCAGATTTGGCCAGTTAAACAGCTTCAGGACAAAACCAGTCGGCAAGTAGTCTATTAACAGTTTAGCGACCAATTCTGCCAAGAATACCGAGAGCACCGCGGCCATCAAGACGATCAAGAAGGTCTCTGCCAAGAACTGGAAAATCAATTGGCCGCGATTGCCTCCCAAGGTCTTCCGAATGCCCACTTCCTTAGCCCTACTGATGGCTTGGGCGGTTTCAAGGTTGATAAAATTGAGGCAAGCTAGGAGCAAAATCAAACCGGCGATGTATATGAGGCCTTTGAGATAGACCTTAGAAACCGTCGTATCGTTGTAGTTTTGGTTGAAATGAAACTCGGCCAAGGGCTCCGCGGAGAAATTGGTACTGTTGCCTTCATTGTTTTCATAGTATTTTTTGACCAAAGATTCAAATTCGAAATCAAAGTCCTTGGCGGATTTACCGGGTACTGCCTTTACAAAAAGCTGGCTACTTGAATTCACATTTCCCCAACTGTCCAAGCCGTACCAGTTCTCTTTTTGCAGGTGCTTGATCGTGGAAAAGGAAATGAAATCGGTAAAAATGAAGTCGGTGTTTTCCGAAAAATCCTCCACTACGCCTGTGATTTGGGCAGTGACGGTGTCTGCATCCACCCACATCAGTTCTTTGCCAAGGACATCCTGTGGACGCATCCCGGGAAAATATTTCTCCAAACTTGCCTTTGAGATCACCGCTGCAGAGGGATTTTCCAAGGCTGTTTTGGGATTGCCCGCCAGCCATTTCCTTGGAAAAATTTCAAAATAGCCCCCATCCGAAAAGGTAACTTCATTGCTCCTCCCAAACACTTTGTTTTCGGAAGGGTCGACGACCAATGTCCCCCAAAGCGTATACAGCCTACCTTTCGTTTCAATCCCGGGAATCTCATCTTGGATCGTCTCCCCCAAAGGCCCCGGAGTACCGGAGTTGGGATAGGATTCGCCTCCTTCATAAGCGGTCAAGGTGTTGATGCGGAAAATCCGCTCCGAATCAGGGTGGAATTTGTCAAAGCTGTTTGCAAACCAGACGACGTTGAAGATCAAAAAGCAGATGGAAAGGCCCATGGCCAATCCCAATAAATGGATCGCCATCCGGAGTTTGTTGCGGAGCATGTTCCGCCAGGCGACAAGGAAATAGTTTTTGGACATGGGAGGGAAAGATTGTTGGTTAATGGTAATTATGTTAATGGGTTATTTCATCACTAAGCGAAGTCGACGGGTTTATAGTCCATAGCTGAGGCTCTTGTATCTTGGATCTGATTTCTAGTGCCTCATATTTGATATCTCAAATCTCATGTCTCACTGCTACTCTCCCTTCAGTGCATCCACCGGATTGGACCAGGCTGCTTTCAGCGCTTGTGAACTCACAGTCAGTATGGCTATGAGCAAGGTTATAACTGCAACAAGGAGGAATATCCAAACATCCAATTCGATACGATAGTTGAAGTCCTTGAGCCATTCACTCATGAAATACCAAGAAATCGGGATTGCGATCAGCAGGGCAATAAGCACGAGCTTTACAAAATCGGACGTCAATAATGCCACTACCCGAGAAGAAGAAGCCCCCAAAACCTTCCTGACGCTGATTTCCTTCATCCGCTGCTCGGCCATAAAAGCTGCCAATCCGAACAATCCAAGACATGAAATGAAGATTGCCAAACCGGAAAACCAAAGCGTCAATGTTCCCACCCGCTCCTCGGTCCGGAATTTTGCGGCATATTCCTGATCAACAAAAGTGTATTGAAATGGAAAATTTGGATTGAACTTCCCAAACAAACCCTCCATCGTTGCCAGGTTGTCCGAGACGGCATTGGCGGGATTTAGACGCACATGCAGTACATTGTACCAGCTGCCCGGGCCAAAAATCACCAAGGGATTTACTTTATCAAAAGGTGAATTCAAGATAAAATCTTCAACAACACCGACGACAAGCCAGTCAGACCCATTGTCCTGAATTACCTGGCCCAATGGTTCTTCAAAACCCATAACTTCAACTGCGGTTTGGTTGAGGAGGACTGCGTTTGAATCCGAAGCATGTTGGAAAATGTCGATGTCACGTCCAGAAACTAAGCTAAGGCCCGCTGTCTTGACCAAATCCGCATCGGAACTGAAGCGTTCGATGGTAATTGTTTGGTTGGGATCCTTGCCGGGCCAAGACATACCCCAGGTATTGCTCCAAGTAGAAGACATCGGAGACATCGTGCGGGAAACGGATATGGCCGCACCAGAGCTTAGCAACTCATTTCGGAAAGTCTCATAATTCCTGGACAGGTCTTCCGTTAAGATATGGTACACCAATTGGTCCCGATCGTACCCTGCATTGCGGTTTTGACCATAATCAATCTGGGATTTGATTACCAAAGTTGCGGCAATCAGAATAACCGCAAAGGCAAACTGGGTCACGACCAACACTTTTCTTAGGGAAAAAGCTGATCTGTGCGAAGTTGCTTTGCCCTTTAGCACCTTTGCCGGGACAAAGGCAGAGAGAAAAAACGCCGGATAGGAACCTGCAGTCAATCCAGTCAAGATCACAAATCCAAACAACAAAATCCAAAAGCCCGGGTTCGCAAATGGCAATGCGAGCGAAGTCCCCATGAGGCTATTGAAATAGGGTATCAATATTTCGACAATTACGAGCGCGAAAGCCGCCGCAATGACGGCCACCACCATCGACTCCCCGATAAACTGGAAGATCAACTTTTCCCTGCCCGCGCCTGATAACTTTCGAATACCCACTTCCTTGGCCCGTTTTTCACTTCGTGCAGTACTGAGGTTCATGAAATTGATGCAAGCGATCAGTAAAATGAGGATCGCGATCCAAAAAAACTGTTTCACCAATTGCATTTTTCCTTCGGCCAAGACACCGTTTTCGTAGTGATTGTAAAGGTGCATTTTGGTAACAGGATGGAGAATCAGGTCATTTTCCTCATCCGAATACTTCTTGGTCACGCCACGGATATTCGCTGCGGCGGTCTCGAGACTGACTTCCGGATGCAGTTCGATGTAGGTCTTGACGCTGTTGTTGCCCCAATATTCATCTTCGTAGCCAAGCTGCTTGTAGAGCGCCCAAGGTACCGCCACGTCAAATTTGAAATCTGTATTTGCCGGCAAATCTGCCAAAACACCGGATACCAAAAGCGACACTTGGTTGTCAAACAATACTTCTTTTCCAATCGGATCTTCCTCGCCAAAAAGCCGCCTTGCAGCATCTTCTGTCATAACCACGGATTCTGGATTAGACAAAACCGTCGCAGGATCTCCTTTTTTCAATGGAAAATCGAACATGGTAAAAAACCCGGGATCTACCACGGTCAATTCCTGCATCAGTCTCTTATCGCCATAGGCGACCAACATCCCATAGGGGAATTGGTATCGGCTGAAGGCTGCAACTTCTGGATATTCGCTACCCAATATCGGGCCAAGCGGCTTGGGAGTATAGCTCCAAGTGTTCAATTGTCCATTGAATTCCGCCTGGTTCCAGACCTCAAAAAGTCGATCTCTTTTGCTGTGAAACTGGTCGAAACTAGTCTCAAAATGTATCCACATCAAAATCATGATCGCACCGGCCATCCCAACAGTCAAGCCGGAGATATTGATTAAAGAAAACCCCCTATTCTTCCAGAGGTTTCGCCAAGCGATGGTGAGGTAGTTTTTGAACATGGGAGAGATTGGTTAGTGGTTATTGAGTTATTAGGTTGCAAAGCGAAGTCGAAAGGAATCGATAGTCAATAGGTTCGGCACCTGTTTCTTTTTTGTTAATAGTTAATAGTTATTAGCTTGAAGCCAACTGTTTCCTGTTCGTCCAATCTAAACTCTACAATCATAAATTGTCTTTAAGTCGACAGTCCATAGTCCACGGTCGCGGCTCTTGTTTCCTGCTTCTTGTGTCTTGATTCTCAAATCTCAATTCACCCATCAAAAAGCCATCCTTGTGCCAGATAAAAGTCGCCAAAAATGACAATTTAGGCCGTTTTGGAGTGATTTTCCGGAATTTCACGAACAAAATTGTTCGCTTACGGACAAATCAAATTTCCCGACTGCCAAGATGAAAGTTCAAAAAAAAGCCCTCGCCGAATTCTGTGTTTGGCGAAGGCTTGTTGGTTGCTTGCTTTGGCGACATGTTTAGGCTCTTGGCAATGCCATTCTTGCGGCGCGGTCGGGATCGTTTTTTACCTCACTCTTGTCGTTGAGTACCATCGTCTCACCATTCGCCACAGTGAATTTCGGCCAGTTGGGCAAGGTGCCGGCGTTAGGGTTTCCGGTTTTCATAAAGGCGATCAAAGCGCTTGACATCTTTTCAGAAAGTTCGCGCGGACGCTTTCCGCCGCCGGTATGCGTGTACATCCTGTCCGTATTGTCAAACCAAAAACAGATGTCGATGCAGTGGAAAGCCCGCATCCTGCCATTGTACAGGTTAGGCTCCCAACCAAACCAAGCCATATAAACTGGTGCTTTCTGCTTGGCTTTCGCATTGCCGCAGGCTACTGCATTTTGCCTGTTGGAAGCAGCCAAGGCCATGATTTCGGCTGGTTTTTTATCCGGAAAATTGGCTTGGTATGCCTTGAAAACTTCCCCTGCCTTATCGCCAAATCTTGGCTTGAGCGCCTCGATGGCACCATTGGCATCTGCCGCTTCCAGTTGGGGATTGGTACGGGTGGCACTCCACTCGTGAAAAGTAGTGCAAATCATCAGTGGGACCTCGGATTCATGTCCGGTTGGATTGGAGAAAAACTCGCCCTTAGGGATATTGACACCATCGGCGACCGGCGCGAAACCTCCCCGGAATCCTGGCTGGGGAAATTCCTTGCGCATCCGATCCAAGGCTTTGTAGGCCACATCGAGGTATTCACGCCAAGTGAGCTCCTGGATTTTGTCCAAAGTATCCGGTGTCAATCCCGCCGCTTCCATCACATAATGGCCCAACTTCCTGCTGTACTCTTGGTCATTGGCCGTCAACATGGACCCGCTTAAAGCCACGCCTTTGTGTACCAGACCTTTGGAAGCGGGCATGGCCATGGTAGCCGTGACTTTTGCGCCGCCGCCGGATTGCCCCATAATGGTGACATTGCCGGGATCACCTCCAAAATTGGAGATATTGTCACGCACCCAATGCAGGGCTGCGATGATATCCAGCATGCCCACATTTCCTGAATTGGCATACTTCGCTCCACCCACACCTGAGAAATCAGTAAAACCAATGGGCCCCAAGCGGTGGTTGATGGAGACGAACACGAGATCGCCTTTTCGGGAAAGGTTCTCTCCATGATAGCCATCCTGCTCGATGGCATTGCCGTTGGTGAATCCACCCCCGTGCAGCCAAACCATCACGGGACGTTTTTTCCCATCGCCGATCGCCGGTGTCCAGACATTCAGCTTCAGGCAATCCTCACTCACATCATCGTAGTTCCAATGGTCGGCAAAGGAATAATGGACATTTGCGTAGCGGTTATCCATGATTTGTGGCGCGGTATTTCCCCACCAAATGGTATCCTTGATGCCTTCCCATTTTTGTGGTTTTTGGGGCGGCATAAAGCGGTTTTTCCCTGTCGTATTTTCTCCGTAGGGCACGCCGAGAAAAGTATAAATACCATTCAGTTGGTATCCACGGACTTTCCCAAAGGCGGTATTGGCGATCGCGATGTCATCGCCGATAAACAAAAACTGTTCGTCATCAGAGGCTTGATGGTTGGTTGTGCCTGTAGTAGCTCCTTGTATGCCAAATGGCACCGCGGCCATTCCGGCTGTTCCGAGGCCGACTTTGGCCAAAAATTCCCTTCTGTTGGTTTTCATGAGATCGGTTGATTTGAGTGGTTACTTTTTCTATTGTCTCAAATTGAGTATATAGAAATACAATTCCTAACCGCTCATCATTTTTTGGGTCCTAGGTCTTAATATCGATACTCTTGTAAACCCAAAACCATGGGACAAAATACAGAAGGAAGGTTTTAGACGATGGGATAAATGAAAAAAAGAAGTTGGAAACCCCATTGCGAGTACCTGATCCAAATGACTTACATTACGATGAAAATGGTGCAGATGGGTTTCTAAAATTCCTCAGGTAGAAGCACCTCGATATCTTGGCTACTTTTTGGGAAGTCCTTGATATTCCTTGTGATGAAATACCGACATTGATTTGAAATTGCAGTTTGGTAAAGAATCGCATCTTCCAAATCTTCAAAATCGGATTGAATGGCTCGATCGATATCCTCTGACTGGGTTTGCGCCAAATTGACCAATCGGTTGATTTTTGAAATCGTACTCTTAATCACATCTGTGGTACAATTGGACTTTTGAAGTACGTAAATGACTGTTTGGATACAGGCAGGAGAGGTGAATAGAATCATTTGCTGATTGACGCTTGATTCAAGAAATTTTCCCACCCGATTGCCGAAATCTCCTCGGTTCAAGATCAGGTCAAGAAAAACATTGGTATCAATGAAAACCCTATTTTCCATGCTTTTCAAATGCCGATTCACGGATTACCTGTTTCCAATCTGTTTCAGGACTCACTTTCCCGGCAATCCCTTGTAATTCCCCGATGAGCGCAAGCTGTTTTTGCCTGTCTTTTTCAATTTCTTTATTCAGCAGATCTTCTATCAAAAAGGATAGGCTTAGCTGTTTATTTTGAGCCATCAGACGACTTTTCTCTATAATCTCCTTATCAATACTAAGGGTAAGTTTCGTTTTCATTGCACGTAACAATATCTTTAATACGTATAAATATACGTGAATTTATCGGTTTTCGTCAATGCCTTTAGGCAAAACTCTTTCCGAACCATGGAATATACCCCATATTGATCTTTGGGGTATTTGGGCCAGGGACAAAAAGAAACCCCGGCAAGTATCTACCTGCAGGGGTTCTTTGAAATGCAATCAGCAAATGCTTACTCGACTACCTCAGCTTCTTGTATTTGATCCGCTTCGATGTCACATCACCCAGCCTTTTCTTCTTGTTTTCCTCGTAATCGGAGAAGTTGCCTCTAAATGATCGGGCTTTGCTATTTCTTTACTATTTGGTTGAACCGGAAATTCTATATATCTGGACAAGAAAAACCTATACCACTTCAGAGAAAACCTTCAAACAAAACAACAATTATTCAAGAAATGAGCTTTTTCGACCACATCATCTTCTTTCTCTGACGAAGATTCGATTAACATTCCTATCGTTAAGAATTAATGAATCTCCTTTGATCTCATAGGTTAATTGTTCGGAAGCGTTTATACTTGGTACCTTCAATGTCAATATTCTGTCATCCATTGTGGAAAAATAATAAGTGGGAATGTCCGTGTATTGGAATTCAACCCCTCCTTTTTTAGCTGCATCTCTGAAAATTCTACTGTCAGGGATAAAACGTCCATCTTTTGTGTATATAGCTTTGTAGTTTTTAGAGGAATTATCATTCTGTTTGTTTACCGAACCGTCCAAATTAAGTGTATTTCTTTCAATCCAAGTTCCAATGATTCTGTTGTCAACCTTGGTTGCCTTCGATTGCTGCAGTGCTTGGGACGAAGGTTTAGTCATCGCTAAGAAAATGGCTTGATCTCCCCTTTCTTCAGTATTATAATCAATTCCTTCATTGCCATCGGGTCGAATTTCAAAAAAATCGCCTGCACCTATTCTTGTGGCGCAGGCATCGCGGATGATATTGTCTGTTATTTCCAACTTGACCGAACAGGTTGAATTAACTCTATCATGATTTTCACTCAATTGGATCTTTACACTATTCCGTTCCAAAACAGCCAAAGCAATAGAATTGGTCAACTCGGTTGTAAATGGGTTCCTCTTTATGTGCACAAAAGAAGACTCTTTACAAATCGCTATAAACAAAAGAAAAAGAATATTTTTCATAGGTTTATCCTTTTTTGAGATTCAAATTACGTCACTCTTTGATTCAGGAGGAACCATCAAAGAATTATCGTAATCAGAACAACGAACGCTATTTGCCTCTAAGCAGGAAGCGGACATTTCCATTTGAATACCCTAAAAGGAGAGTATCGCCTAAAAAGCCATATCGATTGTCTTTGCTTCCAAGTTCTCCATAATTAATTCTTAGGGTGTTATTGTTAATCGTAGTCCATTGAAACGTAGGTATCGAAGCATAGTCAAGTTTAGTGATTTCACCTAATCGTTTCATATCATCTAATAAAAATTGGGGGTCTAGTATTAGCCTCCCGTCTTTTGTGTATTCTTCAATATAATTTTTACCGAAGAATTCATCTTTGATGATTTTGCCATTCGCATCTTTTGAGTAAAGCATCGTCCACTTTCCAACTAATCGTGGATCGCGTTCGGCTTTTTGAAGAAGAGACAAAAAACCAATCAAAAGGATTATTGATAGGCACCTCATAATCAGGTATTTTAGTTATCTTTTTTTTTTGACGAATCGCCCAAAATCAATTCCAAAATCTTTATATCGGAACTGAAATCGAAAATGAATAAGACTGTGAGACAATAACTAGTAAAAAGTCCTGAAAAACAAAAAAATGACAGTTCAATAAAATCTTGAAAAATTTCAATAACGAAGGAAAACTAATTTTTACCAAATATAATTTTACCACCCCCCTAACGGAATAGGTAATAAATTCTGGACTTATCCGTTTTGGGGGGGATTGAGCAAAATTAAATTTTTCGGATTTTTTCCGAAAAAGCTTCCAAGTCCCGATCAAGAGGTGCTCACTTGTCTTTTCTTTGACTATGCTTTCACTAAGAAAAAAAAGGCAGGCCTGAAGTAGGCCTACCTGTCGTGTCTTCGTCTTTGTTTCTTTGTCGAAGACTACCTCAGCTTCTTGTATTTGATCCGCTTCGGCGTCACATCACCCAGCCTTTTCTTCTTGTTTTCCTCGTAATCGGAGAAGTTGCCTTCAAACCAATACACCTGGGAATCGCCCTCAAAGGCCAAGATGTGTGTACAAATCCTGTCCAAAAACCACCTGTCGTGGGAAATGATCACCGCACAGCCGCCGAAGTTTTCCAAAGCTTCCTCCAGCGCACGGAGCGTATTGACATCCAAGTCGTTGGTAGGTTCATCCAAAAGCAGCAGGTTGCCGCCTTCCTTGAGCGTCAGCGCCAGGTGGACCCGATTGCGTTCGCCTCCTGACAGTATGCCTACCTTCTTTTCCTGGTCAGAGCCTGCAAAGTTGAACTTCGAAACGTATGCCCTCGAGTTGACTTCTTTGTTGCCCAGTTTCATCAATTCGTTGCCTTCGGAGATGGTCTGGAATACCGTTTTGTTGGGATCCAAGCGATCGTGTTCTTGGTCCACATAGGCCAGTTTCACGGTCTCACCCACTTCAAAATTGCCGGAATCGGGTTTTTCCTGTCCCGTGATCAATTTGAAAAGGGTGGTTTTTCCGGCGCCGTTTGGCCCGATGATACCGACAATGCCGCCTTGTGGAAGCGAAAAACTCAAATCCTCAAACAGCAGCTTGTCGCCATAGGCTTTGGAAACCTTATTGGCTTCGATCACTTTGGCCCCCAATCTTGGTCCGGGCGGGATAAACAATTCGAGTTTGGCTTCTTTCTCTTTGGCGTCCTCACCTACCAACTTGTCGTAGGCGTTGAGACGGGCTTTTCCTTTGGCTTGACGGGCTTTGGGAGCCATGCGGATCCACTCCAATTCGCGCTCTAGGGTCTTTTGGCGTTTGGATTCCGTTTTTTCCTCTTGCTTCAGTCGGTTTTGCTTTTGTTCCAGCCAGGAAGAGTAGTTTCCTTTCCATGGAATCCCTTCTCCCCTATCCAATTCCAGAATCCATCCGGCCACATTGTCCAGAAAATAACGGTCGTGGGTCACGGCAATGACCGTTCCTTTGTATTGCTGCAGGTGCTGCTCGAGCCAAAGCACGGACTCAGCGTCGAGGTGGTTGGTCGGTTCGTCGAGCAAAAGCACGTCCGGTTCCTGAAGCAGGAGACGGCAAAGCGCCACCCTTCTTTTTTCACCACCGGAGAGATTGCCGACCATCGCATCGCTGGGAGGAAGCCTCAGGGCGTCCATGGCTTTGTCCAGCATCACGTCGAGTTCCCAAGCATTGGCGGCGTCGAGTTTCTCCTGCACTTCGCCTTGTTTTTGGATCAGCTTGTCCATCGCATCTGGATCGTCCATCAGCGCTGGATCCATGAATTTCTCGTTGATTTCCTCAAATTCCTTCAGCAACGCGACGGTACCAGCAACAGCCTCCTCGACGATTTCCTTGACGGTTTTGGTCGGGTCAAGTTTGGGTTCCTGCTCGAGCATGCCCACCGTATATCCCGGAGACCAGACTACTTCCCCGATAAAATCCTTGTCCATGCCGGCAATGATCCTAAGCAAGGAGCTCTTACCAGAACCATTGAGACCAAGCACGCCGATCTTGGCGCCATAGAAAAATGAGAGGTAAATATCTTTCAAAACTTTCTTCTGCGGAGGATAGATTTTACTCACTCCCGCCATGGAAAAGATGATTTTTTCTGCACTCATGATAAATAAATAGGGATTTTATTTTGGAGAACGACAAAGATGGCAAAAAACGGAGTACTTTAGGAATAATGCTTTTGAATTAATTAATTTGCGGAAAATATAAACCCACCACCTACAACCTATTAAATCGCAATGGAGCATCCATACGGGTACATTAAAGATAACAAGGTTTATCTCAAGGGATTTTTGAATCAGCCGGACAGGGTGATTGGAGAAGTAAAGGAAGACGAGGCCTCCACGATCAAGTATTTTGAAGATCGCTACACGGCCTTACTCGAGAAAATCAACAACTTAAAAAAGGATATTGAGGAAAACCAAAACAAAGGCTCCTTCCTCATGAAGCTGGTGCACCTTAAGGAATCATTGTATGCCTATGATGCCTTGGGTGACTTTCCTCCTTTGATCGAAGAACTCAGCCAGTTGCAAGCATTTCTTGATGAAATCATCCAAAAAAACAGGGAACGGAACCTCGAAATAAAGCGCGGCCTAATCTTGGAGGCAGAAGCTATCAAAGACAGCACGGATTGGAAAAAGACTGCCGAAGACTTCAAAAACCTCAAAATGCGCTGGATTAAAACCGGCCCAGTGGACAAGGAATTTGAGGAGGAAATCGAATCCAGCTTCAACGACATTGTCGAAGGCTTTTTTGAGAGAAGGAAGGAATTCTTTGAAGCCTTGGCCCTACAGGCAGAAGAAAACATCAAGATCTACGAATACTTGGTGCAGCAAGCCCGCGATGCATTTGACATGCAGGACGCAAAGGCTTCTTTTGAGATTTCGAAAAAAATCCAAAAAGAATGGAAAGCTGCCGGCAAAGTTCCGATCGAAAGGCGCAAACCGCTCTGGGATGAGTTTTCCAAGTTGAACAACAGGATCTTCAGCCGCTTCAAACGAACGATGCAGACCGAACCCCAAATGAAACCTTGGGAACTGCTCAAAAAAATGGAAGCCATGACCGACGAGATGAAGAAATTGGCCTATGCGCCGACCTCTCCGAACATCATTTCTTCTGCAAAAACCCTCCAGGCAGACTGGAAAAAGCTGCCGCAGCGAAAGCCAAAGGAAGCCAATCTCGTCAACCGCTCGTTTCAGTTTTTCTCGGAGATCGTTTTTGAGAAACTCTTTCTTGAGAAGCTCGTAACAGGAAAATATCCCGATTTTGACCAAAAGGACCGTGCCGAGCAAAAGAAACTGAAAATGGCTATTCTCAAGGATTTGATCTACCGCGACGAGAGCGAACTGGCTACGGTGCGGGACAATACGGAGAATTTCCGGAGCCCTGAACCAGATTTTGAAATCATGATGAAAAAGAAACTGAGCACCCTGAAAAGAAAGGTCGATGTAAAAAATTTCATCCTGAAGGAACTTTCGAACAAATATTAAGTTAACAATTGAAAATTTAAAACAATTTCTATTTTTGCTTGCCGCTGAGGCAGTAAACATTAAAAACTGACACTATGTATTGGACATTAGAACTTGCGTCTTACCTGGAAGATGCGCCATGGCCCGCGACAAAAGACGAGTTGATCGACTACGCAATCCGTTCCGGTGCTCCTTTGGAAGTTGTAGAAAACCTCCAAGAACTAGAGGATGACGGCGAACCGTACGAAAACATTGAAGAGATTTGGCCGGATTATCCGACGAAAGACGACTTCTTCTTCAACGAGGATGAATATTAAAAAAGCCCGACTTCGGGCTTTTCCTTTTTTTTGACAGGTTTACAATCCCAGAACAGACTTCAACTTAGGATAGCCTGTCTTGCTAACGGGCACCGTTTCCCCCCCTCTCAACTTCAACAAGTACCCTTCCTTTTCATACGGCTCAATTTTTGTGATTTCGGCGATATTGACCATGTAGGACCGATGAACCCTCACGAATGAATCGGGCGGCAGGGACTTTTCAAAATAGGAAAGTGTCTTGTTTTTCAGGAATTTCCCCTCTTTGGTGAAAATATTGACGTAATCGTCATTGGCCTCGAGGTATTTGATTTCGGGTACCGGGATGATCTTAATCTCGTTTTTCACCTTGAGAACGACCCGCTGCGCAGCCTCTTGATGGGTTCGCTCCTCGGATTCAAGCATCTCTTTCAGCGCCACCGTTTGCTCCAACTGTAGAAATTTCTCAATGGATTTTGCAAATCGTGCTTTGGAAAAAGGCTTGAGCAGATAATCCACTGCATGGGTATCAAAGGCCTTGAGGGCATATTGGTCAAATGCGGTCGTGAAAATTACAGCCGGCGCATCTTCCACCAATTCGAGCAATTCGAAACCATTCAGTTTCGGCATCTGCACATCCAAAAACATCAGGTCGGGCTTCGAGGTCTGCAATGCCTTGAGCCCTTCAAAGCCATCATGGCAAACTTTGATGATTTCAAATTGGGGATATTCCGCCAAGTATTCTTTGACGATTTCTGTAGCCAAAGGCTCATCATCCACTATGAGTACTTTGAACATAGTAT
Source organism: Mariniradius sediminis (assembly GCF_021491425.1). Classification (NCBI taxonomy): domain Bacteria; kingdom Pseudomonadati; phylum Bacteroidota; class Cytophagia; order Cytophagales; family Cyclobacteriaceae; genus Mariniradius; species Mariniradius sediminis. The sequence goes on along the minus strand of NZ_JAKEVZ010000004.1, from coordinate 83,210 downwards.
TGGGGTATTTTTAAAGTTACCAAAAACTCGTTTTGATGGGTTTGGGTCGACAGCAAATCCGCCCTCCCATACAATAGGAACAGCCTTCGCTTCACGGACTCCAATCCAAAACCCTCGCCGGAGGGCTCCCCTCCCATGCTTGGATCATAAGGATTTGAAATCAGGACCTGCAAGTCGTTGCCAATTTTGGCAAATTCCAGGCTGATTTGGACCTCTCCTGTGATACCGTATAGTCCGTGCTTGATGGCATTCTCCAGAAGTGGCTGCACCATCAGCGGCGGGAGTTTCATCGAGAGGCTATTTTCATCTACTTTGAAAACGACCGAAAGACGATGTCCAAACCGGACCTTTTCGATCTCCAAATAAAGCTCCAAGTAATTCCGTTCCTCCTCCACAGACAGCCACTTTTTATCATCCTTCTTGATCGTTCCCCGGAGGAAATCCGCCAATTGCAGGACCATTTCACGTGCTTTGTCGGGTTGGCTCTTGACAAGCGCACTGATGGAATTGAGGCTGTTGAAAAGGAAATGCGGCTGAAGTTGCTGGCGCAAATGGAAAAGCTCAGCCTCCTTTGCCATCTGGGCAATTTTCTCCTGGCGCTCCTTGGTTTTTATTTGATCGTCAACTTTTCCATAAAAAACCAAGATCGTCGACCAAGCCAAACTCATGAGGATAAAAAACATCAGCCGAATAGGATACGAAAACGCCACCATTTCAAGGTATCCTGAATTATTTGTCATCAGCCACTGCATCAGATAGCTGCCTAAAAATGTCAGCACAACTGACAGCATGACTGATAGCAAAACGACAAGCCACCACTCAGAGCTTTTCGGTACATAAAACCGAAAGACATTCTCCAGCATCGTCAAACCTATGAGCAAAAGGACGATTACAACGGCGCTATCTGTCAATGCCAATGAAATTGGATAGCCGTAGTGCTGCAGGAGAAAAACTATGGCCGTCATCCCAAGGAGGATGACAGCCAAGGCCTTTAGCCAATTCAGACTCTTCGCAAAAATGATGTCCCGGATCACTGTTTAGAAGGATTTGATTTCAAGGCCTCCGAAGATGATCGAGCCGTAGATTTTCAACACCTTGGTAGAATCCGCCACGTTGGGGTTGTACATGCGCTTGTCCTCGATCCCTGCGAAGATATTGGACACGTTGATCTGCAGGTCCCAATGTGGTGGCACCACCAATTTCACCCCACCGAAAGCTACTTCCACATTGAGAATGGCGCCGTCAGCGATATCCGCCTGCGAAAGGTCAATCTCGGTGCCACCGAAAATTGCGGAGGTCTTGCCTCCCCTGAAGTTTTTGGATAGTACCCGCTTTTGTATCCCCGTAAAGAGTGCCTGCGCATTCAAGACATCTCCTGTTTCAACAAAAGTCCCATTTCGGAAAGTACTGGTTCCTTCACCTCCTGCATTTGGGTCGGATGGATTGTTGACATTTTTTTGGTAGGACTTGAAAAAATCCTCGTTGAACATCTTGTCATTGCGTTGCTTTTTGGCAATCAGGTAAAGGCCCAAGAGTATCAAGCCCGCTGGAATCAAAAATGGTTCGAATTCAACCGGGAAACCGAAATTCTTTTTTACCAAGAAGAATGAACCAAAAAGAATCATGAACACTCCGAATCCGCTTTGGTACTTGTTTTTTACCAAGCTTACCACACCAATGGCGATAAGGATCATTGGCCAGGTGAATACCCAAGATGGGAACCAAATACCGAGGGCTTTGAGCAAAAGCACACCACCGATGATGAGAATCACGATACCTGCCGTGATGTCGTTGTTTCCGGAATTGAATTTACGTTTTGACATGGTCTTTAAAATTAGGTTTTTGTTTCAGATGATGTGTCAAAACTAGGCCGATCGCCTCCGAAATCTGAGTGGGATTAGGCAATCACCGACCAAAACTCGGTGAACACCACGATTTAATCGGTAAAAAAAATCAGTGTCCGGTCTTACTTGCCAAGTACTCGGCGAAATCCATGTCCTCCGGCGTTGTAATTTTGATGTTTTCGGCATTTCCCGAAATCAAAGTCACCTGCCATCCCTGATGCTCATACACCGTGGCATCATCGGTGAAATGCACCAACTCAGGGACCTGAAAAGCCCTTTTTATTTTCGCCAACTGAAAAGTCTGGGGTGTCTGGACCAGGCGGAAGTATTGCCTTTCTTGGAAAAAGGATTTTCCGTCGTCCGAAAGCCTGCGGATCGAATCCTTCAACGGGACTACTGCAATCGCCGACCCTGTCTTTTCTGCAACTTCAAAACTCTCCCGAATCACCTCATGTCTGACAAATGGGCGTACGCCATCATGAATTGCCACCAGCCCTACTTCTGAATTGATCGCGTCAAGGCCATTTTTAACTGATTGAAAACGACTTTTTCCGCCCCCGACCAAGCGATGCGGAATGGTGAATTTGTAATCCAATATTAATGATTCCCAATAGTCAAAATCAGCCGACGGAATTGCCAAAATTAATTCCACATCGGGAACCGCATCCCGGAACCGCTCTAGGGTATGCATCAAAATGGGCTTCCCCGCTACAGGAAGGTACTGCTTGGAAATGGGCGCCCCCATTCTTTTTCCGCTGCCACCGGCGACTATCAGTGCAAATTTCTTCATACTTGTTCTTTTTGGCGCAAAGCTATCTTTTTACATCTCGCCTTATTTTATCCAAAAATGATCGAATTGTGAACAATAAAAAAGGGCCCTTTCGAGCCCTTCATTTTTTAGAGGATCAACATCGCGTCTCCGTAGGAGAAGAACCTGTATTTTTCCTTGATTGCTTCTTTGTAGGCTTTCATCACCAAATCATACCCGCCAAAGGCAGCCACTGTCATCAGCAACGTAGATTCAGAAAGGTGGAAGTTGGAAATCAAGGCGTTTGCAATCTTGAAATCATAGGGAGGGATGATAAATTTATCGGTCCAGCCTTTGCTGATTTTTAGTCTGGCATTCGCGGTTACGGAAGATTCCAGGGTCTTCAAGGAAGTCGTACCGACGGCAACTACTCGCTTTTTATTATCCAAGGCTTCGTTGACCAAGTCGACGGTCTTCTGTGGGATATCGTAATTTTCAGAATCCATTTTGTGCTTGGTCAGATCTTCCACATCTACCTGCCTAAATGTCCCCAAGCCCACATGCAATGTAATAGGCGTGACATCCACTCCCCTCAGCTCCAAGCGCTTCAGCAAATGCGGCGTAAAGTGCATGCCCGCAGTCGGGGCAGCGACAGCACCGACGTGCTTCGCAAAAATTGTCTGATACCTATCCCTGTCTTCTGCTTCGATTTTCCTTTCGATATATTCTTTCAACAAAGGAGTCTCGCCTAGGCTGTCGATAGTCTTATAAAATTCCTCATCCGAACCATCAAAGAGAAACCTTATGGTTCTTCCTCTGGAGGTTGTATTGTCGATTACTTCAGCCACCAAGTCGGAGTCACCGAAATACAGCTTATTACCAACCCTGATTTTCCGTGCAGGATCCACCAATACATCCCAAAGCCTCAAGTCTTGATTGAGTTCCCTCAACAGGAACACCTCTATCTTCGCGCCTGTCTTTTCCTTATTTCCATACAACCTCGCAGGAAATACCTTCGTATCGTTGATCACGAACACGTCGCCGTCTCCGAAGTATTCAATGATATCCTTGAAAACCCGATGCTCAATTTGCCCGGTTTTTTTGTGGACTACCATCAAACGGGATTCGTCTCTGTTGGGTGTTGGGTAAAGGGAGATGAGTTTTCTGGGGATGTCTAATTTAAAGTCGGATAACTTCATATGGTGAATGAGTAGGGTATGCTATGTTGATTAATCTTTCTTTAATATTTAAAAAGTGCAAAGTTAAAAATAAAAATCCCCAATTCTACTTATATTGCTGATTAGTTTTTAAACAAACCAACTACGTGCAATTTATCAACCTCGTGTGGGAAAGTATCCGCTTCGCGATGCAGGCCCTCAAATCAAACCTCACCCGCACCGTGCTATCCCTGCTCGGGGTTACAGTCGGGATTTTTGCGATCATCGCAGTGTTCACCTTGGTGGATTCCTTGGAGAAAAACATCAAATCCAGCTTCACCTTTCTAGGCACGAATGTCGTCACTGTCAACCGATTCTTTTTTGTCGGTGGACCGGATTATCCATGGTGGAAGTTTATCCGAAGGCCGTATAATACCTATTCCGAATACCTTTTTTTGAGGGAAAATCTCAAAAACAGTGAAGCGGTTTCCTTTTCAGCCTCTGCCAATACTACTGTGCAGCAAGCCAGCAATGCCTTCCAAGGTGCAGACCTTACAGGAATCACTTATACCTACCAAGATGTATATGACCTTCCACTGCAATCCGGAAGGTTTTTTACAGAATCCGAAATAAGCTCAGCAAGGAACGTGGCGCTGATTGGGACCAAGATCGCAAGTACGCTTTTTCCCGGCACCGATGCCCTTGGAAAAGAAATCAAGATCAAGGGACGGAAGTTTGTAGTCATTGGGATTTTTGAGGAAGAGGGCGAGGGCCTTTTCGAGATTGCCTCCAAAGATCAAGCGATCATGATCCCGTACTTTAGCTTCACGAAATTGTTTTATGTTGGAAAAAACGGCATCGAACCCAGTATTGCCGTGAAGGGGCAGGAAACAGACATCGGACTGGTTTCTCTCGAGAATGAATTAGTGGGACTGATGCGCGCCAAAAGGGGTTTGAAACCTGCAGAAGAGGACAATTTCTCCCTCAATAAATCCGAATTCTTGATGGATACAATCGGATCGGTGTTTGACGTAATCTCGGGTGCGGGGTGGGTGATCGGCGGATTTTCGATCCTCGTGGGTGGATTCGGCATCGCCAACATCATGTTTGTCTCCGTGAGAGAAAGGACCAATATCATCGGTATCCAAAAATCACTCGGCGCAAAAAACTACTTCATTCTGTTCCAATTCTTGTTTGAAGCGATTTTCCTAAGCCTTATTGGAGGTTTTGCAGGTCTACTGATCGTATATGCATTGACATTTATTCAACTTGGCTCGCTCGAGCTGATACTCTCACTCAAAAACATCGTCTTGGGAATCGGGATTGCATCCGTGATTGGACTAGTTTCCGGTTTGGTTCCAGCAATCGTGGCCGCAAGACTTGACCCTGTCGAGGCGATCCGCGCGACCTAGAAATAAAACAAGGCTCCAAATTGGAGCCTTTTTGATTTATATAATATAAAAGAGTCGCAAGAATCAATCTTCGCCCTTTTCTTCCTTTAATTTGGCACCCAATCCTGCCTTTTCCTTGATTCTTCTTTCCAATTCTTCCGCCAACTCAGGATTGTCAAGCAATAGTTCCTTGACGGCATCACGGCCTTGGCCAAGCTTGTTGCCATCGTAGGAAAACCAAGAACCTGCCTTCTTGATTATCTCAAACTCGACACCGAGGTCAATGATTTCACCTACTTTGGATATGCCTTCTCCATACATAATGTCAAACTCCACGACTTTGAAAGGCGGCGCAACTTTGTTTTTCACGACCTTCACCTTAGTTCGGTTACCAACCACGTTGTCCGCACCTTCCTTGATTTGACCGATTCTTCGGATATCCAATCGGACAGATGCATAGAATTTCAAGGCATTACCGCCCGTGGTAGTCTCTGGGTTACCGAACATCACGCCTATTTTGTCACGCAGCTGGTTGATAAAAATACAGGCACAGCCGGTCTTGTTTATAGCCCCGGTAAGTTTTCTGAGCGCTTGGGACATCAACCTTGCCTGCAAGCCCATCTTACTTTCGCCCATTTCGCCTTCGAGTTCTCCTTTTGGAACCAATGCTGCCACGGAGTCGATGACGATGATGTCGATAGCCCCTGAACGAATCAGGTGCTCGGCAATTTCCAATGCTTGCTCACCGTTGTCGGGCTGGGATATCAGCAGATTTTCGGTATCGATACCCAATTTCTCTGCATAGGTTTTGTCAAACGCGTGCTCGGCATCAATAAAGGCCGCAAGTCCGCCAGCTTTCTGTGCCTCGGCAATGCAGTGCATGGTCAAGGTTGTCTTTCCGGATGATTCTGGACCATAGATTTCGATTACCCTTCCCCTTGGTATACCGCCCACTCCCAATGCCATATCCAAACCCAAGGAACCCGTAGAGATCGCAGGTATATCCTGAACAGTATTGTCACTGAGTTTCATGACGGTACCTTTCCCGTAGGTTTTCTCGAGTTTGTCGATGGTAAGCTGCAGCGCTTTTAGCTTTTCTGTATTTGCGTTCATATTATTAATTTAACATTTCGATGATTTGAATAATTAAAATTAAAGACGGATACTTGGGATACCAACCCATGCTGTCAGTGCTTCGTATTTTGTTGTTGGAAGCAATAAATTGGCTACCTTAATCCGTTGCTAATATTGTAAGAAGATTTGAGATGCTTTCGACAGAAGTTTTAATTTAATGAAAAACTACCTGAAAAAGTCAGTAATTGTCGTAATTATTTTTTTAGGCTACCTGCACGTCTGCCTAGCGCAGAAAAACAATTCGTTCAGGGAAGGAGAGGAATTATTGTTCAAGGTTTCCTATGGTTTTTTTGACGCTGCCGAGGCCAGGATGGTCATCCAGCCCGCCGTGGTACCCTTCAACAACAAACCGACTTACAAGATCGATGTGTATGGTCAGACATTGGGGATATTCAAGCTATTCTATGTCAATGACAATTGGGGAAGTTACGTAGATACCGCTTATATCATTCCCCATCATTCGTACCGATTTATCGAAGAGGGACGGTATAAGAAGAATGAAAGGGTCACCTTCGACCATCAAAATAAACAGGCCGTGGTGAAGCTTTTTGACAGGGATGACAAGGAAGTGGTAGAAACGAAGCAGTTCCCTATACCTGCTAACGTGCAGGATATCGTCAGTGGGTTTTACCATCTCCGCACGATGGATATGAAAAAATTCAAAAAGGGGGATTTGATCACCTTGACCGGCTTTTTTGACAAGGAAGTATACACGATCAAGATGCAATACAAAAGGAAGGAAAAAATAGAGACCAATATCGGCACTTTTGATGCTTATGTTTTGTCGCCGATTATTCCCAAAAATAAGCTCTTCAGAGGCGAGCAGCCGGTCACGGTTTGGGTGTCTGACGACATGAATAAAATTCCTTTGAAGATAAAAGCCAAATTGGTGGTAGGTTCGCTCGATATGGAAATCATGGATGCGAAAGGCCTGAGAAACAATTGATTCATGATTTGGTAACACTGGATTAACATTGCCCCATCCAAAAAAAATTTTGTGTTGTTTTTAGCTTTATCTACGTCTGCCAGACGTATTCATGTTTTGCCGTTCTTTAAATTAGCATCATATTAGCCTAATAAAAAAACCACAATCTACCCATGGGTGACAAGCAAAAAGTCAAGGTATTGGTCGTCGATGACGAGCCGGATATCGTGGACCTACTTACTTATAACCTCAAAAAAGAAGGCTACGAGGTGGAATCCGCGGAGGATGGCGTGAAGGCAGTAAAAATCGCCTCCAAATTCCAGCCTGACGTGATTCTGCTTGATATCATGATGCCTATCCAAGACGGTGTGGAGACCTGCCGCCAACTGAGGGAGATACCTGAGCTCAAAGGCACTTTTATTATTTTTCTGACCGCGCGAGCTGAGGAATACTCCGAAATCGCAGCATTTGACGTCGGGGCGGACGATTACATTACGAAGCCTATCAAGCCACGGGCCTTGATGAGCCGCATCGCGGCCTTGTTCAGACGGGAGTCCAAAAAAGAACAAGAGCTCACCCAAATCAAGATCAAAGACCTCATCATCGACCGCACGAGTTATACGATCGACAAAAGCGGCAAAACGATCACCCTTCCCAAAAAAGAATTCGAACTGTTGTATTTTCTTGCAAAAAACCCGAATATGGTTTTCAGTAGGGATGATCTTTTGCAGAATATCTGGGGAGCGGATGTCTTTGTCCTCGCTAGGACAGTCGATGTACACATCCGCAAAGTCAGGGAAAAAATCGGCGAAGATTATATCACTACTGTCAAAGGCGTAGGGTATAAATTCGATCTGAACTAGCTGCATGTTTACCACTTCGAGGGGGATTTCTTTGGTGTTGGCCTTGGCTATATCAGCCTTGACAGTGGCTTTTCTTTTTTTGATGGAGGATGCGACCCCTACCCTTTTGGTCGTTGCAGGTGGTATCTCTTTTTCCGTCTCTTATATTTTGATCAATGTGACGCTGGAATTCCTCATTTTCAAGGAAATAGCCAATATCTACAGTGTCTTGGAGAAAATCCAAAAAAAGGACTACTCCGCCGTCACGGACAAGTCCGACAGCCTGTCGATCTCCCCGCTCAAAAAGATCAACAAAACAATCAACACCTACGCACAGGCAAAAAACAAGGAGATCGAAACCCTTCAGAAAAACGCCGAATTCCGAAGGGAATTTATCGCCGATATCTCCCACGAACTCAAGACTCCGATTTTTGCAGCGCAAGGGTATATCCATACGCTCCTCGATGGTGCTGTGGATGACAAATCCGTCCGGCTGAAGTTCCTCAAGCGCGCTGCGAAAAGCCTAAATTCGCTCGACAAACTTGTCCACGACCTCCTCACGCTCAACCAAATGGAAAGCGGGGAGATCAAGTTCAATTTCGAAAAATTTGACCTGCGGGAGATGATCCTCGAGGTCATCGAAGACATGGAACATAAAGCCTCCAAACGACAGGTGCTGATCCGATTTTTCTATGACAAGGAAAAAACCTTCATCACCCATGCCGACAAGGACAAGATCTTTCGGGTCTGCCAAAACCTCATCTCCAACGCCATCAAGTACAACAATGACGGCGGCGAGGTCGAAGTACACCTCAAGCCCCATAAAAACCACATCACCGTCGAGGTCAAGGACAACGGCAAAGGCATCCCTCCCGAGGATATCAAGCGGATTTTTGAGCGGTTTTACAGGGTGGAAAAAAGCCGTTCCCGCGAAATGGGCGGCACAGGACTCGGGCTAGCGATCGTGAAGCATATCCTCGAGGGCCACAAGACCAAGATATCCGTCAGCAGCACCGTCGGCAAGGGCTCCATTTTTAGCTTTGAGTTGCCATTGGACAAAGCGGCCATGGAATTTCCACCCAAAAGCCCTGCAGCCGTATAGTTTCTTTGATTTTTTCACATGTTTGAGGCTATGTAGTTCTTTTCATTGGAAAAAGGCAAATCTCTACAGGCTCCTGCCCCGGGTTTTTCACTATCAGTTTTCCAATCTGTTTTTTTTCCTCCCCGATTTCAATACCTTTGCGCGCTTATTGGGCGCGTAGGCTGCATGAAGAAGATTGACTTTCAGGAACTGATTCTGTTTGAAAACGAGGATTACCTTGTCATCAATAAGCTTCCCTATGTATCGACATTGGACGACCGTCACGAAGCGCAGAATATTCTGGACTTGGCCAGACAATACACCCCTGATGCCCAGGTGTGTCACCGGCTGGACAAAGAAACCTCAGGCTGCTTGGTCATTGCCAAGCACCCCGAAGCCTACAGGAATATTGCGATTCAGTTTGAGAACAGAAAAGTGGACAAAGTCTATCATGCAGTCGTGGAAGGCATTCACGAGTACGACAACTTGCTCGTAGACCGCAATATCCACGCAACCAACAAAGGCATCGCCAAGATAACCAAGGAAGGCAAGCCGGCACAGACCTACTTCACCACGCTGCGGACTTATTATGGGCATTCCCTGATTGCCTGCAGGCCCGTGACGGGAAGGCTACACCAGATAAGGGTGCATTTGGCCCATCTGAAGACGCCTATCTGTGGAGATGAGACCTACGGCGGCAAGCCACTTTATTTATCTGCCTTGAAGCGGCGGTTTAACCTTAAAAAAGATACAGAGGAATTGCCCATCATGCAGCGGGTGGCGCTCCATGCGTTTGGGATTGGATACGAAGGATTGAAAGGAGAGCGGATCGAAGTAGAAGCTCCATACCCCAAAGACTTCGATGTCCTGGTCAAACAATTGGAGAAAAATCGCTAACCCAAAGAAAATGTGGGCAATAATGTGCTTTCTTTTGTTTGAAAAAGAAAATACTTCTATCTTTGTGTCCCTTTTTGAGGGTGAAGTATACATAACAAGCTAATAAACAAACATTTACACAGTGGATACATTAAGCTACAAAACCAAATCAGCGAATGCACAGACTGTAGAGAAAAAATGGATCGTAGTGGACGCCCATTCTGCAGTGCTAGGTAGATTTGCCAGTGAGGTTGCTAGAATCCTGAGGGGCAAGCACAAGCCTTATTTCACCCCTCATGTGGACTGCGGAGACAACGTGATTGTCATCAATGCAGACAAGGTAAGGCTGACCGGCAGAAAGATGGACGAGAAAGTCTATGTACGTCATACCGGTTATCCAGGCGGACAGCGGATCTCTACCCCAAGGATGTTGAAGGAAAAATCAGCTTCCATCTTGGTAGAAAAAGCCGTAAGGGGAATGCTTCCCAAAAACAGATTGGGAAGGGATTTGTACAGAAACCTGTTTGTGTACAACGGTCCTGAGCATCCACATGCCGCACAGCAACCTAAAGAAGTCAAATTTTAATCTAGCAGTTCATGGAAATCATCAACACAATCGGTAGAAGAAAGACATCTGTCGCAAGAATCTACATGAAACCCGGAAAAGGCGAGATCACGATCAATGACAGGTCGATCGAGACTTATTTTCCGTTTGAGCTGCACCAGATCATTGTCAAGCAACCACTGGTGCTTGCAGGCGTGGATGGCACCTATGACATCAAGATCAACCTGGACGGCGGAGGCATCAAAGGACAAGCAGAGGCAGCCAGAATGGCTATCTCCAGAGCGCTTTGCGAATTCGATATCGCCCACAGGCCAGCCTTGAAAAAAGAAGGATTCCTTACCCGTGACCCAAGAATGGTCGAGCGTAAGAAGCCAGGACGCAGAAAAGCCAGAAGAAGATTCCAGTTCTCCAAACGTTAATTGGGACTTTATATACCCTTTACTTTCATATTTATCTATTAATGGCACAATTAGAATATAAAGACTTACTGGATGCTGGTGTTCATTTTGGACACTTGACGAGAAAGTGGGATCCAAGAATGGCGCCGTACATCTTCATGGAGAAGAACGGAATCCATATCATTGACCTCAACAAAACGCTTGTTTGCCTCGAAGAAGCATCCAACGCAATCAAGCAGATCGTTCGCTCAGGTAAAAAAGTCATGTTCGTCGCTACCAAAAAGCAGGCGAAAGACTTGGTGGCCGACGAAGCAAAAAGACTCAACATGCCTTTCGTGACCGAAAGATGGCTCGGCGGTATGTTGACCAACTTCGCCACCATCCGCAAATCCTTGAAGAAGATGTCTTCCATCGACAAGATGATGAAGGAAGATTCCTACAAGAACCTGGCGAAGAAAGAAAGACTCATGGTCAGCAGACAGCGCGAGAAATTGGAAAACGTGTTGGGCGGTATCTCCGACTTGACCAGACTTCCTGCTGCTTTGTTTGTCGTTGACATCAAGAGAGAGCACATCGCGATCTCAGAAGCACAAAAGCTTGGTATCCCTGTTTTCGCATTGGTAGATACAAACTCCAACCCCAACGAGGTGGATTTCCCTATCCCAGCCAATGACGATGCTTACAAATCAATATCCTTGCTCGTCAAAGCGTTTGGTGCAGCCATCGAAGAAGGTCTCTCCGAGAGGAAAAGAGACAAAGAAGATGCTAAGCTGACCGAAGAGGAAGAAGCTAAAAGAGCTGTCGACGCCGAGACACAAGAATAATCCACTTTGATTTCATTTATTCAAAAGATTGAACATGTGGCCCCGGCCTGTGTTCAATTTTTTGTTTCTAACAGACCTTTGAGGTTTTTATCACTACAAAGGCTTTTCAGGAAATTTCCAACCTCGAAGGTCTTTGTACCTGCTGGTTGATCAAACAGACAAAAAGTTTAATCTCATAAATTGACTAAAACAATGGCAATTACTGCACAAGAAGTAAACAAATTGAGGCAAATGACCGGTGCCGGCATGATGGATTGTAAAAAAGCCCTAACAGAAGCAGAGGGTGATTTCGAAAAAGCAATCGACATCTTGAGGAAAAAAGGTCAAAAGGTATCTGCTTCCAGAGCCGACCGCGAAACCAAAGAAGGTACAATCGTCATCAAGACCAGTGCAAACGGTACCACCGGAACCTTGCTTTCATTGACCTGCGAAACGGATTTTGTGGCCAAAAACGAAGAATTCGTGGCTTTCGCAAATACAGCCTTGGATTTGGCGATCGCAAACAATGCAGCTACAGCTGCGGATGTTTTGGCGATTCCATTCGAAGGCATCACCATCGGCGAGAAAATCATCGAGCTTACCGGTAAAATCGGTGAGAAAATCGAAATCTCCCACTTCGAAGTCGTGAAGGGTGAAGCTGTAGTTCCTTACATCCACTCCAATGGCAAATTGGGCGTGTTGGTTGCGTTGAAAAACGTAAACGGTGCAGCTGTGGAAGAGGCTGGCAAAGATGTGGCTATGCAAATCGCTGCCATGAACCCAGTTGCTGTTGACAAAGACGGCGTAGATGCTTCGATTGTAGAAAGAGAAATCGAGATCGGCAAAGACCAAGCGAGACAAGAAGGCAAGCCTGAGGAAATGCTCGAAAAAATCGCCCTTGGCAAATTGCAGAAGTTCTACAAAGAGAGCACTTTGCTGAGCCAAGCCTTTGTAAAGGACAACACCAAATCCATCGCACAGTACTTGGACGGCGTCAGCAAAGGCCTGACAGTATCTGCTTTCAAACGGATCTCCATCGGCTAATCCCAGATACCCGAATAGCAAAAGAACCTTCGAAAATTCGGAGGTTTTTTTGTTTATGTGGGCGAATAACAAGTTCGGAAAGACCTTTACGCGTCCCTTACTCAAAAAGCGGAAAAACGGCATTCGGACGATGGGCTTCCGCAAAAAGTCTGTTGAACTCCGAGACCAAATCAGGGTATTGATCCACCAGGTTTTTTGTTTCGGAAGGATCGTTGCGAAGATTGTAAATCTCCATCGGTGGATTTGGATTGTTTTTCACATTCAGTCTTACGGCTTTCCAGTCACCCATCCGAATGGCCTGCTTCCCCCCTTGCTCCACAAACTCCCAGAATAGATACTTGTGTTGAACTTGCCTCCCCTTTCCCAGTAGCGTGGGGACCATCGATATCCCATCCAACTCCGAGTCAATGGACACTCCCGCCAATTCGACAAATGTCGGCATCAAATCCCAAAATGCGGAAATATGGTCTGAAACCGAACCTGCTTTTATTTTTCCTGGCCAGTTGGCGATCATTGAGGTTTTGATTCCCCCTTCGTACAAATCCCGCTTGTATCCTCTGTAAATCCCATTGCTGTCAAAAAAGTCTGGATCATTGCCACCTTCTTGGTGGGGTCCGTTATCAGAGGCAAAGACGATGAGTGTATTCTCCCGGATGCCAAGTACTTCTAGCTTCGCAATGATTTCACCGACATGGGCATCAAGTTTTTCGACCATCGTGGCATAGGTCGCCCTTGGATGTTTGACGGATTGGTAGCCAGGGATATCGATGCCGGGTCCATAGTCCCACCCCGCTGCCGCCACAAACTCCCTTTCATCGCCAAACCTCTCCCGATATTTCTTAAAAATCGGACTCTCCTCATCCGCAGCCAATTCCGCATGCGGGATGACCATCGGTACATACATAAAAAAAGGCTTGCCGCTATTTGCCTCAATAAATTCCAAAGCGGCTTTTTGGATCACATCCGGCGCAAAAGTGGCTTTGTTTGTCCAGTCATTCCCAGGCAGAAAAACCTTCTCTGAATTCAGCCAAAGGTATTCTGGAAAATAGCGATGGGCATATCGCTGGCAATTGTAGCCAAAAAACTGGTCGAACCCCTGTCTGTTTGGGTCACCCGAAGAGCCGACAAATCCCAAGCCCCATTTTCCAAACGCACCGGTTGCATAACCAGCCCTTTTCATCATTTTGGGTAAAGTAAGTACAGAATCAGGCATGGGATGCTGTCCCTCGGGTTGGATTTCCTTGTTTCCCCTGATTGGCGTGTGGCCAGTATGCAAACCCGTCATCAGCGCAGCCCTCGATGGGGCGCACACGGTCGCGCCGGAGTAATGGTTGGTGAAAAGCATCCCCTCTCGTGCCAACTTGTCCAAATTGGGTGTCTCTATCTTGGTTTGCCCTGTAACTCCCAAGTCACCATAACCCAAATCGTCGGCCAGAATGAAGATGATATTTGGCTTGACGGATTTGTTGGTCTGCCGGTCTGAAGTAATTGGGTAGACATCCCAACAAATGGTCAGAAAAAAAACAAGCTGAATGAAATGTGAATTCTTCATGCTAGGAATCTATAGATAAATCCCTTCTTTTCAATCAAAAATATTGAAAAATGACCCTTACATGTTGACAATCGCAATACACTTAGAACTTCCCAAAAAACTCTCAGGTAAATTCTTTACATAATTCAATCCAATAATCGAATAATTCTTTCCTTGAAGCCATAATTGAAAAAAATCAATAAAATACCAACCTAAATCTTTATTACCTAATAATTAAATTTTTATTTGCTTGTGAGGTTATGTTTTTTTCGTACCTTTTAAAGTCTATTTTGAGTAATGAAAACTGTATTTCATTCTAAACCAAACATGGATGTTTTTAAAAGTACTTTACAACCCAATGAAATAAATCAGTTATCGAATGAACCCTTCGACTGTAACTTTTGAGAATTCCAACACAACCCAACTCATCATGAAAAATATTTTGTCAAACTTGAAATGGCTTTGCCTTTTTTTTATAGGCATAAATATGTCGTATGGCCAAACAGTAAGGCTGGAACAAGGCCAAAACGGAGGCATCAATAAACCTGCAGTAAGTCCAGTCAACTGGGCAACAGGAAATTCCAATGAAAGCAACAGCCACTTTTTTGAGGGACAATCGATCCCTTACAGGCTTACAATTTCAAAATTGAGATCTGGTTCTCAAGGTGTTGTCGAAATTGAGTGGGATACCCGAAGCAACAGTAAAAGTGCCATCGATTTTATAACAGGTTTTGACAGGATTTGTGAGGTTGTAGAGCCGGTCTCCAGCTTACCATTTGGTTCATCATCCTACAACTATGCTAATATTCCGGCACCCGGTGGAAGCGCTGGAATGCCAAGGGAGAGTTTCAATAACCTACCTGCCGAAGAACGGAGACTGGCAATCCATGGCGGTACATTTGGGACAATCAGCTACGTAGTTCAGCAGAGCCCAACTGGTACGACAGCGATCACGAGATTGAGAATCCCATTTACTGTTAATAGCACCCCAAGTGGCAACAATAACACTGTGGTCATTGCGTGGGGTGGGCATATCGCGAGCGCCAGCGATTGGGGTGAAGGCAACTCTGCTTCAAGCATCAATGGCTCACCTTATCATACCCGGGTTGTTTCATTGAATGGAAAATCTGTCGGTAGTCAAGACAGGTCAGTTCAGGCAGCCTCTACGTCGGTGGATTTGGACGGTGAATGCGAAATCCAAGGCCCATCCGAGGTCTGTGCAGGAAATCTAGCGACATATTCAGTGCCCGAGGGTGCAGAAAACTACCTCTGGTCAATTACTGGGGAAGGTCAAATAATGGGAGGTCAAGGATCCAATTCAATTTCGGTCAATTGGACAGGCGCGGGCACAGTCTCGGTAGAAATTACCAGCCAATCCTCTTGCGGCCCAGTGTCTTGTTCCAAATCCGTTGAACTTTCAACTCCAGCCAATTTGACTATCGAAGATGCTTTGGTATGTAGTGACGAACTCGGCGGTAGTACCGCTGTAATCGATTTGAATGATTACGCAACTACCGACCAGGGCAACTTGGTGTTCAGAAAAATTCTCCAAGATCAAAGCACAATCGAAATCCAAGATCCATCAAACTACATTGCCACCTCTGGAGATGTGATTCAGGTTGAACCCCAATCAGTCGGAGCATGTGCAGAGGAACCTGCGACTTTTTCAATTACAGTTGCTCAAAGACAGACATTTGGAGTTTGTGCACCTTTCGCAGGAAAGGTTTATGACCTGATCGGATCCGAACTCACAATGCTTTACAATCTATTCGATCCAGAAAATCCGGTCGAAACGAATGAGGTATATTACATTGAGGGATCAAAAGTGCTCGTTGAGATTATTTTCAAGGACAAGTCGAACTTGCCAGCCCTGATCGGATTGTTGGAATCTCAATACCAATTTGAATTTACCTCTGATCTGATCGACATCGAGGAGTTTGAAGACGATTTTGTCATTGCCGGTTTCTTACCAATCGGTTTGTTGGAGCAAATCAACCAAGAAGTACTTTATATTCAGGAGATTCGCCCAGCATTTCCTCCGGTCACCAATAAGGGCATCACCACTACACAAGGGGACAAAGTGATGCGATCTGACTTGGTAAAGTTTGGTTATTCCCATTTTGAGGGAGACCCGACCATAAATGGCGCCGGTGTGAAAATCGGCGTGCTGTCAGACAGCTATGCGACCAGGACTGATGACGGCGTAAACCCACTTGCAGTTGACATTGCAAATGGTGACTTGCCATCTGAACTTTATTTCTCCAAAGATTTGCCAAGCAGATACGGCAAGGGGACTGATGAGGGCCGTGCAATGATCCAAATCATACACGATGTCGCTCCTGGTGCCCAGTTGGGCTTCAGGTACGGCGTCGTAACTGCCGGGGATTTTGCAAAAGGTATTTTGGAATTGGCCGAAGCCGGCAGCGACATTATCGTTGACGACATTACCTACATCACCGAACCATTCTTCAAAGATGGACGGGTAAGTAGGGCGGTCAACCAAGTGACGGCTGATGGAGTCTCCTATTTTACCTCAGCGGGCAATTTTGGCAGCAAATCGTTCGAAGGAACCTTCAATCCTGTGGTTGACAACACGGTCAGCCTACCGTTGAACGGAGGTGTTTGGCCAGAAGGGCGGGTACACCAGTTTGCCAATGGCAGGAATACGCAATCCATAAAAGTTTTCCCAGGTCAGACCGGTCCTGCAGTTTATATGATCGCACTTCAATGGGATGATCCATTATTTTCAATTGAACAGCAAGGAAGCCAATACGACTTGGACATCTATCTAAAGAACTTTCAGGGAGTGCCTCTGTTTGGTTTTAACAGGAACAACCGAAATGGAGATCCAATCGAGGTTTTGTCATTTACCGTCACAGAAGAGACTACGGTTGAGTTGCTCCTAGCAAGAGAATGCGACAGTTGTGGTGACCTTGATTCCAACAGAGGGATTAAATTTAAATACGTTGTGTTCCGTGGGGAACTTGACCCAGAGGCCCAAAATGACATAAATTCATCCACGATTATCGGACATGCCAACTCAGAAGGTGCTATGACCGTAGGTGCAGTCCTTTATGCCAATACTTCGGTATTTAATTTTGACCCAAGCCTTGTACCCGCTGGCACTCCTCCTTTTACGGTAGCTACTTTCTCCTCACGTGGGGGAACAACTACCGAAAATGAGATCAGAAACAAACCGGATTTTGTGGGACCAAACGGCGTCAACACGACGGTAAATCTTGGCGCTCAGGATTTGGAGAATGATGGCTTCTCCAATTTCTTTGGAACCTCCGCCGCAGCGCCACACGCGGCCGCAGTGGCTGCACTGATCAAGCAGGCAAGGGTGAAATATTATCCAACTACCAATCCTCCAGGATGGATTGGTGGTCCAGGGGTAAGTCTTCCAGCGGATATCAGACGGGTGATGTCGAGTACTTCACAGGACATGCATGAAGCGGGGGTTGATTTCAAATCTGGGTCAGGTATGGTGAGAGCTGATCGCGCCTTGCTGACATTGGCAAACCCAAATCCCGAAATCATTGCGCTGGTATATGATCAAAACACTGGCTTGGGTGAGGTTGAATTCCAACTGACAATTACAGGGAAAAACTTCAATGAATCCTCAGAGGTCTTTTTGCGTGACGAGAAGCTTCCATCAACATTTGATGAAAACACTGGAAACTTGTTGGTCACTGTACCCAAATTTGAAGGTAATCCTGACATTACAGTAGTCAATAATCCGATTTCTGAGACCCAAACCGATGGAGGTACAGCTGGTCCTGTCTTCTTCTTCGACGTGATCAAGAAAACAGTGGCGATTAAACTTGACAACCAAACCAAAAAATACGGACAGGTACTTAATCCACTCACTTTCAGTATCGTAGAGCTAGCCGAGGGCAATATCTGGGTGCCTAGTGCATTGACTTTGGCTGAGATTGGGTTAACCACAGATCCAAATGACCCCAATAGCGCGCTGAGACTTCTTTCACTGTCGAGCCCGATTTTTGACCTTGGAGGAGAGTTGGCTGAGGTAGGCACCTATATCATCCGGGCATCCCATCCCAGGACTGGGTTCGCGTTCGCTGATTTCTACAATTATGCAGGCACGCTTCAGGATGGTCTTGTACAATATCCATCCGCCACTTACAGGGTAGAGCCGCTCGCAATAACGATTCAACCTAAGGGTCTATCCATCACGTTCGGCGAATCGATATCCGACAATCTTGAATTTGATGTAATTATTCCAGCGGAATTAATTCAAGATGGGGAGAAAACTCTCATCACCGACCCCCAAGTGATCAAAGACAAAGTGATCGAGCAGTACCTCGCAGACCTTGCTCTCGCCAAACAAATTGGAGATAATAGCCTACCGCTTGGAATTTTCAATGGCCGAACCATCTTCAATCAAGAAACCCTTGTGAACAAAAGCTTCATGGTCAGTGCGAGAACAATGATCAATGCTCGAACAATGATCAATGCTCGAACAATCATCAACTCAGCATTTGATGTCCCGGCGGAAGCATTCGTGGATTATCTCGATAATGAAGAAGATCAAGTCACAAAGCCAGTTTCGATCAATGGAAGACCGATGATCAACGCAAGGACAATCCTCAATGCCCGAACCATAGTAAACGGCAGAACCATCCTCAACGCTCGAACAATCATCAATGCGAGGACTATTCTCAACGCTCGGACGATCATCAATGCGAGGACAATCCTCAACAGTACCGAAAATGCTGAAATAGAATCCGAAAACAATAGTTTGGTAGTGTTTAGCGAAAACGACCTTGACTTGGCCGTGGAAGGAGAAAATGCTACTTTGGGCAAATTCTATGATTTTGGAGCTGAAATAGAAGGAGAGGAAGATGACTTCAATTTGGAGTTTTTCTCAATCAATATGGTCACCGGTTCGGATGTTGGAAGCCATTTCATTATACCTGGAACCTTTGATTCCAGAAACTTCAGAACCTCTTATTTACCTGGAGCGTTGGAGATCACTCCTGCGACGCTCAACGTAACAACTGAAGCAAATCCTGAAGAGATCACCTTCGGAGATCCCAATCCTGCCTTTAGCAGTAATTTTGAAGGATTTGTATTCAGTACCAAATTCTTGAATCCACAGAAAGAAGAAGTAATCCTCGAGGACAATGCTGAAACAATAGTCGAAAGCGTTGTTTACAAACTGAACTCAGGGGCTTTAGAATTCCCATCAACAGGCACAATAGCTGCTGGAAATTATTTGGTAAAACCAGAGATCACATTGATTGATCCTTCGAATTACGTCTTGGGTAATGTTTCTAGGGGCATGCTTGCGGTCGAAAAGGCGACTCCAACTGTCCAAATTACGGGTGGAACATTTGAATTTGACGGTAATCCGAAACCAGCTACGGCAACGGTATTCGGTGTTGGAGGTTCAAGCGATCTACTCAACCCAGATTTGCTTACAATTCAATATGAAGGGGCGAATGGGACATCTTATGGTCCGACGCTCAGCCCTCCATCAATGCCTGGAAACTACCTCGCAATTGCACATTATGCGGGTGACGTAAATTACACAACTGCAAATTCCGTATATACCTCTTTGACTATCATAGGCTGCGTGAATGCCGCACCAGCTATTGGAAGCTTTGCGACAGCCAAAGGTGCAGGAAGTACCGCTAGACCTGCCACCGTCCAAAGACCAGCGAACACCCAAATCGGCGATTTGCTCATAGTAGGATTGATGTTCGAAAAAGGTCAAGCGCCTTCTGTGACACCTCCAGACAATTCCTGGAAGCTGATTAGAAGGGTCAACCAAGGCAATCAGGTGGCAATGGTCACTTACTACAAAGTCATCACAAGCAACAATGAACCTGCATCGTATGGATTCAGCATCAGCCAAAGTCCAAAATGGACAATAGGCATTACCAGGGTAACTGGGGCGGACATTGCACATCCTAATGGCCCAATCGAGGCTTCGGTCGGTGCTTCAGGGTCACCATCTTTGACGGCCACTATTCCAACCATTAATACCAGTGCCTGCAATAGTATGGTAATGACCTTCTTTACTAATAAGAAAGATGCAACCTGGACGGCACCTTCTGGTTTCACGGAGGTATATGATGACCCGAATAACCAACAAGGCTTGACTTCGAACATGATGGCATTCCTTATCAAAACGGATCCTGGAGCGACCGGAAACCTAATCGGGCGGGCTTCAGTTAGCGAGAATTGGGTGGCACAAGCCATCGTTATCCGTCCAAAATCCATCCCTGTCGGAACACAAAACGCCAGGATCCAGGGAACAGCTGCTTCGGAAATCTTGTCGACAAACTCTGAGTCGTCAGAAGCCCAAGGCACTAAGATTGACAATCCGGCTAGCAAGCTCATCGCCTATCCAAACCCAGTCATAGATAGACTCCAAATCCAAATGAGTGGATTGGTTTCCGAGTTCTCTTCGGAGAGGGACATGTCGGTGATCGATGCAGTAGGTAGAACGCACTCCCTCAGGACGAATTGGTTCAAGCAGGAAGGGCGTCTAGAACTTGACTTTACCGGAGTCGCCGATGGACTCTATGTCATCACGCTGAGAACGGATCAAGGCTTGCAGACCGTAAGGGTGATCAAGAGATCACGGTAGTTTGTCTGAAACAATCAAAAAAGCCAGCCCGATTTGTGGGCTGGCTTTTTCATTTTGGACTGGAGATCAAAAGTCCAAGAATTCTTGCCTCGGCGATCTTCTGAATGCCTAATGGTAAAAGTGATCCCTACAATTCAGTCAATCATGATAAAGCCCGAGCCTCCGGCTAACCTCCGCAATGGAGGTTCATTTTCAAAAAAAGGAAAGATCCGTGGATATGACTTGGAAAAAGACCTTACCGCTGAAGGTTTCTCAATTGGTCCTGACCCTCGATCACGGTTTCATTGTATTGGAGTGTCCATCCAAGTGATTTGGTGACGATATAAATATTGACCAACTCGCCCATCAACCTTTCTCTGGAATTGTCGAGCAAATTGGACTTATCCACTTTTTCCCGAATGCGCTTACTGACGGTATTCTTGATTTTGTTGTAATCTGCTGCACCAAATTGGTTGAAATAGTCCTGGGTCACATCGTAGTACTCAATCTCGGGATAGATATTGACCACTGGATCCGGAATCTTCTTTAGAATCACAGTCTTGGTTTCCGGATTGATTTCGGTCTCCAAAGCCCTGAGATCATACTCCACTGTGACTTTGGCATTGGCGATGACAAGGGCCTTTTTGTCAGAGGTCCAAATATTCATGAACAAATCCCTCGAATTCTTGAAGGTAAAAACCTGCGAAAAATACCCCTCTGTCACGATCAGCTTGCCAACTTGTTCTATTTGTTGCTGAATCAATGCGGAATTCTCCAGGATTTCGTCCTTGGACTCCGTACTATTTGACCAAAACCAAATCCCGACAAATACTATGGCCGCAGCCAAAAACCCGAATACAAATCTGTTCATGATGCCCAATGGATGAATTCGAAATTTGGAGAAAAAATACCGTGCCACCAAGGCCCGCACAAGTTGATGTGGCGCATGGGAAACAAAAAAGCCGGTCAATTTCCTTTGACCGGCTTTTTGACTGTTGATTGCTTGCCTCAGTTCTTTTTCATTCCTTTTGAAGTTCTGTCTTCATAGGCAGGTGCTGGCGTCATTTTGGAAGGTTTGGAAGAAATCAGCTTCACCACTTCCTGAACTACCCGCTCCATCTGCGGATCGCGACCCTGCATAATCAGATTTGGATCATCCCACACGACGATATCAGGGCTTACGCCTTCTCCTTCCCAAAACCAATGTCCTGCATTGTCATAAAGCCTCGCATCGGGAACCGTAATCCCGCCCCCATCGATCAACTGATGGCCGGTGGCCGGTCCGACCAATATCCCGAGGGTATTTTCACCTACGACTGGACCTGCCTTGAGGACTTTGAATGCCCAAGGCAATCCGTCACCGCCCGATCCAGCCCAGCCATTGATCAGCATGCCCATCGGTCCGGTATTGGCTTTGATCGGGTTGGTATGATCGCGGCCGTTTCTCCAATGCAGATTGTATACAACCGGACGCAGCAGCAGTTCCATAAACCTGTCTGCCAACTGTCCGCCTCCATTGAAGCGTTCATCGATGATAAATCCTTTCTTGTCCAATTGTCCATAGTACATCGTAATGAGTTCACGCTGTCCGTCTCCCGCTGTATTGGACATGTAGATGTAGCCCAATTGTCCGTCCGAGAGTTTCTCGACCATTTTGCGGTTGTTTTCTATCCATTCGAGATAGATCAAATTACTTTCCTCCGCAGGTGTCAGGCAGGTGATAACAATATCCTTCGAAACTTCCGAATTGCCACTTTTCTGCCCGATTGTCAAGGACACGGTTTTTCCGCTCAAACCTTCAAAGGCCGCGTAAGGATCTTTGTTCGGATCGAGTTTGATGCCATTGACTGCGATGATATAATCGCCTTCCTTCACCTCCACGCCTGGCCGATCAAAGGGAGACCGTACCTCCGTGTTCCATGAAGCCGGCTTGACAATTCGCCCGATCTTATACCGATCCCCTTCTTTGGCCCACTTGATCCCAAGAAATCCCGTTAAGATTGGCGTAACGGATTCGGTATCACCGCCATTGGTATAGGTATGTCCTGCGGCCAACTCAGCCTGCATATTGGATTGGATATTGGTGATGTCCCAGCGTGTACGGGCGTCTTTGATGAGCGCACCGTATCTTTTCCTCATATCCTCCCAATCTACTCCCTGCATGTTGGGATCATAGAAGAAATCCCTGTATCGGCGCCAAGTATCATTGAATATTTGATTCCACTCTTCCCGCGCCACCCAATTCATGACCAGTCCGTTGGTCGGCACTGTTTTCTCCATCTTTTGTCCTGCATTGGCTGCTATCACTGCATACTGACCGTTGCTCGACACCAATATGGATTTGCCATCCGCTGTCACAGTATAATTGTTGACCTTGTCGAGGATGGTTTTTTCCTCCCGTTCTTTGATATCATAAAAAACCAAGGTGCCACCCATCTCACCCGACCCGGTTCTCGGATACCGCATGTAAATCAACTTATCTTCAATCGCGGACATTTTTCCAAAATTCCCTGGCTTGGCGGGAAGCAGCACAATCCGCGATTCCAAACCGTCAAAGTCAATATTTACCTGCACGCCGTTTGCTTTTTTCTCCTCCGGCTTCTTGTCACTTGCGATTGAGATCGTATCGTTTTTGGGAGGGAGAATGGAAGCAGTAGCTTTTGTCAAACTAATTGCCCCAAGCTGTGTGGTATTTGAATATACCCAGGTTCCATCGCCCAAGTCAGAGTAGATAGACTCCATGTTGCGATTGGTCTGAAAAAAAAGGTATTTACCGTCTTTGCTGAATACGGGAGACAAATCCTCGTAGAACCCGGAAGTCGCCTTGGTCAGTTTTTCGGAAGCAGTATCATAGATATGAATCGCTTGGTTTGCGTTTTCCTGGCCGATCGTAAAGGCGAGGTATTTGGAATCAGGCGACCAGTTGATCGGGAAACTAGGTGCACCACCGTGGCCTACGATCCAATAAGTATTCCCTGCTTTTTTGATTTGCCCGGAGGCAACATCTACAATCGAAATGTCATATTTCTCATCCAAGAAGGCGATTTTTTTGCTGTCCGGCGACCAATGCAGTGTGTAGCCAAATCCGGATTTCCTATTCGTCAACTTTTTGGGTTCTTGGCTTCCCTGCGAAGCTTGAAGGTAAATCTCATACTCCCCGGACTGGTCTGACCAATAGGCCACCGTCTTGCCGTCGGGCGACCAAGCCGGGCTATGGTCCAAGGCACCGCTGCTTTGGGTCATGTTTACAGTGAATCCTTCCTTTGCGGGGACATTGAAAAGCTCGCCACGGGCTTGCAAGACGACCCTTTTGCCATCCGGGGAAACTGTCATGTTGGCGATGCTCCTGCTGACATCCTTGAGTTGGGGAATCTCCACGGAAAGGTCAGAAATCACGCGGACATCGATCTTTTTGTAATTCCTGCTTGCCAAATCCATCAAATAAAGATCTCCCCCCATTTCAAATACCAAATCCTTTTCACTGGCAGAAAGAAAAGAGACATCAAAATCCTTGAAGTTGGTCAACTGCGACATGGCCTTAGTCTTGGTATCGTAGGCCCAGACATTGAGACGCATATCGGGATTCTCGTCCGAAAGGAAATAAACCGTATTCCCCGACCAAGCCGGCTTGCCGTCGATTGCGATCCGGTTGGTAATGTTTTCTACCTTGTTGGAAGCGACATCATATATCAAGATGTCGGAGTTATTGCCACTTCTGATCCGCTTGAAAGGGTAATTTTCCGTGATCTTCGTGATATAGGCCAATTGCTTGCCATCCGGAGAGAAGCTCGCCAATTCCCCATAGGGCAAGGGAAGTTTTTCCGGAAAACCTCCTTCTTTGCCGACGAGGAAAAACTGGTTGAGCAACCTGCGACCTCCGAGTTCTCCAGTCGACCCAATCAACAGCCGCTTCCCGTCCGGGTGCCAGTCGATCATTCTGTCTGGAAAAGATTTATACGTCACGCGTGTGGGCACACCACCGGTTACCGGCATTGAATAGACATCCAAATTCCCGTTGTAGCTGGCTGAAAAGGCGATCGACTTCCCATCCGGGGAAAATCGTGGCCAGGATTCTTCGCCCGGCGAATTGGTCAATTGGGTCGCCATGCCACCCTCTTTGGCAACCAACCAAATATCCCCGCCATACACGAAGGCGATTTGGGAATCCGAAACATCCATGTAGCGCATCAGCTTGGCATTGATTTGCCCCAGGGAGGGCAAGACAGATCCAACGAAAAAGAGAACGGTCAATAGTTTTTTCATAATAGTTAGGGTTTAGTATTTTTCAAAAAGTTAGGGATTAAAATGCAGATATTTCAAAACTGTGTTTTGAAAGCAGAGGATCTTGGGACGGAATTCAAAAAAAAGGGCCTCTACAAGGCCCCCATCCACTTCTCCAACTCGTCCATCCATCGGACCTCGCTGGTTTTGTTGACCATGCCGTAGCCGTGGCCGCCCGACTCGTAGATCGTAGTGCCGTAGGGAACACCATGCTGCTTCAGTGCTTCTATAAAAAGGTAAGTGTTCTCGATCTTCACCGGATCATCTTTGGAATGTACAAGGTAGCTCGGAGGCGTCTCGGCAGTGACTTGTTTGTCATTGGAATACAAGTTGATCATTCCCTGGGAGGGGCGTTCCCCGATCAGATTTTTGGAGGAACCGCTATGGCCCACAACTGGATCAAAAGTGATCACAGGATAAATCAGGACCAAAAAATCAGGACGAAGGCTGGTCTTGTTGGGATTGTCGATGACCTCCCGGTGGAATTGCGTCCCTGCCGTGGATGCCAAATGGCCGCCTGCAGAGAAGCCCATGATTCCGATTTGCTGGGGATCGACGTTCCATTTATCTGCATTTTCCCTTACCATTTGGATCGCACGCTGCGCATCCTGAAGCGGCCCGATGCTCTTGTCGACCATTGTCGCGCCATTGGGCAGACGGTACTTCAGTACAAAAGCCGTCACCCCCCGCTTCGCAAATTCCTTGGCCACATCGTGCCCCTCATGCCCTGCCGCCAGTATCCAATATCCTCCTCCTGGGCAAATGATGATAGCCTTTCCATTTGGTTTTTCCGCTTGGTAAACAGTCAAGGTTGGCACGCTGACCTTGCTAATGACCAATATACCATCCGGTCGAACCTCGCTGGTCTCCTCGTTGGGCACATCCTTGGAATTGGGCACCGGGCCATTGTAGAGTGGAATTTCTGTTTGGGAAATTACCAAGAATGGGAGCAGCAAAAAGACAAGAAATGGGGCAAATTTGGTCATGACATGGTCTATTGTAACAAATGAAAGTTAACAAACGTGGATATCCGCATTATTGCCAGTAGTGTAATTTTCATCAGATACACCTCGACTTCGCCGGTCCGCCCCAGGAAGGCTCGGTGTCCGGGGTCTGATTTAATATCGGGAGGTGGCAAAGGGGCAGCTTCGCGGATATTTGGTATTAGCAAATTGTCTCGGTCAAGCTTTCATTAAAAGCTAAAATTACTTTAAATTGCATCATTTCTGATGAAAAAATGCACCAAAAATTATGAGAACGACCATTGACATACCGAAAGAGCTCATCGAGGAAGCCATGCTTCTCACTGGCGCGAAAACGAAAAATCAATTGATCCAAGATGCTTTAGAGGAAAAAATTAAAAGTATTAGAAGGAAGCAATTGATCACCATGAAAGGAACAATTGACCTTGGGATTGACCTGGACATTTTAAGAGACCGCAAATAATGTCTCGGTACAAGGTCTTGGTTGACAGCTCGGTTTGGATCGAGTACTTTAAGCTTGGAAACATTCCAATGCTTGACTTCTTGTTGACGGAAGATTTGGTATGCACAAACGATCTTATTCTCACCGAATTGGTACCAAGCCTGACCCATCAGAAAAGAAATGACATTATCGTAAGTTTAAGGTCTTTAGAACTAATCCCATTGAGGATAAATTGGCAGGGTATCCAACACGTTCAATATTTGAACATTTTGAATGGAATAAATAAAGTTGGAATCCCAGACTTAATCATATTGCAGCAAACGATTGATGAGAAAATATCACTTTTTACATTTGATAAGCATTTTTCCCTTATGAAAGGTCACTTAGAATTTGAATTGATTTCAAGTCGATTTTTCTAATTCCCCAACACCACCCTCCGATAGCTTGTCAAACTTGGGCTGCCGGAATCTTCCACTTGCAAGAGGATATGAAGCTCCTGTCCTTCCCGTAAATGGGGCATGACGAATTCTATCGACTCTCCCTGAGGATTGAAAATATCGAGGCTTCCCGAAAAATTCCCGGCTTCCCTGTAGACCCACCAGTGGTACCTTATCTGGTCACCGTCGGGATCTGAACTTCCTTTGGCACTCAGGGAGACCTTTTCGCCGGCAGGCACTTGCCCTTTGGCCCAAGATTTTCCCTTGTTTCCATTGAGTACCACAACTGGATTGTGGTTGGCCTTGGCATAGGTATCTGCTATATTCCAATCCATCCTCGCCGCAAAATCATGCTGGTATTCCTTCCTGTACCTCCAAATCGTCGCCTGATTGGAGGCGAAAACACGGCCGTCGGGCAAAGTAACCTCATCTTGTGTGGTAACGGTGGATGTCCAGATTTTTGCCTTTTCACCATAAGCTTTGAAGTGCTCGTACCTACCGCCCCAGCCGCCCCAGGCGGGAGAATGGTACCAAGCGAGACCATTTTGGATCAAACCAAAAAACGAAGGCGTGTCTCCTTCCATGATATACTCTAGCGGAAGGTAGTTGGCGCCAAGCGGGCCATGGTTTTCCCTGACATTTTCTTTCAGCCAAGGATTGTCCACCAGGTCAAAGGCATATTTTGGCCCGTTTTTGTACCAGTGGTCGCCACCTATCCCTGTCCAGGTGGCACGATAATATTCCTTCCAACTGTCACCAGCGCTCGGATCGACGATGAAAAGAATCCCGGGAAAAGTGTGTCGAATCCATGGACCGGAAAAATCCTGATCGGAAATGGCATACACACGGAGTTTCGCGACAAACTTCTCGAGGTCAGCTGAAGAGCGGGTCTTCTTGACCTTCCACAGCGCTTGCGCAAGACAATTGGCACCGCCCCAGACCGATATCCAAAGTGGACGATCGTCTGCTTTGTCGACTGCTTTGATCAGAAGTTCGGAACCGGGAGAATCCTTTCCATCCCCAACACCATCCATTCCAAAGGCTGGCAAATGTGTTGTTGTCACTCCTAGCAAGTACTCCATGGAAGGGAAGCCAGCAGCATGCTTGTCCAGATTCGGTTTCACCTTGCCATAATCCTTCACGAGTTGTTCGATCTTATCCCTTCGGGTCATGTTGCGGAGGTGGGTGGATGTGGTCGCCACGATCCCTTCAATATCGTATTCGTTGGCATAGACCAAAAACCGCACGAGCGACTCTTGGTCGTCGGGTTCGTTGGTGATATCCGTAAGCACAAACACCCGCTGTTTTACGGGTTGATGGAATTGCAAGCGTGTTTGCGAAATGGCGAAAAATGGCATCAACAAAAGCAGAAGTTGGGGAAAACGCTTCATAATGACAATGTATTTGGTGAAACTCCGATTGGGTACAATTTAGGATTCTGTTTTCACAAAACCTGAAAGCTTATCCTCCAAATCACAGAGAAAACAGAATTCAATTTACGCGATTAGGACTTTTTACCTATCTTGGTTCAAAACCTGAAACATCCATGAAGACAAACGCTTTCATCCAAAAAAGCAGTTTTTTGCCGCTAATTTTTACCTTTCTCTTTTTGTTCATTTTAGAAAAATCCCATGCCCAAGATGGAATAAGCTGGCTGCGTTTTGAAGGGAAAAGTGGCCCCGGCAAAGGCAAGCATATCGTCCTGGTGTCGGGTGACGACGAATATCGCTCGGAGGAAGCCCTTCCGATGATGGCCAAAATACTGTCCCAACACCATGGATTCACCTGCACGGTACTGTTTGCCATTGAGCCCGAAACGGGCCATATCAAGCCCGATTACCAAAACAATATACCCGGCTTGGAGCATTTGCGCGAGGCGGATTTGATGATTTTGTTCACCCGGTTTCGTGAGTTGCCGGATGAGCAGACAAAATATTTCGAAGAATACCTGCTGACCGGCAAACCCATCATCGGGATCCGAACTGCGACGCATGCTTTCCATTATGGTAAAAACAAGACAAGCCCCTACTTCAAGTACCATTGGCAAAATCCAGAGGGTCCCTGGAAAGGCGGATTTGGGCAGAAAATATTTGGTGAAACATGGGTAGCCCACCACGGAGACCATGGCAAAGAAGGCGCGCGCGGCCTGCCGGACGGGGTACAGCAACTGAATGACCATCCTATCCTGCGCGGGGTAAGGGATATCTGGGTTCCCTCGGACGTATATTCCATCAAAAACCTCTCTGCCGAGGCACAAGTATTGATCCACGGCCAATCCACCCAAGGCATGACAGCCGCCGCACCACTGATGTGGGAAAAATCCGTGATGCCCGTCGCTTGGACGAAAAACTACCAAATAGAAGGGGGCAAAGCAGGGAAAGCCTTTGTCAGTACCATGGGCGCATCGATCGATTTGGTCAGCAAAGACCTCCGCAGGATGTACGTAAACGCCGTTTATTGGTCCCTCGGCATGGGTGATCAGGTTAAGCCCGATCTCAATGTGGAAATCGTCGGCAGCTATGAACCCTCCATGTTTGGCTTTGGCACCTACCGCAAAGGCATGAAGGTGGGGGATTTTAGGTAAAAGAGGCGAGAGACTAGAAGCGAGAGACTAGAAGTGAGAACTGAAAATACGGCTATGGACCATGGTCTATCGACTATTAACTTTTAACCAATAACTCAATAACCCAATAACCATCAACCTCCCTCCCCCATGAACAAAATCGGATTCAATGTCTTGGCTTGGTCGGCGGCAATCTCCGACGAATTGAAACCCATCTTGGAAAGACTCAAAAGCATCGGCTACGACGGGGCCGAATTTTTCGTCGGCGACACCAACGAAGCCGCTTGCCGCAGTATCGGTGATTTCTGCCGCTCGATCGGATTGGAAGTGACAACGGTAACGGTCCTGAGCCCTGCGGAAAACATCATCGATGCCGATCCTGCCGTCCGAACTGCAGGGCTTGAACGCATCAAATCCATCATCGACCGATCCCATGATTTGGGTTCACAGGTGCTGTGTGGACCTTTCCACTCGGCATTCGCGACGTTTTCCAAAGCAGCGCCGCAGGAAATAGAATACGAACGAAGCGCCGAAATCCTCCACCAAGCTGGAGATTATGCTGCACAGGCAGGGATTCTATTGACTCCCGAGGCCCTCAACCGCTTCGAGTGCTACCTCTGTAATACCATGGACCAATTGGGGCATTTGTTGGACAAAGTGAATCATTCCAACGTCAAGGCCATGTTTGACACCCACCATGCCAATATGGAGGAGAAAAAACTGGGTGGCGCCATCCGCCAAATCGCGCCGCGCTTGGCCCATTTCCATATCAGCGAAAATGATCGCGGCACGCCAGGTTCAGGACATGTGCCCTGGGACGAAACTTTTTCCACCTTGGCCGCCATCGGCTACAAAGGCTGGCTGACGATCGAGGGCTTTACCCGGAACGACCCTGACTTTGCCAATGCCATCGGCGTGTGGCGGCAATTTTCGGAACCTTGGGAGATGGCGGAAAACGGGTACCGATTTATCAAGGAAATGGGAGAAAAGCATGGGCTTTGACCTACCTCGGACTATCACTGAAAATCAAGCGAATTCTATCCAAATCAGCCTGAAAAAGCCATTGGTTGAATTATTTCCACACCATAAGCCAAATAAGCATTCCAGAAAATCTTTCCCATTCCAAAAACTTAGGACATATTGCATGCGTACAGTCTCGAAAATCCACGCCATGAAATTTTCCAACGTCCGCCTGATCCTATCAGGATTTTTACTTGTACTGCTTTCCTTCGTCCAAAACGCTTCCGCCCAGGGACTCTATACAGCCCGGGGATACTGGGAAGAAACTACCAGGGAAACCTATCGAGCTATCAAACAAAAACAATCCAACAGTGAGCCGCTCACAGACGACGAGCGGGCCTATGTGGACGACTTTGAAACCTACCTGCGCAACTACTGGCTGAGGCTTTCCGAGGAGGAAAAAAACAAGTATGAACAAATGAAAGCCGCTTGGGACAGGGAGCTGTTGGGACCAGTTCCAAGCATTGCACCCAGCAGTACAGGAGAGTATGACTGGCGAGGAAGGGACCGGGCGATCAATGTCTTTTATGGAGTCTACTATGGTACAACTCTGGTGGCTTTGTTCGAGCCAGACGGTGCGGCTGCTGTGGGTATTCCCCTGATTACTGGCGGCCTTTGGGTTTTGGGTCCCTTTATCAATCCAAAGAAATACGAGAATATCGATCAATCCGTGATCCGGGCCAGCAATACCGGCAAGTTCCTTGGCCTCATCTATGGGGGCGCCTTGGGTTTGGCCATAGGAGGAGAAGGTGAGGACGCTTGGAAAATTCCGCTTGTTTTATCATCAATCGGTAGCATCGGCATGGGAGAATGGGGCTTTCAGATGCAGAAAAGACAACGCCTATCTGAAGGGCATATCGAGATGTTCAGGCACTACGGGATCCTTGGACCTTGGTTGGGATTGGCTACTTCTGCCGCTTTAGGCTCAGAAAATGCCCATGTATATGGAGCATCAGTACTGGCGGGTAGTGCGGCAGGCTTGATAATCGGCCACCGACAGGCCCAAAAATATCCTTACACCAAAGGTGATGTAGACAACGTTTCCACATTGACGGTCGCTGCCACGGGCTTGTCTTTGGCAGTCGTAGCTGAGACGTTGGACGAAGACCCGTCGAGCGCAGTCATTTTGATCCCGGCGGCAGCGTCTGTATTGGGTACCATTTGGGGCCAAAAAGCTGTCAAGGGGGTTTATCTCTCTAACCGTCAAGGAAGTACCATCGGCTTTTCTGCATTGGGCGCAGGCGTCGTAGGCATTGGACTCGCAGCCTTGTTCGAAACGGGATCGCCAGGCTTGGCGATTGGTCTGCCTTCCGCTATGGCCCTAGCCACCCAGCAGATCCTCTTTAACAAATACAAAAGAGAAAACCGATCTAGGGATCTATCTTTCGGAGCCGACAGGGATCTTCCCTACCGCCTCTCCTTTGACCTGACGCCTGAAAACTACCTGATCAACAGGCGTATCCCCGCCACAGGCTACCTCCACGGTACCACCCCCCATGTCTCCAATCCCCTGGCTACTGTGAGGTTGAGTTTTTAACTTAGGAGGCATACAATGCCTTCGATTGATTAACCTACTTCTCCATCGGATGCTCCTATAGCAAATCCGCGGGAGTGTAGAATCCTTTCTTGTCGGCGATTTTTGGACGTACTTCTTTCACTTTTTCGGAGCGATTTGGCGATGCTAAATTGCCAACGGAATTGCGGACATAGGTCAATACTGTTGGCGGCGAGCAAGGGTTGGCATGGACCAAGCATAGCTCTCGAAACCGCAACTGAATGGAAGTTTTTCTTCGTTTGATGAGTTTACAAAATGGAATTTTCCCCTAAGCGGTGTATGGTATTCTGAATCAATCCCGTGACGCTTTCCCCTTTTTCATTTTTTAGATCGAATTTGATTTCCATCACCCAAGTGGGTTGGATGTTGGGAATAATGAGTTTGACCGTTTTTCTATCCTTGTCCAAAACGACTTTCGAAACCTCCAAAGTTTGAATGTTATGATGGGCTGATCCGTATTTTCTGGACCGAAGCAGGTCCCAGGTTTTGACAGTAAAATTGTTCAAGTCTTGGACGCTCTTGGCATCCAGTCTATCTGTAAAGGTCAATTCGATTCCATCTTTAAAGACATGGATACCGACGGGTATATGCATTGGTTTTCCGGTAGCCCTAATTCGATAAAGCCCGCCCAATTGAGGTTGGGTGGAGCCCCAAGCCGACAGGCCACACACATACAATTGCCCATCTCCGGGATTGAATCTACCCCGCATGATCCCGGTCGAAAACCTCGGTATAGGCAATTCGAATACACCACCCTGAACCTGATCTCCGATCTTTTCAAACGGTACCACAAATACCTTTCCATAGCCATAGGACAAATTCAGCAGCTTCCCATTCAAAGGCCCCCATTTCTTGCTCTCCACCCAAAGCAGTTCTGAAGGGGATTGGTCCCGATCCCTTTCTACCCAAACCAAAGGTTGTTCCATTCCGGAGTCTGTACTGTCGGCAGGCGGATTGTATCCAAACATATTCCCGTAAAATCCACCCTTTTTCACCCAATTGATCCTGTTCATGGGATTCCAATGGCCTTCTTGATCCGTCACGATAAAGGTGCCGTCTGGATTGATGCAAACTCCATTTGCAGCTCGGAATCCAGTAGCAATAATTTCTGAGTTTTTACCATCCTTACTCACCTTGATCAAGGTCCCATGTTGTGGTACCAGCGCCTGCCTTGCATGTCGGGCACTTTTGGCATAGTAAAAATTACCTTCCTTATCCGTTTGAAGCCCCATGGCAAATTCATGAAAATGATCCGTCACCTGATGGTCATTGTTGAAACTCTCATAAAAATCCGTTTCTCCGTCTCCATTCATATCATGCAAACGGACAAGCTGATCCCGGCAAGTAACGAAAATTGAGCCATTGATCACCTTGATTCCGAGCGGTTGAAACAGCCCTGAAGCAATTCTTTGCCAGCTCAACGCTCCCAATTTGTCGATAAATCCTCTGACATGCCATACATCCCCGTCGGTCGTGCAGACCACTCCTTCATTTGGATCTTTAAAAAAATCTATCCCGCTCAATCTGAACTGATTCTTCCAAGGGCTGTCAAACGGAGGATTCATGACATCTACTTGAAATGGCCCCTCTGACTCCCCCATTAAAATGGTGGTTTTGAGTCTTTGTGGGTAGCGGGCAGCGCCTCCCTTGGTGAACGGCTCCAAAGATTCAGGAGGAGCTGATCTTTTTGCATAAAGATCCAATCCCTTCGTCCCGGACTTACCGATCAACAATTTGACTTTCGCGGAAAGCGAAGGTTGAACCTCAAGCACCCAATGGCCCCGTTCTTCTTTCAGTACTGCACCATCGCCTACCATGGAAACTGCCGTCCCTACCGGTGCGACCCTCATCTTCAATTTCATTTCAGAAGGCGAAACATTCAGGGTTCTCGTGAAAATGGGCGAGTTGTCCAACGATTCCAGACCAAAGGTTTCCAGGACTTTGGCATTCCCGACAGTGTAGGAAAGAATCACGCGATCCCCATATTGGTAAAGTCCTTGATAATGCGCCCAATCATTGGGTAAGGGACCAAATTTTCGCTTATCCCGCGCTATGAACCTGGGATCTTCAAAACTTCCAGTCTTTGGATTGGCCCATCCGGGCTCTACTTTATTTTCAAAATGCAAATCTCCGACTGTCCGGGGCGAAATATTGTGCCGTCCATTAAACAATATCGCTTCCCAATCAATGAATCCCTCCCCTGTCCAAGCACCGGCAACCCGCATCAGGTCATGGTCAAACATCATCCATGCATTTCCTGCCGCGATGCCTCCTTCCCCCTTATCCAACCTTACCGCTATTCCTTTGTAGGCAAAATTGGCGTTGATGTAGTTTTCATCCGGGAGGGGTGACGGTCCCGAAGACCTTTCCCTAGGGGCTGCATCAAGTCCCACCAGTTCATAAGTATTGATCAAAAAATTCCCGTAGTCCATTTCTGCCCATGGCTTGAATTCCTTTGGAGCGGGACCCAAAGTTCCTCCGCTGGGAATACTGGCTAAGTAAGCAGAATCTATTTCGATATATTGGCTTGGATTCTTTTCCTTCAAAAAAGTCTCCCGGATGTAGTGGATGATGTCATACTTTTCTACGGGAGTTAAATTGGTTTGCGGAGGCATGGAGCCGTAGCCTCTTGTCAGCGTTTGATACATTGAAAAGGGGTCACCGCCAACTTTGAAAGTATCTTTCCAAAATTTGAAGGCCGTGGGGAGGGAGCCCTCCTGTTCATGATTGCCGTGGCAATTGAAACAAATGTTGTTATAGATATGCTCCCCTGTTCTCAGGGATTCTTCCTGCCTATCGCCCCAAGCCTCAATCAAGCCCCGATGGTCCAGGTCTTTTTCGAAATCAGGGATTTCAGACTCGGAGAGAATAAATCCGGATGAAACAGGATATCCCGTATCGTTTTTATTTTGACCTTGATTACATCCAGCAATTAGGAATAAAATAACTGATGAATAAAAAAGACATCGTATTTTGTACATACTGCGATAGGTTGGAAAAAGCCAATTCATTCTTTCAACTCCTCCTCCGGAATAGCCATGGTATGGTTAGATAAGAGCAGAAATGTTCCTTTCACTTTGGAATAAGTACGCATAAAATGGTAGGTCACAGCACCAGGCCCCCGCTCCACAACGGTGTAGCCGCTCACCACTCCTGTATTTCCCAATATCACCACTGTTTGGTCTTTAGATAGCCTAGACCTCGTATTGTCAGCCTGTCCTTGCTGGATCTTCCTTGCCTTGGACACCACTTCCTTTTTTCCATCAATCAAGCTGGCGTGGTTATGGACCCAAATGAATTCTTCAGCCAGAAGGTTGTCCAAAAATTCCACATCTGAGGCCAAGAGTGCTTTTTCCCAACCTAAGTCAAGTTCCAGTAGGGTTTGATGATCCTTGGTTTGGGCTTGAGCAGTGAACACGAAGAAGGTGAAGGCGATATAAAGTAAGGTTTTGCGTTCCATGTTAGGTTATTGGTTATTGAGTTACTTGTTATTTGGCAAGATCAGTCAACTGTCCATGGCAGATACTTCGTGATTCGAAATTCGGTGTTCATTATTCGAAATTCTAAATTTCAAAGGCACTGATCTACTCCCTATTACCTTGACAGAATGAGGTACAGGTATGTTGAATTCAACTTATTCCACTAACCTCATTTTAAAACCCATCGAGGTTTTCAAAGCCTCAAAGGCTTCTCGGCTCTCGCTTCTTGCCTCTCGCTTCTCCCTTCTCTCTTTTCGCCTCTCGCATCTCGGTTCTCGCTTCTTGCCTCTCCCTGCTTACTTCTCCATCGGATGCTCCTTGAGCAAATCCGCGGGATTGTAGAAACCCTTCTTGTCGGCGATTTTTGCACGTACTTCTTTCACTTTTTCAGGCCGTATCGGTGATGCTTGGTTTCCAAAGGAATTGCGGACATAGGTCAGCACGGCGGCCACCTCGTTGTCATTCAGCATCCCCTCATAGGGCGTCATCGGCACTTGTCCTGGATACTCCCTGCCGTTGACGACAATCGGGCCCATCAAGCCCTTCAGGACAAGTTTGATCAGCCGCTCTTCGTTGCCGAGCACCCATTGGGTCCCAACCAATGGCGGAAATAGTGATGCCGACAAGCCCCTGCCGTCGGGCTGATGACAGGTGGCACAATAGCCATCGCGGGCGTAGATTTCCTTGCCAATTTTATACAGTTCCAGATCCCCCCCAGCCAAGGTCGAAAGGACATCTTCCTCTTTTTTCTCCCTGACGGATAGCCCGTTGATGTGGGCCACGGCGGCCTCATGGGCATGTACCATCCATTTGTCCAAAGGCTTTTTCGCAGCCTCTTCCAAAATGGGTAGCCCCTTTTCCTTTGGTAGCCAAGATGCGGCCACGATTGCTTCGAGCCTTACTCGTCCATGCGGATCTTTACTGGCAGCAAGCAAGAGTTGGTCTTGGTCATTGACCTGGTGGCCGGTGTACCGCAATACCCTCACAGCCGCCGCGCGTGCCTTGTAATCTTTTGCCTGCAGCACTTTTTTGAGCAAGTCGGCATCCACCTGGTTCATCCCCCAAGTCACCCAAAGCCCTTCCAGTAAGTGGTGTTCGTAGTTTGGGTCTTGGGAATCAAGCCCTGCGACCCACTTTTTCACCGCCTCAGTTACCTCCTTGGCATCCCGGCCGCGCAGTTCACGACGGGTACGGTACCGGGTGCGGAACTCGGGTTCTTTCAGATTTTCCAAAAGTTCGGGGATCGTAGCTCCATCGATTTTGGCAGGGGTGACCAACGGTCTGCCGGGATAGGTAATCCGGTATACGCGACCATGCACGTGGTCACGCAGCGGATCGCGGGCATTGTGCTGCATGTGTCCGATGAGGACATTGTGCCAATCGATAAAGTACAGCGATCCATCCGGCGCAAACTCCATATCCACCGGGCGGAAATTGCGGTCGCTACCCTTTACCAAATCCTGCCGCCACTGGGTCTTAAATCCTGTGCTATCCTCCATCACGCGATGCTGCTTCATGCCGAGAAAACCGATCGTATTGTTGATCAGCAAATCTCCCTGTACCTCATCCGGAAAATGCCTGCTGGATACAAACTCCAAACCCGATGTCGGCCGGACCCGATGGGCGTCCTCGATCAGGTTGAAGGACTTGTGGGTCGCCTCACCGTAACGGGGCAAGACACTTCCCGGCATCATCCACATCACATCCGGGCCGGAGGTTTCGGCAAAGAAGTTTTGCCCCCAGTCATCGAAAGCGATGCCCCAAGGGTTGGGAATGGACAACTGCGCCGTCCGCTCCAAATGGTGGCGGCTGGGATTGTATCGGTAAAATCCCCCATTCGTACCACGCACGGTTCCGTAGGAAGTCTCCACATTGGTATGGAGAAAAACACCCTCGGCCATATAAATCGCTCCGGAAGGATCTGCGGCAAAAGCCGAAATCACATGGTGCGTGTCATGGTCGTCAAAGCCACTCAGCAAAACCTCCACCCTGTCGGCACGATCGTCGCCGTTTTCATCGATCAGGATTTTCAGGTGTGTACCCTGCGATACATACACGCCCTCAGGGGCTATTTCAAACCCCATCGGCAGGTGCAGCTTGTCGGCAAATATGGTCTGCTTGTCGGCCTTGCCGTCGTTGTTGGTATCTTCGAGAATGATGATCTTATCGTTGGGTTTGGCGTCGCCGGGACGGTAGTGCGGATAGGAAGGACAAGTGGCCACCCAAAGCCTGCCCTTGTTATCAAAACTCATCTGTACCGGATTGGCCAAATCGGGAAACTCTACTTCTGAGGCAAAAAGGTCGATTTTGTATCCTTGGGGAACGGCAAGGGACTTCAGCGCATCTTCACCATACAGGTATTCAAGGCTGCCGTTTTGCTCGGGATTGAAATTGGTCTCTACGGGCGGCAGTGAGCGGGTATTCTTGTCGGCTACAGCCAAATCCTTCCTGATTCCCTTGGCTGCTTCCCAAATGGCTGTGTCCCTGATGGCGGTCATTTGCCGGATTTTCTCCAGTTCCATCGGATAATTGTCTGGACCAAAAGGATTGTAGCGACGGCCAAAGACGTGGACACCGTTGGGGATTTTGTAGTCGTTGTGCCACATCCAGTTTTTTTCCATCACCATCTCATGGATCAGTTCCCTGTTGGCCTCAGCCTGTGGCTTCGCTTTTCCAAAAATTCCATCTGCCAGTAGTCCCGCAAACTTCGCATAGCCCGAGGCATTGAGTTGGGAACCGTCGATGGTCAAAGGCTCTTCGGAAGCAGCATACCATTCCAAGGACGGATGAAAGGCATCCAAAAACAGTACTTGACGCTTTTTGGCTACTTCCGAGATTGCGGCGGTGTACATCTCGAGGTTTTGGTTTTCAGTTTTGCCATCGGGCAAATCCTTGATGTCCGACAAATCCTCCATGGCAATGGGCGAAACGAGGACCAGCTTGGGCGCGGACTTGCCGTTGTATTTCTGTGCAAGTGTATAGACGACAAAGGCATCCAATTCATCCTTGAAATTCTGCAAGCCAGCCTCTCCCTGAAAGGATTCACTGAATCCAAAAAAAGCCAAAATGACATCCGCTTGATGCCGGGTCAGCCACTGGTCGGGGTACTCAAAAAATCCCTCCGGACCTGAAGGATTGGCGTATTCCGTTTGGAATGCCTCCGCACCCGGAAAAGCCCAAGGGGTATTCCTGCCCGGATGGGGCCTGAATCCCGGCGTATCCCCACCGTCAGCCATACTTCTGATGTACAGCATACTATCCGGATACCTCACATGAAGCTCGGTTTCAAAGGTGCCGTACTCCATCATCCTCGAGGCGAGGTTGCCGCCAATGAGCATGATGTGGGACCCTCGTTGGAACTCGAGTGAAGGGGACTTGCTGCATTGGAAAAAAAGGATCGGAACAAGCAGCATCAGGATCATTCCCGGAATGCTGTTACCGCGGTTTTTGAATGGGTTTATCATAGCTTCTTTTCCTTTAATAGGATGGCGAAAGGTAATTTTCGTAAGGGGTCAATATTTGAAGAACAAAATCTTTGTTATTCCATGGTTTTCTGTCCTGTCTTGTCCTGTGGTTTGTTGATACAGCCAGTGAACCGATCTTAAGGTAGCCACAGACGATTCAAATATCAAGCAAGTAAGGCCAGACGGAAAAAAGGTGATTTGGGCAAATACGCGCAGCAATGAGCCTGAAAGTACAGGATGCATCCATCGCAAAAGAAAGGAAATTTAAAGGCTGGGTTTCTTTATTCACCCAATTCAGGTAAATTTTCAAATGGTTATGGAAGGATTTTGGCTTTGGCAGTTGATGGGCAGGCTGCACCCAATGGTGGTGCATTTCCCGATCGCCTTGCTGATTTTTGGGGCCTTCCTAGAACTAGCTACCATCGGCAAATTCCATTCTAAGCTCCGCCCCGGCATCAACCTGCTGGTTTTGGCCGGAGCTGTTTCGGTGCTGATATCCGCAGCGTTCGGCTTTTTGCTGGCTACCCATGAAGGCCTGGAAGGGGAATTATTGGATTTGCACAGAATTTCCGGGATTACGGCAGCTGTCCTGAGTTTGGCGGTACTTTTTTTGTTAAACGAAGTCTGGAAGAAAAACCAAACCAAAAGCATCAAAGCCTACCGCGCAGCACTCTTTTTGACTGCAATTGGCGTTGGGGTTTCGGGCCACTTTGGGGCTTCGATGACACATGGGGAAAACTTCCTGAGTGAGACCTTCCCTTGGAGCGACAACCTTGGCAAGACTGAAAACACCTTCAACCTCGCTTCCTATGGAAGCGCAGAACTGAACCCCGAGCAGGAAATGCAACTGATCGGGGAAGTGCGGACGGTACTCGCCCACAACTGCTACAAATGCCACAGCGGCGCGAAAATCGAAGGAGAACTTCGCCTGGACGAAAAGGAATTTGTCTTCAAAGGGGGTGAATCAGGAGCGATTCTTGTCCATGGAAATCCAGACGCAAGCGAAATGATCCGCCGGATCAGCCTCCCCAAAAACCACAAGGATGTCATGCCTTCCAAAGGCAAGCACCTGAGCCAGGAAGAAATCGATCTGATCGGCTTTTGGATCGCAAAGGGTGCACCATGGCCAGACGGAGCGGCGCAAAAAAGTGTGTACCGGGTAGCAGAACTGGCACCCAGAAAGCCCGCTTTGCCTCAATCCATCCCAGGGCTTGAAAATCCCGTGGATCTTTGGGTCAATAGCTATTTCGAAGAAAACGGTATTTCCTGGCAGCCCGTAGTCGATGACCGTACCTTTCTCCGCCGGATCTATTTGGATGTAGTTGGGCTGATTCCAAGTCCCGAAGATTTGGAGGCTTTTGCCAATGATCCCGATCCGGATAAGAGAGCCATTTGGCTGCGAAAACTACTGGATCGAAACGCCGATTACGCCACGCACTGGCTCACGTTTTGGAATGATGCGCTGCGCAATGACTACACAGGGACCGGCTACATCACCAACGGCCGCTACAATATCACCGATTGGCTGTACAAATCCCTCCAATCCAATAAGCCCTATGATGTTTTTGTGAAGGATCTCCTCAATCCGAATGATGCCTCCAAAGGATTTATCGAGGGTATCCGCTGGCGGGGCACCGTCAATGCCAGCCAACGCACCGAAATGCAGGCCGCCCAAAACGTAGGGCAGGTGATTTTGGGCCTGAATCTCAAATGCGCCTCCTGTCACGACAGCTTTATCAGCGATTGGAAATTGGACCAGGCTTATGCCTTTGCCAATATTTTTGCAGATACCACGCTGGAAGTCAGCCGCTGTGAGAAACCGATCGGGAAACTCGCAAGCACCAAAATCCTTTGGGAGGAATTGGGGGCAATCGACAGTACAGCTGCGCGCGCGGAAAAACTCCGCCAACTCTCGGAATACCTCGTCCAGCCTGCAAATGGTCGGATGTACCGGACGGTCGTCAACAGAATATGGAAGCAAATGATGGGCCGCGGGATTGTCGAACCGGTCGATGAAATGGACAATGAACCTTGGAGCCAAGATTTGTTGGACTGGCTGGCGGTCGATTTTGTGGAAAAAGGCTACGATCTCAAGGAATTGATCTTTCTGATCGGAACCTCCAAGATTTACCAGTCTCCGACGGTAGGCTATAAAAGTCAGGATCTTCTCTTGGCCGATGATTTTGTTTTTGAAGGAATGGTCAGACGCAGGATGACTGCTGAGCAGTTTTCAGACGCGGTCAGTCAGGTTTTCAATCCTGTTTTTGAGGAAAAAGATTTAAAGTACAATCCCAACCAACTTATTCCTGAGCAAAAGAACAGGGCACCCTATGCACGGGCTTCCTTGGTGGCGAATAATGCTTTCCTCACCGCACTTGGCCGGCCAAATCGGGAAATCGTTTCCACGAGCCGGGATTCGCAGGCGAGTCTTTTGCAGGCATTGGAGTTGACAAACGGGGAAAAGTTGAATTCTGTTTTGCAAAAAGCAGCTGAAAAATGGAAGGAGAATTACCGGGAAGGCCCTGCCATCATTGCCGAAGTCTATTCCAAAGCACTGCTTCGCAAGCCCAGCAAAAAGGAAAGTGAAATCGCATTGGCTGCTTTGGGGAAAGATCCCGACACAGCGCAATTGCAGGATTTCTTTTGGGCAGTCGTGCTGTTGCCGGAGTTTCAATTTCTTTATTAGACCAACTATATCAATCAAGATATATGGTATGAATTTGCCGATACAAGTCATCAATCCAAAAATGGAAAGTAAAGAATAATTGATTCATAATTCAGGGTGAACATGTCCCGTTAGGGACAGAATATTGGTAGAAATGGACAAATTATGATAGTTCGCCGTGCCTTTAGGTACGGAATATATTTTGTACCTAAAGGCACAAAATCGGATTAATTGTCATCTGGTTTTACCCATACATAGTCCCTACGGGACTTAGGATTAAATTAAGATTGAGAATTTGGAAATGGTACGGTAACCAAGAAATGAGAGAAAGAAAACAAATGGCATTATGAATATCAATCTGCACAGAAGGGATTTTTTGAAGAAAACCAGCGCGACGGCCATTGCCACGATGGCGATGGGTGCTCCTTTTACCAGCTTGCTATCTTCCTGCAATTCAAGAAAATCCATACCCGCAAGCGCCGATTCGGTCATTTTGCTTTTCATGGCGGGAGGGATGGCCCATACGGAGACTTTTGATCCGAAGAAGCACACGGCTTTCCGAAAAGGAATGCATTCCAGCGAGGTGCTGAGTACCTTTCCTTCAGTACCGACTGCCTTGGATGGGATTCATTTTTCCGAAGGATTGGAATCCATCGGAAAAATCATGGACAAGGGGACTTTGATCCGGTCCTATGTCGCTGCGGACCTCGGGCATATCCTCCATACCCGACACCAATACCACTGGCATACCTGCTACGAACCGCCGCAATCGGTGGTCGTGCCGCATATCGGTTCCTGGATTGCCAAGGAACTCGGGCCACTCAATCCCGTCATCCCCGCCTTTATCAATATCGGACAACGCTTTACAGTCGGGGAAGGCGAGGAATTGAAGGCTTTTCACAGCGCAGGGTTTTTGGGAAGTGAGTTTGGGCCTTTCCTGATACCGGACCCGACTTCGGGTTTGGATGCGGTACGGCCCCCCGTTGGCATGTCCACAAAACGCTTTGAAGCGAGAAACCAACTCTACGAAAAACTGGTGCAGGAAAGCGCCATGGGCGAATTTGGCGGCGACTATCAAAAAGAATCGCTGAAAAGGTCCATGGAGCAAGCCTACATGTTGCTGAACTCCCCGGAGGCGAAGGCTTTTGATCTCAGTCAGGAACCCAAAGAAAGCTATGATCGGTACAATACCGGAAAATTTGGTTTGGGATGCCTGATGGCAAAAAGGTTGGTAGAGCAAGGGGCGCGGTTTATCAGCGTCACCACGGAATATGAGCCTTTCTTTGGTTGGGATACCCATGACAATGGCCATACCCGATTAAAGGATATGAAAAAACTGATCGATGCGCCGATTGCCCAATTGATCCGGGACTTGGATGAAAGTGGCCGGTTGGAACGCACGATGGTGATTGTAGCGAGTGAATTCAGTAGGGATATGCTGACCGAGGGAAGGCCGGACCTGAAGGTCTTGGACCAAGTGGAGGTTCCGGAGATCATTGAAGACATGAAAAACTACGGCATGCATCGGCATTTCACGGATGGCTGTTCGATTCTAATGTTTGGCGGAGGCATCAAGCGCGGCCACGTCTTTGGAAAAACCGCGGACGAACGGCCCTGCAAGACCATCGAAAAGCCCATCAAAATCGACAGTATCCACCAAACCATTTACCATACTTTGGGGATTGCACCCGACACAAATTATGTCATTGAGCAAAGACCATTCTACACCACGCCCGACGGACATGGCAAAGTAGAAATGGATTTGCTAAAGGGCTAAAACGATTAAGGAAACCGAAAAGCATATCCATGAACGGTTTTCCCAAAAAAACTATATCTACTAAATTGAAAAGGAATTGAGCCAAATTTAAATTTTCAAAAAAGTACCCCAACAACACGATCAAAAACCCAAAAACCATGTCTTACTCCAACCTTACTTTTCAGTCCTTAAGCATCTTGCTTTGCGTCGGGATTTTGTTTTCCTGCGGCAAAAAAGCCGAAGAAAGCAAACCCCTCCATCCAAAGGTCGCAAAACTCAAACTTCCAGATGGATTTGTAGCAGAGCATATCTACAGCCCAGGTGAACACGAGCAGGGTTCTTGGGTCGGAATGACCTTTGACGACAAGGGAAGATTGTTGGTGACAGATCAGT
The DNA here is from genome assembly GCF_021491425.1 of Mariniradius sediminis. Lineage (NCBI taxonomy): Bacteria > Pseudomonadati > Bacteroidota > Cytophagia > Cytophagales > Cyclobacteriaceae > Mariniradius > Mariniradius sediminis. The sequence goes on along the minus strand of NZ_JAKEVZ010000004.1, from coordinate 39,235 downwards.
ACGGTGCCATTTATCGCCTTGAAATCCCCGCCATCGGTTCGGATTCATTGGCGCCCAAGGTCGAAAAACTGAAGATCGGAACTGGACCGGACGACAAATTGGGAATGGGTTTTTCGCAGGGCATCCTCTACGCCTTCAACAGCCTTTATGTCACTGTCAACCACAATGCCAACGAGGCATTTGACAAAGGAACCGGTGTTTATCGCTTGCAGGATTTGGATGGGGACGACCAGTATGAAAGCATCACGCTGATTAAGGCATTTACGGGGCACCCCGGAGAACACGGACCGCACAGCATGATTCTTTCTCCCGACAAAAAATCCATCTTTTTTGTAGCCGGAAACCATGTAGACGTACCCGAATTGGATGCATACAGGGTACCGAAAGTGTGGCAGGAAGACAATCTTTTCCCAGTAATCAAAGATCCGCGTGGCCACGCTACGGACAGAATGGCTCCCGGTGGCTGGATTGCATCATTTGACCCTGACGGAACCAATTGGGAACTTTACAGCGTGGGATTCAGAAATCCCTATGACATCGCTTTCAACGAGCTCGGTGATCTTTTTACCTACGATTCAGACATGGAATGGGACTTTGGGATGCCTTGGTACCGTCCGACTAGGATATGCCATGTGACCAGCGGAAGTGAATTTGGCTGGCGCACCGGCAACCAGAAATGGTCACCCGAATATCCCGACAACCTGCCTGCAACCCTCAACATCGGCCAAGGTTCCCCGACCAACGTCATGTTTGGTACAGGATCGAAATTTCCGGAGAAGTACCAGAAAGCACTTTTTGCTTTTGACTGGAGTTTTGGTATTATCTATGCGATTCACCTGACACAACAGGGAGCGACATATACTGCCGCAGCCGAAGAGTTCATTTCAGGCTCCCCTCTCCCGCTCACGGATGGAATTATTGGCCCCGATGGGGCGATGTATTTTATGACCGGCGGCAGGCGCTTGGAATCTGACCTGTACCGCGTCTACTACAAGGGTGACGAAAAAACCGATTCCGGTTCAACCATCGCAGAATCAGAAGAAAACAAGATCCGGAAAAAACTGGAAGCTTTCCACACAGGAGGTCCGAACCCTGCTGCGATTGAAACAGCTTGGCCTTACCTTAATCATCCAGACCGGTTTATCCAGTATGCAGCGCGCATAGCCGTGGAGCAGCAGCCGGTGGGCCAGTGGCAGGAAAAGGCTTTGACCGAAAAAGACCCAACTTCCTTGACCCAAGCCATGATCGCGCTGACGCGTCAAGGAGATGCGAAGATGCAGCCGCAAATCCTAGGTGCTTTGATGGCGTTGGATTTTGCAGAATTGGATATCACACAAAAAAGAAACCTGACGAGGGCGGTTGAAATCAACCTTTTCCGCTATGGAAATCCAGCCGCGGAGGTCAAAAACCAGCTAACCCAATACCTCAGCCCACAATTCCCCTCGAAGGATAACCTGCTGGACCGAAGTCTAAGCAAGGTTTTGGCGAGTCTGGAAGATCCCGCCGCAACCCAAAAAATGATTGCACTTCTCCAGACTGCCCAAGATGATCCAGATTACCAAAAGACATTCACAGCCTCATCGGATTTGGTCTTCCGGAATCCACAGTATGGATTGGATATCGCCGAAATGCTTTCCAGCGTACCTCCGGCACAGCAATCCTATTTCGCGACAGTGTTGGGAGGGGCAAAGGCTGGTTGGACACCCGAACTGCGTGATGAATATTTCACTTGGATCAGAAAAGCCTTCGAATACAAAGGAGGTCGAAGCTACGTCGGCTTTATCGACCGGGCTAGAAAAATGGCCCTCAGCCATGTGCCAAAAAGTGATTTTGACAAATACAATGAACTGTCGGGTGCATCTCTGCTGACTGGCAGCGGCAATGACTTGCGCGTTTCTGATATCCAGCCCGAGGGCCCGGGAAGAAGGTGGACTGTCGAGGAGGCCTTGCCAATGATGGAAAACCTTGCCGGACGGGACTTTGTCAAAGGAAAGGCCATGTATGCCGCTTCCCTCTGTCTTTCCTGCCACACGATGCGGGGAGAAGGTGGAGCGGTGGGGCCTGATTTGACCCAATTGGGAACCAGGTTCTCGGCCAAGGACATACTCGATGCGACCATCAACCCCAACGCCGTCATCAGTGACCAATACGCAGCGACCATTTTCTACCTCCATGACGGCAGCTCGATCATGGGCAAATTGGCCAATGAGGAATCTGACAAGTACATCGTCTCCCAGAATCCGTTCGATCCAAACACCCTTCGGGAAATCCCCAAAAAAGACGTCAAAAGCAAAAAGTTATCCGAAATCTCCATCATGATGCCCGGCATGATCAATCGGCTCAATGAGGAAGAATTGAAGGATCTGATGGCCTATCTGATGGCTGGCGGCAATCCTGAGCATGAAGTTTTTAAAAAATGAAGGCGATGAAAAACAGGTTTGGATTAGTGTTGATTGGCCTCGTTTGCGTAGGTATGGTTTTTCTTTCTTGCCAAAAGAAGGGGGAAGTATCCAAAACCGAGAGACCGGAGACCTCATCTTCCGCAGATTTTGAGGCGATTTTCGATGGCAAAACCTTGGCTGGCTGGAAAGGCGATCCATCCGTATGGCGGGTCGAGGATGGCAGCATTGTCGGTGAACTCGTCCGCGATAAACAAATCCAATCCAACACCTTCCTGATTTGGGAAGGGGGGGAACTGGGCGATTTTGAGTTAAAAGCAGCGTTCAAGATCACCGATTCGGGAAACTCCGGGATCAATTACCGCAGTGAGATGCTCCAAGAACCAGCATTTGCGATGCGTGGCTACCAAGCGGATATTGACGGAAAAAATACCTATACGGGCCAAAATTACGAGGAAAGGAAAAGGACGACTTTGGCCTATAGAGGGCAAAAAACCGAAATACAAAGCCAAAATCCCCCCGGACAAATCGGGGACTATGTGGAAAGAAACGCCTGGAAAGGACTCGTGCTCAAGGAAGAAATCGGAAACCGTGATGCCTTAAAGGCATTTATCAAACATGAGGACTGGAACGAAATCCACTTGGTGATCAAAGGGAACAGGCTTCAGCATTTTGTAAATGGAACTTTGATGAGTGATGTCACCGACTTGGACGCTGTGAACTTCGCGGCTAAGGGCCACCTTGGCTTCCAAGTCCATGTTGGTCCGCCCATGAAAGTCCAATATCGCAATATATATCTGAAACGCCTTACGCCATGACCACAAATCCCGCTTGGCAAGACAAAATCTCTCACCATTCCCAACTCGGCGGGATAGAAACTTCCGTACTTGACAACGGTGCTGGAAATGGTGTGCGGATTGCGTGGTTCAATACCGGGAAGTTGCGATTCAAGGTCGTCTTGGATAGAGGAATGGACATCATGGAGGCCTTTTTCCAAGAGCACAGCCTTGCTTGGATCAGCCATCTGGGTACCGCGGCACCCCAACCATTTTCCAACCAAGGCATAGATTGGCTACGGACATTTGGGGGAGGATTGCTGACAACTTGTGGGCTTTCCCATGCGGGCGTACCGGATACTGACGAATTTGGGCAAAGGGGACTTCATGGGAATATCTCCAACATCCCGGCCACGATATCATCGATCAAGCAACCTGATTTCCGGACCGGCGATCTGGAAATGAGCATCTCGGGGACGATAATAGAGACAAGCGTCTTTGGCCCGACGCTCGAATGGAAACGAACCATTTCCTGCAAATTGGGAGAAAACAGCATTCGGGTACGGGACGAGGTACGGAACCTTGGCAATGCTCCCGCCCCGCATATGCTCCTTTACCATATCAATTGTGGCTGGCCGCTGATCGATGCCGGAACTGATATCGTATGGAACGGTAGCTTTGAAACTTTCGACAAGCATCCTAGAAACCCGATTTTCACCCCCAACAATGATTTCAAAAAATGTCCCGCTCCATTGGACAGCCATGCAGGATTCGGCGAGTCAGTTGCATTTATCCGCCCTCAGGATGATGGAAAGGGAGTTTGCGAATGCGGTTTTGTCAATCAGAACTTGGGGATTGGATTGGAGATCAAATTTTCCAAACACCAACTCCCTTGGCTCATCAATTGGCAGCATTGGGGAAAAGGGGAATATGTAACCGCTTTGGAACCTGCGACGCACCCGCCGATCGGCCAAGCCAAAGCGAGAAAGGATGGGAGCCTGATTTTCCTAGAACCTGGAGAAAAACGAGGGTACGACCTCGAATTCAAGGTGCTCGATACTCCCAAATCCATTTCCAACCTCCTTGAAATCAATAACAAATAACCAATAATCAGAAACCGAATAACCATTACATACATAACCAATTCACAATAAACCTATAACCATCAAATTATGAGCTTGGCAAAAAAAGCATTGGAACAAGGAGAAGGCATCCTCAGGCTAAGTCCTACTTGGGTACCACGTTCATTTTGTGTTCCGGGACGGAGAATCAAATTGCATCCTGACGATTACTACATGCTGGGAGGCGCACGAGGCGGCATCGACGAGCGATGGCTTTCATCGACTACACCAGCCCAAAATGGGCCATTGACCAGCAAGAATGAAGGACTCAGCCACGTTGTCCTCCATGATGGGCAGGAACTGAAGCTTTTTTTGCTTAAAGACGCCATTGATGAACTGAAAGGGGAAATCATCGGCAGCCGCATTTGGGACAAGTACAAGAGCTGGCCCATGTACTCCAAGTTTTTTGACAATATGGGCCCACTTCCCCACCACGTCCATTATGATGATAAAATATCAGCATTGACTGGACAGGTCGGCAAACCAGAGGCCTACTATTTCCCTCCCCAATTGAACAACCATGGCGGAGATTTTCCCTACACCTTCTTTGGTATCTCGCCAGGTACGACAAAGGACCAAATCAAAACCTGTCTGATGAATTTCAACAAAGGGGATAATAAGATCACCAATTATTCCCAAGCGTTCAAGTTGGAGCCGGGGACAGGCTGGGATGTACCTCCGGGGATGCTGCATGCACCGGGCAGCATGTGTACCTACGAACCGCAAAAGGCCTCAGATATATTCGCGATGTACCAATCATTGGTCAACGAAGCGATTATCCCGGACGAATTGCTGTGGAACGGTACACCTAAAGATAGAATCGGGGATTTTGACTTTTTGGTCGAAAGCCTTGACTGGGAACTCAACATCAACCCCAACATTTTGGAAACGAGGCAGATGCTTCCAAAAAACGTCTACGAACGGCACTGGATGCATGCGCATGGATTTGAGGAAAACTGGATCTGCTATCTGTCCAGAGACTTCAGCGCCAAGGAACTTACCGTTTTCCCCGGCCAAACAGTCACCATCAAGGATTCCGCTGCCTACGGTCTGATCATGATGCAAGGGCACGGAAAAATGGGCGTTTGGGACGTGGAGACTCCCGCGCTGATCAGGTTTGGGCAATTGACGCATGATGAATATTTCGTGTCGGAAAAAGCAGCCAACGAAGGTGTCAAAATCACCAACCTCTCCAAAACCGATCCTTTGGTAATGCTCAAGCACTTCGGACCGGACAACCCGGATTTGAAGATGTGAACTTGGAGATGTGAGATATGAGACGTGAGACTTAAGACTCAAGAAGCAAGAGCTGCAGCTATGGACTATGGCCTATCAACAATTAACTTAATAACCAATAACTCAATAGCAAGCAACAAAACACAAGACCTCAATCTATCGACTATGGTCTATTAACCATTAACTCAATAACCAATTCACCATGAACAATTACCCAAAACTACACAATGCCACCTGGCCGGGAATCGTGGGAAAAGGCCCTGATTCTGAGCCTGTAATCCCATTCGACAAACTTTTGGAAATGACCGCGGCGGCGGAAGTCAACGGGGTCAAGTTTGACGGGGTGGACCTCGGCCTCCTCGATCCACACCTTAACATCGATATGTCCGACGACGATATCAAGCGCCTAGCGGACAAGGTTTCCGGATATCACCTCAACATTGGCTCCCTCGTCGCACCGATTTGGGCGGGTTCAGCCATGGGCACCGCGGATCAGCGTAAAACCTTCGTGGAAATGGTCAAGAAATCCTGCGCCATTGGCAAGCGCCTGAAAGAACTCGGCGTACGCCACTATGGTATTGTCCGCATTGACTCAGCCGCGGGGGTATCCGATTGGGCAAAGGATCCTGCGGGAAACACCAAGCTGATTGCACAGACATTCCGCGAAGCCTGCGATGTCGCGGCTGACTTTGGTGAAAAACTCGCTGCCGAGGGTGAAATCTGCTGGGGTGGGATGCACAGTTGGAAACACATGGTCGAGCTGCTTCAGATGGTAGATCGTAAGAACATCGGTTTCCAGGCCGATATGTCCCATACTTTTCTTTACACGATGGGTTACAACGCACCCGAGCATAGAATCCTTCCCGTGGATTTTGATAAATCCGACCGAGAGGCGATCAAATCTGCTCTGAAGACTGTAACTGCCGCGCTGCGACCATGGACAATCGACTTTCACGTGGCCCAAAACGATGGCACCGTATTCGGGTCTGGATCGCATGACAAGACCGGTCGCCACTGCCAAGCCACGGACCCTAACGGACTTTTGGACATCGCCAATGACGCTGGCTACTGGCTGCGGGACGAAAAGGGAAACCTGACAAAAGCCTTCCAACATATCTGCTGGGATGGCTGCATGTTCCCCAATGCCGTGATGGAAAAACAGCAAACCTGGAACGATATCCTCGCCGCCCTGATCAAAGTCCGTGAAGCCCACGGATGGAAGGGATAAGTTGGAAGTACGAAGTCAGAAGTATGAAGTCAGAAGAGAGAAGCCAGAGACGAGAATTGAGATCTTAGAACCAAGAATCCTTTCGTCTCATGTCTCGCTTCTCATGTCTCACGTCTAAAATCTTAAAAAATGAGCAATAAAAAACAAATCCGCATCGGCCTGATAGGCACCGGCCTGATGGGAAGAATCCACACCAATGCCTACAAAAGAATTCCTGATTTCTTTTCGGAGTTTGAATACCAACCTGTCCTCCAAGCCGCCTGCGCCCGTCGGGAGGAAAAAGTGAAGGCTTTTGCGGCCCAATGGGGCTATGCATCCTACGAAACAGACTGGCGTAAACTCATCGCACGCGAGGACATCGATGCCGTGGACATCTGTACGCCCAACGACTCCCATGCCGAAATTGCCATTGCTGCTGCAAAGGCGGGGAAGATGATCCTCTGCGAAAAACCACTTGCGAAAACGGTGGAGCAAGGCGAAGCCATGGTCGAGGCAGTCGAAAAGGCCGGTGTGAAAAATACCATTTGGTACAATTACCGTCGAATTCCCGCCGTGACCCTGGCGAAGCAGATTGTCGATTCCGGCAAACTTGGCAAGATATTCCATTACCGCGCCAACTTCCTACAAGATTGGACCATCAATCCCGACTTGCCCCAAGGAGGTGATGCGCTCTGGCGCCTCGACGTGGATGCCGCTGGTTCCGGTGTGACAGGTGACCTACTCGCCCACTGCATCGATACTGCGATGTGGATCAATGGTGGCATCGTCGATGTGTCAGCCATGACGGAAACATTTGTCAAGGAACGTATACACCAAGGTTCCGGCAAAGTTCAAAAAGTGGGAATCGACGACGCATGTATCTTCCACTGCCATTTTGCCAATGGCTCGCTTGGGCTATTTGAGGCGACCCGCTATGCACGCGGCCACAAAGCGCTCTATACCTTCGAAATCAACGGGGAGCATGCATCGATTCGCTGGGACCTTCATGATATGAACTGGCTGGAATACTTCGACCACAAAGATGAGTCCCAAGTAAGGGGCTGGAGAAGAATCCACATTACGGAAGGCGAACAGCCCTATATGAAGCGTTGGTGGATTCCGGGCACTTCGATTGGCTATGAGCATTCATTTATCCATCAAGCCGCTGATTTCTTCCATTCCCTGCAAACAGGAAAACCTTGCCATCCGACCTTCCAAGATGCCTTGGAAACCCAAAAGGTATGTCAGGCGGTGTTGGATTCGGCCCATGACCGAAGCTGGAAGGACACTGGGGTGAAGTGGGAAGGGTAAAAAAACAAAAAAACCTGCCGGGTTACTGATCTCCTATCCTTAATTCGGACACGAAGGTCAAACCCGGCAGGTTTATTTTTTTAAACTTTGAAATTAGAATGCTGCTTTGAAACCTTCCATTTTTTGGTCTACTTGGGTATCGACGTCGAAGGATATCTTCACTTTCTCAAATGACATGGTCACTTTCGCTACCTTGTTGTTGCCTGCGGAAATGCTGTATTGAAGTCTCTCGTGCACTTCGTTGGACATGACAGGAGCAACTTTGATAGCGACTGCATCGTCTTTTGCGAGCGCTTCTTCATCGATTTTTCCGTCTTTCATGTAAGCAAAAACAGAACTGGCTTTGCTGTTCAAATGCACGGTCCACTCACCTGATGCCTGTGGCGTGATGAAAATGGAGTATTTGCCGGGACGGAGGTTTTTGCCACCCACGCTTACGCCCGTGCTGAATTCGATAATTGTTGCAGCATTGGCACCTGCCCTCCATGTGACGCCGTATTTTTCGATTTCACCGAAGATTTTTCTTCCCTTTACAGCCGGAGAGGAATAGTCTATGCTGATTTTTGTAAAACCGACATTTTGAGAAACAGAAGCTGCCGGGCTAGCTGCCGGTGCCTGCATTTGGGCAAAAGAAGTAAGCGGCAATGCAGCCATCAACAAAATGATGGTGGCAATGAGGAGATTTTTAATGGTTTTCATTTTTTATTGGGTTTTTTAAATTAGAATTTGGAAGGTAAAATCGGCTTTGAAGTTAACTGAATGGTTTCTAAATATCTATCAATTTTTCATGTTCAATTATTTGATCTCAAAAAAAGGTTATTAACTTAACTCTCAAATTACCGCTTTTCAGAAAGTCGAAAAACGATTTTTTAACCCCAAAATAACTTAGGTATGGCATTCTCCAAATCGCCAAATAACCAATCAGCGACAGGATTTTCGCAATTAGTCAATGATTATTGGGTCAATAAGTTCACAGGAATTGAAGAATTACAGCTCCCAAAGGATCCTTTAAAATCTTCATCAAAAAGGATAGATAAAAACACGTTGAGTTTTCTTGTAGAAAAAAATTTGCTCGATGCTATTACGAACAACTTAGCAGACAATACTACGTCCCCATCAATCACCCTGTTAGGAGCATTGCAAGTTTTGCTTTATCGCTACAGTAGCCAGGATGATTTTTGTGTCGGCGCCACAATCAAAAGATCAAATCTTTTCCATTCAACTGGAGAGAACATAAATGACGATTATTTGAATATCCTGCCAATTCGCACCAAAATAGATGGCAGAAGACAATTTGGCGAGTTCATCCGAACACTAGAGGAAGATTTTGCGGAAGCCAAATCCCACAGCCATATTTCAGTTGATCAATTGATTTCTTATTTAGGTAAGAAGGACAAAAAAGATTTACGAATTCTTGTTCCGGTCGTCTTCGACTATCAGGAAAATGTTGAACTGGATGTGGCAAGCCAATTATCAAGAATCGACCTTGAATATTTCAATTCTATTTTGTGGTTCGGCTTTGCGGAACATACAGATAAAATTGAAGCCACCATCACGTTTGACACTGAATTTTATTGCCTAGAATCGATTAAGAGGATGTCCTCCCATTTTTTAACGCTTCTCGAATCTGTTCAATCCAATCCGAGGGTGAACTTAGGGCTTCTAAATATTATCCCTCAAGAAGAGAAAGATTTACTACTGAAGTCCTTCAACGATACTGAATCTCCATTACCAGACGGAAAAACGATTTTGGATTTATTTGAACAACAGGTCGGTACAAACCCAGATGCGCTGGCGGTTGAATTTGAAGGAAACCAGCTTTCATACCGGCAATTGGATGCCCAATCAAACCAGCTGGCCCATTTTTTAATCAACAACGGGCTCAAACCTGAAAGCCCTGTTCCGATTTGTATTGACCGCTCTTTGGAGATGATTATTGGGATTTTCGGGATCCTCAAATCCGGCGGGGCATATGTCCCGATAGACCCTTCTTTTCCAAAGGACAGGATTGACTATATGATTGAAGACACAAAAGCCAATTTTGTTATTTGTTCATCAGAAACAGCCCCCAATTTCACAGATAAAGCAAAACTTGTCGTCATGGACAAGGAAATGGGAGCTCTTCTCAAAATGCCTTCAACCAAACCCTCGTTTTTGGTGTCGCCCGAAAATTTGGCTTACATCATCTATACCTCAGGTTCTACGGGAAAACCAAAAGGTGCGATAGTAGACCATCGCAACCTCATAAACTTTTCGATTAGCTTAACGAAAATTGTTGGGTATGATTCTTCTTCACGTCAATTATCGGTCACTACTTTCATATTTGACGCATTTTGTTTGGAACTGTTTGTACCCCTAATAAACGGGGGAGCTGTTTTCTTGGCAAAGAAAGAAATCGCAATGGACGGCTTTAGTCTGGCCCAAAAAATAGCAGAAGTGCGACCTACACACATGCAGGCCACCCCATCCGGCTGGCAAGTACTCCTCGGTTCCGGTTGGAAAAATAAGGAGGGAATTATAATGACCACAGGCGGAGAGGCTCTTATGGAAGAAACTAAAAATCTTCTAGCCCAGACTGGAACCCTTTGGAACCTCTATGGACCTACCGAGACAACAATAACCTCAACATTCAAAAAAATGGAGGTGGGTGAAAAGGTAACCATCGGCAAGCCCATTGACAATACCTCCGTGTATATCCTTTCAGCAGACGGAAGCCTAAACCCTATCGGTATTCCCGGAGAACTGTGTATTGGAGGGGATGGCGTCGGGAGAGGCTACCTCAACAGACCTGAACTAACCTCCCAAAAATTCGTCCCAAATCCTTTCGGCAATATCCGGGTAGACAAAATGTACCGCACAGGTGACCTTTCGAGGTGGCTTCCCGACGGAAACATCGAATACTTGGGGAGAATGGATGACCAGGTCAAGATCAGGGGATACCGCATTGAGCTTGGTGAAATTGAATCCGTCGTTCTTTTATACCCTGGAGTGAAGCAGTCAGTAGTCTTGGCAAGGGAAAACGGACATGGTGACAAAAAGCTCATCGGATATGTGGTCTGCGAAGGCGATTTCGAAAAAGAATCCGCAATTTCCTTCCTCAAGTCAAAACTTCCTGAATACATGGTGCCCAAACTTTGGCTTCAGCTAGAGAAACTCCCTATCAACTTTAGCGGAAAAATCGACAAAAAAGCACTGCCCGATGTAACTGGTCCTGATATTCAAAACTCCGATTATTCACCTCCAAAAACTGACTTAGAAAACAAACTGGCCAATATCTGGAAAAGCGTCTTAGGATTGGAAAGGGTAGGCATCCGAGACGATTTCTTTGCCCTCGGGGGACACTCCCTGCTCGCGATGAAGGTGATTGCAACAATCCGGCATGAGATAGGATTAGAACTTTCTATCGGGGAGATGTTTAATTACCCAACAATTTCACAACAGATTGATATCCTGGAGCCAAGAAATAATGGCAAATATGGAATAATCCAGCTTGAAACTACAGAAAGACACGAGTCAATCCCACTTTCCTACAACCAGCAAAGTCTTTGGTTTATTGATCAATTATCAGGTAGTACTCAATACCATATTCCAATTGTTTTTAGAATTGAAGGAGAGTTGAGCAAAAGGGCCCTGCAAAAAGCCCTTGTTGAAATCGTAAACAGACATGAAATCCTTCGCACGGTAGGCTCGGAAAAGGACGGCGATGTATTTCAAAAAATACTGGAAAAAAATCTCTTTGAACTTAAGTCCAAAGAAGTCCCCAACGAGGAATTAGCAAAAGAAATTGCGGGAATTGTCAAATCCCCTTTTGATCTGACTTGTGACCATATGATCCGCGCTTGGCTGCTGAGTCATGGAGATGAGACGCAGATCTTGGTTATTATTTTACACCATATCGCATTTGATGGGGCATCGACAAGCATTTTCAAAACAGAATTATGGGAGAATTATAAAGCCTTTTCAAAAGGTAGTTCCCCAAACCTACCATCTCCAAAGCATCAATACGTAGACTACGCTGTCTGGCAGAGAAAAATCATCGGCAGTAGCTCCTATCAGTCAAAACTAGAGCACTGGAAGAATAGTTTACAAGGAACCACCCCTATCCAGGTGCCAACGGATTTCATCAGGCCTGCGGTAATTTCCTCAAACGGAGATATAGTCCGCTTTACGATTGGTCAAGAAATAATTAATAACGTATATGCCATAGGTAAGCGGCAAAATGCAACCCTCTTCATGACGCTTTTGACCGCGTTCAAGGTTTTGCTCCACAGGTATTCCCAACAAGAGGATATTTGTGTCGGTACGCCGATGTCAGGGAGAGAGATGCAGGAATTTGAGGAAATGATTGGGTTTTTCGTAAACAGCATTCCGATAAGGACTCAATTGGCCGGCAACGTTAGCTTCAACGATCTCTTGAATAAGGTGCGCTCGAAAACCATCGATGCATTCGACAATGGACAGATCCCCTTCGAACTGATTGTTGAATCACTTGAGATCAAAAGAGATCTTAGCAGAAATCCTTTGTTTCAGGTGCTGTTTGTACTCCACAGTGAATCCGAAAACAGTTTTCAAACTGAAAACACCAAATGGACCTCGATCAATTACAATCAATCCACGTCAAGATTTGACTTTGCTTTTGAATTGACGGAAACAAAGAAAGGGCTTGACGGAATGGTAGAATTCAGCACTGATCTCTTTGCAAAGGAGACAATAGAGAGGATGGTTGACCATTACAAAACCCTGTTGGTTTCAATTACTGAAAATCCGACCGAGAGGATTGACAAATTGAAAATGATGGGTAGTGAGGAAGAAATCCTGATATTAAAACAATTCAACAACACAAAATCAGATTATCCAAAAAACGAAACAGTCGTTAGTCTATTTGAAAAAACCGCAAAACAATTTCCAAATAACCTTGCGGTCGTTGCTGGTGGTCAAAGTATAAACTATAATGAACTTGACCAAAGAGCCAATAAATTTGCCAACTACCTGATTTTAAAGGGAGTAAAATCAGAAAATCCAGTACCACTTTGTGTAGACCGGTCCATCGATATGGTCATAGGAATTCTGGGAATTCTAAAGGCGGGAGGAGCATTAGTGCCGGTTGACCCTTCGCTGCCTGTTGAAAGGATTGACTACATGTTGGAAGACACTGGGGCGGATTTTGTTATCTGCAATTCCAGCACTTCCCATAAAGTCGCAAATCATAAAAAACTGATTTTTGACCAAGAAAGTGAGGAAATTAACTCAATGTCCTCCATCAATCCACTTACATCACCAAATCCTGAGAATCTCTTTGATATCATCTATACCTCTGGTTCCACAGGTAAGCCTAAAGGTGTGATGGTCGAACACAGAAACCTGGTCAATTTTCTTTTTAGTATGACCAAAGATGTTGACTTTAATCCTTCATCAAGTGTTTTATCAGTTACCACTTATAGTTTTGATATTTTCTATCTCGAATTATTTCTTCCTCTGTATCAGGGGGGTTGTGTTTTTTTAGCAGATAAAGAAACTTCGCTTGACGGTTATCGGCTTGCCAAGGAAATTGAAGAAAAAGCCCCAAGCCACATGCAGGCTACCCCATCAGGTTGGCAAGTACTTCTAGAAAGTGGTTGGAATAATCCAACGGGCTTGAAAATGCTTGTAGGTGGAGAAGCGCTGAAAGAGGAAACGAAAAACGCTTTGTCGTCGCTGGGTACGCTCTGGAATTTATATGGCCCAACTGAAACTACCATTTGGTCGACATTCAACAAAATGGAACCCTCCAAAAAGGTAAATATTGGAAAGCCTATCGCAAATACTTCAATTTATATACTTGGTTCGGGAGACCAGCCCAATCCGATAGGGATTCCTGGAGAACTCTGTATTGGCGGGGATGGTGTGGGTAGGGGTTACCTCAACAGACCTGAGCTTACATCCGAAAAGTTTGTCCCCGATCCTTTTAGTGGAAATAAAAATGCAAGATTCTACCGAACAGGAGACTTAGCCAAATGGCTCCCTGATGGCAACATAGAATACCTCGGAAGAATAGATGATCAGATCAAAATCAGAGGTCACCGAATTGAACCTGGCGAAATCGAAACGGTACTTCAGCAGCACGAGGGGATCAAACAGGCTGTTGTCGCGGTGAAGCAAGACAACTTTGGTATTAATAGACTAATCGGATATGTAATCTGCAGACATCCTTTTGATAAGGATGGGGTGATCTCTTTCCTCAAAGGAAAATTACCCGATTACATGGTCCCCAATATTTGGATGGAACTGGATGCTTTCCCTTTAACTTTCAACGGTAAAATAAATAGGAAAGCCCTTCCCGAGCCTTCAACGGAACTCATCGAAACCACAAAATACGAAGCACCCAAGACAGAACTACAAAAAAAGGTATCTGGAATTTGGAGACGAATATTGGGTGTGGAGAAAGTGGGGCTCAATGATGATTTTTTCGAACTTGGGGGCCACTCCCTTATGGCAATGAGGGCAGTAGCAGCTCTAAGACAGGAAACTGGACTTTTACTCTCTATCAGTGATCTTTTTGCCAATCCCACTCTGAAAATGCTGACAGATATCCTCGCTGCAAAGGAAATCGGTGACGGAAATTTTAGGATTATGGTTCCTGACGAAAGACCTGAAATACTTCCACTTTCCCACAATCAGTTGAGTATTTGGTTTATTCATCAATTAGAAGGGAGTATCCAGTACCACATACCTATCATCTTCGATATCAGAGGTAAAATTGACACAATGTCATTAGACAATGCCCTAGTGGAAATCGTAAACAGACATGAAATATTACGTACAGTAATCTCGGAAAAGGATGGCATTGCCTATCAAAGAATCCTGAAAAAGAATCAATTTCAACTTGATAAAAAAGCAGCAAATAGGAAAGAACTAGATCAGGAAATAACCAAGCTAATCAGAATGCCTTTTCATCTGGAAAAAGACCATATGATCAGGGCATGTCTAATCACACTGGGAACGGATGAATACTGTTTGGTCATTACCATGCACCATATCGCCTCGGATGGATGGTCGTCTTCTATCCTAAAAAGGGAGCTTAAGGAACTATACCGAGCTTTTTCAAAAGGATTTAATCCAGATTTACTCGAGCTCCCCCACCAATATTCAGATTTTGCATTATGGCAGAGAAATATTATTGCCAAGGATGCATTCAAATCAAAATTAGACTATTGGAAAAAAAGACTTCGGGATACTACCCCACTCCAACTTCCTGCCGACTTCACTAGGCCTTCGGTTCTTAGCACTAAGGGCGATGTTCATCGATTTTCAATTGATTCTGAGTTAGTCCTGCAACTCAAAAATTTAGCAAAAAATCAGAAAGCAACGCTATTCATGACCCTGTTAGCAGCATATAAAGTCCTGCTTTATCGGTATAGCGGTCAAGAAGATATATGTGTCGGCACACCCATTGCAGGAAGAGAAAACAAGGAAACTGAAGATTTGATAGGCTTCTTTGTGAATACACTTGCTCTTCGAACAGAAGTTAAAAACGCCTTGGGTTTCGCTGATTTTTTAACCCAAGTCAAAACATCTACTTTGGAAGCTTTTGAAGCCCAGGAAGTTCCTTTTGAGATGATTGTTGGCGAATTAGGCCAGGAGCGAGACCTGAGTAGAAACCCGATTTTCCAGGTTCTTTTCGTTTTGCAAAACGTCCCGAATTCCAAATTCGAAATAGCGGGGGCAGAAGTGTCCGAGAAAGGGTTTGAGCACTTCACTTCTAAGTTCGATATGACTTTTGAACTTACTGAGACCAAAGATGGAATCCGGGGGGTGCTGGAATTTTGCACCGATCTTTTTAAAAAAGAAACCATCACCAGCTTTGTGTCTCACTATTTGCAGCTCTTACGGTCAATATGTGATAATCCGACCGAAAAAATCGGATCATTGAAGATCATGCAAGATCATGAAGAGAGACAAATTCTTGAATCCTTTAACAAAAACCACAACTCAATTCAGGAAAATATCACGATTCTTGACCTATTCGAAAGTGAAGTCAAGAAAAACCCTGAAGCGGTAGCGGTTGCTTTTGAAGGCACGAAACTTAGCTACTTCGATCTTGACAAGAAGTCAAATCAGCTGGCCAGTTATTTGATCACCAAAGGAATTAAAAATGAAGAGCTGGTTCCTATTTGCCTTGACAGATCGTTCGAAATGATCATCGGGATTTTGGGTGTTTTGAAGGCAGGCGGAGCATACGTACCAATAGATCCAACCTACCCAGAAGACAGGATCAGTTTTATGCTCAATGACTCAGGTGCCAAAGTTGTTTTGACCACCTCCGACCTGACTGAAAAAATTCCTGGTCCCTTTGAAATCATTTGTCTCGACAAGTTTGACAGCGAATTAGAATTTGAATCAAATCATCTGAATGATAGGGAAATTAGCAAAAACAACCTTGCATATGTGATTTATACCTCAGGGTCAACCGGAAAACCAAAAGGTGTCCAAATTGAGCACGGGGGATTAGTTGCGTCTACTCTGGCAAGGCATTCTTATTATGGCAATACGGGTTCAGCCTTGTTGATACCATCATTCGCATTTGATTCATCTGTTGCAGTGATTTTTGGAGCTTTGACCACCGGCAGCCAACTGATCCTTTGCAAAAGTGAATTCATTAAAAGCCCCCATCATATCCAAAAATTGCTGAAGGACACTGAAACTCTACTTTGTGTCCCATCTTACTACAGGTTCTTGCAGGAAGAGGAATTGCTTTCAGATTCCAAATTGGTGAATGTCATTCTTGCCGGGGAAAATCTGGACCAATCTCTTGTGAAGCTGCATTTCGACAAAACCAAAAATGTGAATTTATTCAATGAATATGGTCCAACTGAAGGAACCGTTTGGGCTTCTGTGGCCCAGATTCATTCGCCAGAAGAAAAAGTCACAATCGGAAAACCGATAGATCACACGAAAATATTCATTGTCAACAAAGACAATCAGCTCAACCCAGTCAATGTCCCCGGGGAGTTATGTATTTCAGGAAAAGGTGTGGCAAGAGGCTACTTGAACAACCCTGAACTTACGATGGAAAAGTTTGTCAAAAATCCATTTAGCTTATCTGGTGATGAAAAGATGTACAGGACTGGCGACCTTGCGAGTTGGCTTCCCGATGGCAACATCGAGTATTTGGGTAGAATTGATGACCAAGTGAAAATCAGGGGATACAGGATAGAATTAGGAGAAGTCGAACAAGCATTGTACAGCCATGTTAAGGTCGAGCAATGTGTAGTGATTGCAAGATCATTGGACAAAAGAAAAGACATAGCACTAATAGCTTATACGACAGGCGAAGCCACCGCAGAAGAACTAAGATCGTGTCTGAAAGAAAAGCTGCCAAACTATATGGTCCCCAGCCACTTTGTGAAATTGGCCAGTTTGCCCTTGACGAGTAATGGGAAGGTAAATAGAAAAAGTCTTCCCGACCCTGAAGACACAGGGATGCAGGGTGTAGAATATATAGCTCCAAAAACAGACGAAGAGAGATTTCTAGCAAAAAAATGGTCAGAAGTATTGCGGGTGAAAGAATCGGGGATCGGATTGGCGACTGACTTCTTCGCTTTAGGCGGAGATAGTATAAAGGCAATACAGATTGTAGCCAGGCTACGAACCGGAGGATATGAGTTAAAGATATCGGATGTGATGAGTAGTAGCAGGTTGGTAGACATGGCCTCCAAACTGCGTACTTTGACAAGAGTGATAGATCAAGCACCTGTAGAAGGTGAGGTGATGTTGAGTCCGATACAGTGTGGTTTTCTGGAAAATAGTTTTGCAAAGGGAACCGAAGAAATCAAAGACCTTTTTCATCAAAGCTTCATGTTTTGTTTACCAGGTGGTGTAACTGAATTAGAAGTTAGGGCTGTTATGGAAAAGATTGTGGCACACCACGACGCATTACGTATGCGATATCAGAAGTCGGAAGAAGGTGTGTGGAAACAATACAACGAAGGGCTTATAGGGGACTATTATATTCTTGAAGAAACAACACTACCTAACGACAGAGATGATTTCAAAAGTAGTCAAAGCCGATTCTTTGAGGAGCATGGTACTCGCCTAAAGCAGCGTGTTAGCTTTAGAAAAGGCCCTCTTATTGGCGTCGGATTATACCACGATGTTGAAAACAATGAAAGCCATTTGCTGCTCTGCATACATCATATGGTGATAGATCTGGTATCATGGCGTATTTTGTTTGAAGATATTGATATTCTACTGAATCAATACCGAAACGGAGAAGACTTAGCGTTGCCTGAAAAAACCGATAGTTATCGCTATTGGATGGAACGTAACGCAGCCTATGCGAATGGACACCTGGTCGAGCGCCAGCGACCGTTCTGGGACCAGCAAATTAAAAGGAAAGTTGACAAAATTGCTGCCGAAAACCCAGAAGGAAGAAATCTATTTGGTGTAAGTAAGCGTGTTGGTTTTACTTTAAGTAGGGAACAAACGGCGCAAGTCTATCAAGGGATGAATGGCCTGAACAAGGTGGAGATCAATACCTTATTGTTGGCGGCATTATCAAGAGCATTGAAGGATGTGTTTGGCACAAATGTAGTAAGGGTATTACTCGAGGGCCATGGAAGAGAGGGATATCTGGAGAAAACTGACATAAGCCGAACCGTAGGTTGGTTTACAAGTATATACCCGTTTGTTTTGATCACCGGGGATGAAAGTGTGGAGTCAGTTTTAATGCTCCAAGACACGCTAAATAAAGTTCCTGATAAAGGAGTAGGTTATGGTATATTGCGTTACCTGCACAAGCACCGACTGCCCGAGCTGGAAGACGCCGACGTGAGTTTTAATTTCTTTGGGGATTTTAGCAAGCTAGCGGGAAAAGAAGAGAACCCAACGTTAGCATCACCCTCCTCGAACCGTAGAAATAGTGCTAAGGCGATTCTCAATTACTCTAAATATGGACACGGTGCTGATGTCCACCCAGACATAGAACGTGAGACTGAATTAGAGGTAAGTGGACAAAGTCAAGATGGCTGCTTGGAAATGAGTATTCAGTACAGTTCCGAGCGTATGGGCGAAGAGTTGATGCAACTACTCGCTGTGATTTATAAAACACATTTGCTCAAAATCAGTGAAAGCTTAAATACCTACGAAAAACCGGTCCAATTACCAAGCAGCTTTACCTATAAGGGCTTAACCATGCAACAGGTAGAAAAGCTAAAGCAGGAATATGGGACCATTGAAGACGTTTACCAATTGAGCCCAATGCAGCAAGGCATATATTTCCATGCCTTGTCAGAACCTGAAAGTCACGCATACTTTATTCAACTAGCTTATGGCCTTAGTGGATTTTTGGATATAGATAAGCTAAAGGATGCGTTTAGTAAGACAATAAAAAGGCACGCTGTGTTACGGACCATTTTCAGAAGAGATTTGGGAGATGATCCGTTGCAGGTAGTATTAAAGGATGATAACATAGACTTTAGGTATGAAGATATCAGAGAAAAGGAAAAAACAGCACAAAAAGACTATCTCAAACAGGCAAAAGTGGCAGATATTGCCGAGGGTTTTGACTTAAGTGTAGGTCCCTTGGTGAGATTGACTGTTCTTCAACTATCCGAAGACACCTTTTTTCAAATATGGAGTACCCATCATTTGATTATCGATGGCTGGAGTACCAATCGAGTACTATATGAGTTTGATCAATATTACAAATCTCTCATAGGGAATAAACAAACCATACTAAATACACCTGAGCCTTTTAGTCATTACATAGCGTGGTTGGACCAGGTGGATCGTGAAACCAGTATTTCCTACTGGAAGAACTACTTGAGCGGATATGAAACCAAAGCCTTTCTGCCCTTTGACAGTGACGGGATGTCGACCGATACAACGTATTTAGCAAGTGATTATGAATTTTGGCTGGACAAGGAGCTCACAGAAAAATTAACTGACCTGGCTTCAAAAGAAAAAACGACATTAAATACGATTATCCAGAGTGCATGGGGGGTATTACTTAGCAGATATAACAATACCCAAGATGTAGTCTTTGGTTCTGTAGTCTCAGGACGTCCATCGCAGCTCAAGGACATTCAGGAGATGATTGGGATTTTCATCAACACTGTACCTCAGCGGGTGAGTTACTCTGGACAAACCACTTTCAAAGATCTATTACAATCAATACATCAATCCTTTATCGCAGGTGAACCCCACCATTATTTGAGTTTAGCGGAAATTCAGCGTCAAAGTGACTTGGGGTCAAATTTGATTGATCAGCTTTTGATTTTTGAGAATTATCCAATATCCGGTCAGGCAGAGGATGCTATCGCCCCTCCACAATCAAAAAATAAAGAAGAGGTCAAAATTATTAGTGAGACTGTAGAATTGTTTGAGCAGATGACCTATGATTTCACCTTGATGGCGGCTTTGGAGGATCGTTTGTTCTTTAGAATGAAATTTAATAGGGCAAGATACAGTGAGGGATCAATTAAGCGATTAGAGAGACAGTGGAAGCAATTGCTAATGGAAATATCAAATGATGCAACTATCCCGGTTAACCATTTGGAAATTCTGCCCGAAGAAGAAAAGACCCATCTGTTTGAATCACTGAATGGTTCAAGAGTTTTGTCACCTTTGGAAAAAACAATTGTTGAATTAATACAAGAACAAGTCGATAAAACCCCTGAAGATATAGCCTTAAAGTATGATGGAACTGCTCTCACCTACAGGGAACTTAACGAGACATCCAATCAACTTGCTCACTACCTCCTTAGCCGTTATGATATAGAGCCTGATGTTTTAGTGGGTATTGAGTTGGAACGCAATGAATGGATGGTGATAAGTATATTAGCTATTATAAAAGCGGGAGGCGCCTATGTTCCAATCGACCCAAATTATCCTTTAGCACGAAAAGAGTTTATAAAACAAGACAGCGGTATTTTATTTTGCCTCAACATTGACACTCTCCTTGATTTCAAAAAAGAGTGGAAAGACTGTGTTAAAAGCAATCCCCCCGCTCCGATCAATGCAGACAATTTGGTCTATTGCATTTACACCTCCGGTTCAACGGGCAACCCCAAAGCCGTAACTATTGAGCATAAGCAGTTATCATCATATGTTATGTTCAACAAAGAATACTTTTTCAAAAGTATTGAGAACTCAATGCATACAAATTGGTATGCTGTAACAAATTACACCTTCGATATTTCCGTTTTCGAAATTCTGGGCTCACTAGCTATGGGCTTCACAATAAATCTCAATCCTATTGGAAACACAGAATATCTTCTCAGCTCTATTGCCGCCAATCCCCATGGAGTCCTGCAAATTACGCCCTCCTATTTTGAGGAACTTATTTTGGACGAAAAAGCCAAGACCATATTACCGTCATTGGGTGTATTGCTAATAGGGGGAGAAGCGATGGGTGAAAAGGTCTTTTCATTTATCAAAGATTATCTGCCTCAAAACACCGTGTTTAATGTCTATGGGCCTACCGAAGCTACCATTTGGAGTACGGCTTTTCTATTAACAGGCGCAAGAAAAGTATTGTTGGGAAAACCGCTCGGCAATGAATCGATTTACATCCTAAACCATGACCTAAATTTGGTGCCAATTGGAAGCATAGGTGAAATATGCATTGGTGGCGTAGGTCTTGCCAGGGGTTACTTAAATCGACCCGACCTGACCAGAGAAAAATTCATTGAGAATCCTTTTAAGGCAGGAGAACGCATATATCGAACCGGCGATTTGGGCAGATTGAGAGAAGATGGGAATCTAGAGTATTTGGGCAGAATTGATGATCAAATCAAAATCAGAGGGAATCGGATAGAGCTAGGCGAGATCGAGAAAGCGTTGGCAAGGCACCCAAAATCTGGACAATGTGTAGTAATAGCAAGAGCATTAAGAAATACCAAAGACAAGGAACTGATCGCCTATACAACTGGCGAGGCTACAGCCAAAGATCTTAAAAATCACATTAAGGATTTGCTTCCCAGCTACATGGTTCCCAACTATTTTGTGAGGTTGTCTAGTATCCCGTTGACCAGCAATGGAAAAATTGACAGGAAGGCTCTGCCAAACGTGGAAAATAAAGAAACAGTTACCTCAAGTTATGTCGAACCAAGAAAGGAGCTGGAGAAACAAATTGCCGCACTTTGGCAAAGAATCCTTGGTTTGGACAGGGTAAGTATTGAAGATGATTTCTTTGAAATTGGCGGACATTCGATTCTTGCTGTAAAGGTAATTTCCGCAATGGAAAAAGAATTAGGATTAAACCTTTCCATAAACCTGATATTCAAATATCCAAGCATTTCTTCATTATCAAAAGCTATCGAAAACAGCCATGAGAATCAGAAAAGTTGGAATTCCTTAGTTCCTATAAAACCATCCGGAACTAAGCCACCACTTTTCATTATTCACGGTGTCGGCTCGACAGTTTCCATTTATTATACGTTGGCGAAATACATTGATAACGACCAACCCATATTTGGCTTTCAACCAAAAGGTTTGGACGGAATTGAAGTACCAAACAATTCGGTTGAAGAGATGGCTGCCTTTTATATTTCTCTCATGATCAAACAATATCCTTCTGGCCCGTATTGTATTGCCGGTTATTCATTTGGAGGATATGTAGCTTACGAAATGGCTCGTCAACTGAAAGCAATGGGCAGAGAAGTATCCAAGCTAATTCTCTTTGACACATCTGCGTATGAAGATGAAGCAAAACTCTCTTGGTTGAAAAAATTAAAACTCCAACTGGGTAAAAGGATAGTAAATCTGGGTTTCGCATTTCAGGAACCAGAAGGATTCTACGAACAAAAAAGAAGGTCTTTTGAAAGAAAGAAGGACCAAGTTTTGATCAAATTAAATCTAAAGGCCAGGCCGGAAACCCAGAAAGACCTAGGAAGTATCATAAAGGTCCTTGCAAGTAACAATGTGAGAATTCTAAGAAATTATAAGTTGGCAAATTACGCCGGTGACCTATATTTATTTAAGGCCAAACACAGGCCTTTCTATGTAGAGGACGCCAAGTATTACGGTTGGGGTCCTTTGGTAGAAAGGGTCCATATAGTGAATGTATCCGGCCATCATGACAATATTTTCAAGAAGCCAGAAATCCTCAAAGAAATGGCCTCTATGATCCAAATGGTCCTTGATGAACGTCCCGGAAAATGACCCAAAACCTGTCCATCGCCCTTCTCGATATTTCCCCAACCTGGGAGGATTTCCATTTTGAGCCACTTTACGGTAAATTCCATGTTATCAGGGTATGCGTTTCAAGAAATATACATGAGATAGAAGCACAACTTAGACTGCTCAAAAATGAAGAAATAGATAAGCATGCCAGAATTTTCAAGCAAAGCGACAAGAATATCTTCTTGACCAGCCAAGTGATGAAAAGGGTATTGTGCGGACTTTATCTCAAGATTTCACCTGCAGAAACCAACTTTTTATTCACTGAACATAAAAAACCGTATGTCTCAGGTTATCCCAACTTCCACTTCAACATCAGCCATTCCGGAGATTGGGTGGTTTTTCTTTTTTCCTCATCGCCTTGTGGCATTGATATCGAAAAGATCAAGCCGGACTTTGATTTCGAAGGAATGATGCCATCTGTATTCCATCCAAGGGAGATCGATTGGATCAATGGGCAACCTGACAGGAACAGGGCATTTTTCAAGCTGTGGACCATTAAGGAATCCCTGCTCAAGGCCCAAGGCACCGGCCTTATCGATGACCTCAATCAATGGGACTTGACATCAACGCAAAAAATGTCTGACCCTGATTGGCATGTGCAGACTTTTTCGGTCGGAGATGATTACTATTTGAGCACCTGTGTTAAGGACCATCCTAGGGAATTCAAGTACTTCGAATTTGCTGGCAGCTTTGACTTTTCTTCATAAAAGTGTGGCGGTTTTCGTTTCTTCATTTTAAAAGTGTAAAAAAACAATTCGATGCCAACCGATGATCATTGGGCAGGTCACCGATTCTTGGGACCGATCAAATGAAACTGTTTTCAGGCTTTCTTCTTCCAATAATCCACCGCCGCCAATCCCCCAAACCATACTACCGTGCAGGCAAATAGCCCGTTGTTCAAAGCTTTTTGTCCCAGCATATCAGCATAAAACAAAACCGTAATCACCAGCATGGCTGACAGGATCAACATGGGAAACCAAAACTTGCTCATTTTTTCTGGAGGATTTTGCTAAATACCAAATACAAAACACCGCATGCGATCCAGGCGGGCAACGTGAAAAAGGAAAGGAAAACTCCCTGCTGGACCGAAATCGTATAAAACACACCCATGCTAATCAACCAAGCCGCCAATACGGCCATATTGAACCCGATACCTTTGGCTGCTGCATAATTCCTGACAATGTTAAACCGTTCGGCAAAGTAATGCTCAAAGAATATCACCGCCCCAATCGGTGCCAAAATAAAGCCATACACTGCCACAAAGTCCAGCAACTTCATCGCAAACGCCGGAAACAGCCCTGCTATCGTCGCAATTGCACCCGTTACCAAAGTAACGCTGACCGTGGAGCTTTTTGGAAAAATGGCCTGAAAAGCCAGCCCAGCCCGATAAATCGTAGGATTGGCAGTCGTCCAGCCGGCAACAAGGACGCAAACCAGTCCCGATATCCCAACGACTTCATAGGACAAAGGCCCCGGTGCCACGGGCGGCACACCCCCGCCTGCCAAGATGGCCTGTGCCTCAGGACTTTTCAAATACAGCGCAAACATCAGGCAGGCGGATATCCAAGCCATATAGTGGCCGACATACATGCCCGCCGCACTTGTCCAACCCACAGAATTACGATCAGCATAGCGCAACACCGATAGATCCGACATACCCAAATGCATCGCCGCATTGCAAAACCACGCAAATGCCGTCACATGCCAAAACGTAAATTTGATTTGACCGGGAAAAGGCTCCGAACCCGAGCCCCAAACCGCCCAAAGGTCATCCAAACTACTGACGCCGAGCCGTTTGGCAGCGACGATTCCCGCAATCAAAAATACCAGTACCATCCAGGGTGCCGCGATGTTGGAAAACTTGGAAACTGCATCATAGCCCTTGGCAGCGACAATCGAAATCACCGCCCCGACAACCAGGACTACCAATACCCAGGAAATGCTCGTAGGCATCCTATCCGTCAAGGCAGGCATCGGCATATCAAAAGGAATCCCAACGGCCGTCGCCGAAACGGTGATCATCGCCCCTGCCAAAAAGCAGAAAAGCAAGCCATTGGCCACGTTGTAGCCGGTTACGAGCTTCCTTCCTGAGATTTTCTCGAGCTTGTAGTAAAGCGTCAGCCTTTCGGAGGTGGCAATGGGCGTCGTGATGTAGCGCCATGTCAATACTGCCAAAAAATTACCAACCAGCAAACCGACAATCAGATCAAAAGCCGACACGCCCGCAGTCAAAAAAAGTGGCCCAATCACAAACTCCGTCCCCGCCGCATGCTCGCCCGCATACATGCCAAGAAACTTCCTCCAGTCCTTTAGCTGCGAGGTCGGGACAGGCTGCCGTACAAATTCACCACTTGTTTGAATCGACTCCTGAGCAGTAACTTCCTCCATAGGTTGATTTTGGGTTGAGGATTGAAAATACAAAAAAGCCAGGGTATTTCCTGTCCTGCATTGTCCTGTTGGATGATAGCACCCAATTCACAGCAATCTGACCCGCATCTTTTCAATCACCGCAAGTGGTCAAAATGCCAACTTTTGTGAATTGATTCACAAAAATGATACGAATTTTGTGAATTGTTAAAATAGTTGTTCAGCCACTGAAATTCCCTATAAATTGGCTCTGAAAAAATTTGGCGGAACTTCAGGTTGATCACTAGTCTGATTTACAAAAATCAATTGCCGCTACAGCGACTCCCGCACAATCACCCGAAACTCATTCTTTACCCAGCGGCCTTGGTTGTTCAGGACCATTTCGGCTGCGATTTCACCCATCTTGGCAAAATCGGTGGTCATGACCGTAATCCCTCGCTGCAAGACTTCCTTCAGCGGCGTTTCGTTGTAAGATAGAATGCCAAAATTCTTCCCTATTTCAAGGTCGGAGTTTTCCCGGGCCATTTTGATCAAGCGGACCAAGTCGTTTTCTTCAATGACAATATACGCCTCTCCAGCAGAGAGTGACAATTCGCCATGAACCTCAGAAAGGATATCAAAATCAAAACCTTTCTCTACCGCAAATTTCCGAAAACCCTCTACAATCCCACTTGGATAAGGATACGCCGAATCCAAGGGGAACACCAGTCTTAACCTACGGTACTTCTGCAAGCGGGGCAGCAGCATTGACAGCGCCCCATAGATATCTTCCTTGAAATCCTGATAGACCGCCCCAAATGCCGACTCCACACCAGGCACGAGCTTATCCAGCAAGATCAGCTTCTTGTTGGGGATACCTTGGATCAATTTCCAGGCTGCATTTTCCCCCTCCTTTTTGAAATGCGGCATCACGATGTAGAAGTCAAAATCACCCTTCTGCTGTTCGAGCAGCTTTTTGAAAAGCGAGACTTCACAGTGGTACACATGAAACGCCACCTCCGCCCGGTCTTCCAGCCCTAGCACCAGCGCATTGTAAATCTCCTTTTTATAAGCACTTAGTTTGTTGAAAAGCAGCAGAATCCTGTATTTCCTGAGCTCCGAATGGTGGGAGATGTAAAAGCCCTTGCCACGCACCGACTCGATAATCCCTTGTTGGCGAAGCAGCGTGTAGGCCTTTTCCACCGTATCCCTGGACAGGTAATAATCCTCGCTTAGGCTGTTGATCGAAGGAATCTTATCCCCAAATCGCAGCTCACCGGTATGGATGAGCGATTTGATGGACTTGACCACTTGGATGTATTTCGGGACGCTGGATTGTTGGTCGATCTTAAGATCCAAACTCATGGCTATTGGGCTCGTGCGGCGCAAGGTTACTGCAAAATGGCCTTAAATACAACTCTTTTCAAAAGGGCCAAATCCCTGATTTCAGTATAGTACAGGACACGACGACTGGCTTTGGGAATTATTTTCGTACAAAATTTTTCCATCAAGCGAAACATTCAAAACGATGAATAAGACCTTCCAATACGTCTCCTACCTTTGGGACGAGCAAAAAGCAAAATCCCTGGGCGATGACCAAGTCGCGCTGCTGATATACCGATCCAATATCCTTGGTGCCGACCTCCGCATCACCAACTACGGCGGCGGCAATACGTCCTGCAAAACAATAGAGAAGGACCCGCTGACGGGCAAGGATGTCGAAGTCATGTGGGTCAAAGGCTCTGGGGGTGACATCGGCACATTGACCAAATCGGGCTTGGCGGCACTCTATGTCGACAAACTTCGTGCCTTGGAGGGCATTTACCGCGGGATAGCGCACGAGGATGAAATGGTGGGATTATTCAACCACTGCA
Source organism: Mariniradius sediminis (assembly GCF_021491425.1). Taxonomy (NCBI): domain Bacteria; kingdom Pseudomonadati; phylum Bacteroidota; class Cytophagia; order Cytophagales; family Cyclobacteriaceae; genus Mariniradius; species Mariniradius sediminis. The sequence continues at coordinate 11,803 of NZ_JAKEVZ010000004.1, read as the reverse complement.
TTTACGACTTGGATTCCAAGGCACCATCGATCGATACACCGCTGCATTCCTTTTTGCCATTCAAGCACATCGACCACCTGCATCCTGATGCGGCAATAGCAATTGCAGCATCGAAGGATGGAGAAAAAATCACCGCAGAGCTATTCGAGGGCCAGATTGCTTGGGTTCCTTGGCAGCGGCCTGGATTCGATTTGGGGCTGCAATTGAGAAATGCCTTGGACGCAAATCCGGGCATCCGCGGCATCATGCTGGGAGGTCATGGCCTCTTTACCTGGGGAGATACGGCCTACGAATGCTACATCAACAGCCTCGAAGTGATCGAAAAAGCCTCAGCATTTCTCGCCACCAACTATGGGAAGAAAAGACCAATCTTCGGGGGAGAAAAAATAAAATCCTTGGTTGGATCCCAGCGCAAGGAACAGGCTGCCCGAATCGCTCCGCTCTTGCGCGGACTCGCCTCGAGCTATTCCAGAATGGTCGGGACGTTCAACGATTCCGATACGGTTTTGCAGTTCATCAATTCCCATGACCTGTCCAAACTGGCGCCAATGGGTACTTCCTGCCCGGACCACTTTCTGAGGACCAAAATCGCCCCATTGGTGTTGGACATTCCTGCAAGCCAAGACCTCAGCGACCTTGGTGCGGTGAAAAGCCATATCGAAAAGCTTTTCGCGGACTACCGGGACGGCTACAAAAAATATTACGAAACGCACAAGCGCCACAACAGCCCTGCCTTGCGTGACCCGAACCCGGTTGTAATCCTGTGGCCAGGTGTCGGGATGTTTTCCTATGCCAAAGACAAACAGACTTCCCGTGTCGCCTCCGAATTCTACATCAACGCCATCAACGTGATGCGCGGTGCAGAAGCCGTTTCGGAGTACGTTTCGCTGCCTTTGCAGGAAGCATTTGATATCGAGTATTGGCTCCTTGAGGAAGCCAAGCTGCAGCGTATGCCCAAGGAAAAAGCGCTTTCGAGAAAAGTGGCTTTGATCACGGGAAGCGCAGGAGGGATTGGAAAAGCAATTGCCGACAAATTGGCCGAAGAAGGTGCCTGCGTGGTGCTGACGGATATTGATGAAGATCGCTTAGCAAATGCAAGGAAGGATTTTGGCAAAGATGCTGCCATCGCAGTGAAGCTGGACGTGCTCGACAACGACACGATTGGGCAAGCCTACAAAGCTGCCTGCCTGGCCTTTGGCGGGGTAGACATCATTGTCAACTGTGCTGGATTGGCGATCAGCAAACCTTTGGCGGAAACCACGGAGGCCGATTGGGATTTGCTCAATGATGTACTGGTCAAGGGACAGTTCAAGGTCAGCCAAGCCGGGGTCTCAATCCTCCGTACACAGGGATTGGGGGGTGATATTGTCAATATCGTTTCCAAAAATGCACTGGTTTCCGGTCCCAACAATGTGGGGTACGGTACGGCCAAAGCTGCCCAAATCCATATGTCCCGCTTGCTTGCTGCCGAACTTGGCCCCGACAAAATCCGCGTCAACGTCGTCAATCCGGATGCCGTGATCGAAGGTTCCAAGATTTGGGAAGGCAAATGGGCGGAGGGCCGTGCAAAAGCTTATGGCGTGACTGTCGAGGAACTTCCGGCCTTCTATGCCAAGCGGACGCTTTTGAATGAAATCATTTCCACCAAGGATATCGCCAACGGGGTGCTTGCTTTCGTGGGCGGCCTCCTAGGCAAATCCACCGGCAATATCTTGAACGTCGATGGTGGCGTAGCTGCCGCTTTTGTGAGGTAAATTAGAATGGTTTCGCGCAAAGACGCTGAGACGCAAAGAGTAATTGCAACGAAATTACCAAGACACAAAAGATGGGAAGTGTAGGTTGGCTTTCACCAAAAACTTTCCTTTGTCACCCCGACGGAGGAGGGGTCTATTCGACATGCTTGGGGTAGCAGCGTAGCGTGTGACTTTTGAAAATTCCACGCGAAGACGCTGAGACGCCAAAAAAATACAAGAACAGGGAGCTTTAATAATTTGGTGAAGGCAATCGCGGAATTAGGAAAGAAAAACTGGCTAGTAGGCTTCCCTTAGGAGCCCAAAGTAGAGGAAGAATGGCGACATTCACAGACACTTGGCGTTCTTGGCGTCTTCGCCGCCTTTGCGAGAGGTCCTCTAACTAAAGGCGCACGGATATACCACTGCCAACTGCCACTGCTAACTGGTCTTGGCGTCTTCGCCGTCTTTGCGTGCATTTATTACGAAAGAAATCATGATCATCACTGCCGAACATATCCAATCCAGCAATAAACCCCAGGAAATCGCCCATGCCCGGGCATTCAACTTCCTTGCGGAAAACTTGGACAAAAAGGGACTGAATGTCGATTTACTTATCCGACAGCTGCAAGAACTGCAAATTGCCATTCCTTCCTGGGCTTTGGGAACAGGGGGAACTAGGTTTGGAAGGTTTTCCGGCGGCGGTGAACCCGCGACCTTGATCCAAAAGATCCAAGACGTCGGACTACTCCATGCCCTCAACCGCTCCAGCAACGCCATTTCCTTGCATATACCTTGGGATATTCCCGAGGACTACGATCAAATCGGCCAAGCTGCCGCAGCCGTGGAAATCGGCTTTGATGCAGTCAATTCCAATACCTTTCAGGACCAAGCCCAGCAAAAGCACTCGTACAAATTCGGCTCGTTGGCAAACTCGGACGAAGCTGCCAGGGAATTGGCAATCGCCCACAATATCGAAGTCATCGAGATCGGGAAAAAACTGGGTTCGAAAGCCCTCACTGTGTGGCTTGCGGACGGGAGTTCCTTCCCCGGCCAACAGAGTTTCAGGAAATCCCTGCAGCATACCTTTGAATCCCTCCAAAAAATCTATCAGCGGCTTCCCTCGGACTGGCAAATGCTGATCGAATACAAACCCTACGAGCCATACTTCTACAGCACGGTCATTCCGGATTGGGGTACTTCCTTCCTTTTGGCCAATAAGTTGGGGGAAAAAGCACGTACACTCGTGGACCTCGGTCATCACCTGCCCAATACCAATATCGAGCAGATCGTCGCGACGCTGATGACGGAGGGCAAGCTCGGCGGATTTCATTTCAATGATTCCAAATACGGAGACGATGACCTGACCGTCGGCAGCATCAAACCCTACCAATTATTCTTGATATTCAACGAATTGGTGGCAGGATTTTCGGAAACAAAAAATCCAAAACCTGCCTGGATGATCGATGCCAGCCACAACCTGAAGGATCCATTGGAAGACTTGCTCCAATCGGTGGAAGCCATCAAATTGGCGTATGCGCAAGCCTTGATTGTGGACAGAAAGGCCCTGGCTTACGCCCAGGAAACCCGAGACCTGGCCATGGCGCAGGGCCTGCTTCAGGACGCATTCAGAACTGACTTGCGGCCACTCCTGCAGGAATCTGTACGGCAAAGTGGTGGTGCAATTTCACCGATTGGAACGTACCGTGAACTGAGGGTGCGGGAAACCTTGATCCGCGAACGGGGAAAAGACAGCAAATCCAGCGGCTTGTAATATGGAAGCAATAGCCGTCACTGCAATTTTTGACATCGGAAAGACCAACAAGAAATTCTTCTTGTTTGACCAAAATCTCCATCCAGTATTCCAAACAAACCAAACCTTGGCCACCATCCCCGATGAAGACGGCGAGCCCTGCGAATCCTTGGGGGCCTTGACCCAATGGATGAAGGCAACGCTGGATGAGGCGATGGCCATGTCGCAGTTTCGCATTCCGCGGCTCAACTTTACCAGCTACGGGGCTTCTTTTGTCCATATCGGTGCCGACGGACGCCCCGTCGCGCCCTTGTACAATTATTTGAAAAAGTATCCCGAGGATATTTTGGGGCAGTTTTATGCGCAGTATGGCCCGGTGGAAAAATTCAGCCAACAGACGTCGTCTCCCGCCTTGGGCATGCTGAATTCCGGCCTTCAGCTCTATTGGCTCAAATATGCCAAGCCGGCTATCTTCCAAAAAATCCACCAAAGCCTACACCTTCCCCAATACCTTTCCTTCCTTTTTACAGGAAAGGCCGTCAGCGAATACACCAGCATCGGATGCCATACGGGACTTTGGGATTTTGGGAAAGCCGATTACCATGCTTGGGTGTACAGGGAAGGTATCGCCCCTCTCCTGCCGCCGATCGTGCCTACACAAACTTCGTTTGAAGGAAAAATCGGGGATCAGTCGCTCGAAATCGGTGTGGGCATCCATGATTCTTCCGCAGCACTTTTGCCTTACCTTGAGAGCAGTCCGGAACCATTTGCCCTGCTCTCCACCGGGACTTGGTCTATCAGCATCAATCCCTTCAATGCCCAGCCGCTAACCACTGAAGAGCTGCGGCAGGATTGCCTGCATTTTCTCAGCCGGGACGGCAGACCGATCAAAATCAGCCGCCTTTTTGTCGGGGAGGAGCACCGGGTACAGGCCGAGCTTCTGCAAACCCATTTCGGTGTTTCACAGGAGGCCTACAAGCAACTGGCATTTGATCCTTCACTTTTCGAAAAGCTGAAGTCAAATCGAAGCAAACGCTTCAAATTTGAATTTCTAAATCCAGCCGTATTCGGTGCGGAGGCAGCTTTGGAAACAGACAAGAACAATTTTCAGAACTTAGCCGAAGCATACCATTGCCTTATCCACGAGCTGACAGAGCTCCAAATCATATCGTTGAGCCTTGTGCTGAATGAAACCACAATCAACAAACTCTATATCGACGGTGGCTTCAGCACCAATCCGATATTCGTGGAGATGCTTCGCAGCAAACTTCCCGGGATCGCCATTGAGACAAGGGACTACGCGCTCGGTACCGCCATGGGGGCAGCGATGGTGATGGGTTGAGATCGATAATTTCTGTAATTGTTTACCACAATCTCTGAAATACGCTGATGTTTTCTCATTTTCATCTGGAAATTGATTTGACGCCCTTTCCTTGCAACGTTTCCAAAAAAGCAGAAATATCCCCAAATTGAAGTATTTTCATCCCATGCCAAGTCCTCCCCATATAGCCCTGTTTATCCCCTGCTATGTCGATCAGTTTTATCCCCAGGTGGGGATCGCAAGCCTGGAACTACTGGAAAAGCTGGGCTGTCAGGTCAGCTATCCCATGGCGCAGACTTGTTGCGGACAGCCCATGGCCAATGCAGGCTATGAACGGGATACGGTGGAAACTGGTAGGCATTTTCTCCGAACTTTCGCTGGATATGACTTTATCGTGGCGCCTTCGGGGAGTTGCGTACTGCATGTGAAAGAGCACATGCCGCGCATTCCCGGCATGGAATCGGATCAAGAACACATGCACGGGCGGGTGTTTGAATTGACTGAATTCCTGACGGATGTCTTGAAAATCCAGCAGCCTGAGGGGGATTATCCCCATAGGGTTGGCTTCCACGCCTCCTGCCATGGATTGCGCGGGCTTCGACTGGGCACGAGTTCGGAGCGCCATGATGCTCCCTTCAACAAGGCCAAATACCTACTCCAAAACATCAGGGGACTCGAATGGGTTGAATTGGGCAGAAAGGACGAATGTTGCGGATTTGGTGGGACCTTTGCCGTCACGGAAGAGGCACTCTCCGTCCAAATGGGTCAAGACCGGTTGGCGGACCATATTGCCCATGGCGTAGAGATCATTACCGGAGGCGATATGTCCTGCCTGATGCACCTGGAAGGAATTGCCCGCCGCAGCCAACAGCCAGTCCAGTTCAAACACATTGCCCAAATCCTCAACGAAGCCATCCGATGAGCCATCCCATCAAAGCCCAGGAATTTTTGAGCGATCCTGCCAAAGCCAAATGGCATGACGAGACCTTGTGGTTTGTGCGGGACAAGCGGGATACCATCACCAAGACCATCCCCGAGTGGGAGCAATTGCGGGACTTGGCTTCCCAAATCAAAGACAATGTCTTGGCCAATCTGGATAGATACCTGGTAGAATTTGAGCAAAAAGCCAAGGCAAACAATATCCACGTGCATTGGGCCGCCGATGCCGAAGAACACAACCATATCGTCCTCGGCATTCTCCGGCAGCATGACTGCAAGGCCATTGTCAAAAGCAAATCCATCCTCACAGAGGAATGCCACTTGAATCCCTTTTTGGAAAAAAACGGGGTCGAGGTAGTCGATACTGATTTGGGCGAGCGCATCGTGCAGTTCCTCAATCAGCCACCCAGCCATATCGTATTGCCTGCGATCCATTTGAAAAAACGGGACATTTCTGAAATTTTCCACGAAAAACTCCAAACTGAAAAAGGAAACGAAGATCCATCCTACCTGACCCAAGCAGCGAGGGTTCACTTGCGCGAAAAATTTCTCTCTGCAAAAGTCGCCATTACCGGCGTCAACTTTGGCATTGCTGAGACGGGTGAGTTTGTCGTGTGTACCAATGAAGGAAATGCCGATATGGGAGTGCACCTGGCGGATGTGCAAATTGCCTGTATGGGTATCGAAAAGATCATCCCGCGCCGCAGGGATTTAGGGGTTTTCCTCCGTATCCTTGCGCGCTCGGCTACGGGTCAGCCGGTCACCAATTACAATTCACATTTCCGCTCTCCCGCACCCGGTAAGCAGATGCACATTATCCTTGTGGACAACGGCCGTACGGACCAGCTTGCCCGCGAAAAATTCAAAAACTCATTGAAATGCATCCGCTGCGGGGCCTGCATGAATACCTGTCCGATCTATCGCCGCAGTGGGGGCTTTAGTTACGGTAGCGTGGTGCCGGGGCCGATTGGCTCGATCCTTTCACCCGGACTCGATCTGAAAAAATACAGCTCCCTACCCTTCGCATCGACGCTGTGTGGCTCCTGTTCGGATGTATGTCCCGTGAAAATCAACATCCACGAGCAACTCTACGAATGGAGGCAGGAAATCACCAAAGAGCAAGGTGCAAATGCAAAGAGTATTTCCATGAAAATTGCCAATGGCATTTTCTCCACGCCTTTTGCCTACAAAATCAGCGGTAAAATGCTGCGCGGCGCATTGAAAATCCTGCCGGAAGCCATCACCTATTCCAGCTTGAATACATGGGGAAAGCAGCGGGATTTGCCCGAAGTGCCGAAAGAGAGTTTTAAGGATTGGTACAAGAAAAACAGAAAATGAGCAGTCGGGAGCAGATATTAGGGAAAATCAAGCGCGTTACAAAGGCGGATAGCCCACTTCCGGATATTCCAGATTTCGAATTTGCCGAGGAAACCAAAGAGCGTTTCGTGAAGTCCATTCAGGGTAACAAAGGAGAGGTCATCGATGTGGCGGGTTTGGAAGTCTTCTTGAAATCCAATGGCTTTTCCAAAATCATCAGCTTGGCCAAGGGCCTTGAGCAGCTATCCACGAGGACTTTGCCGGATAATCCCCACGAATTGGCGGACTTGGAGGTAGCGATCATCCAAGGTCAATTTGGCGTTGCCGAAAACGGGGCCATTTGGCTGACGGATGCAGATTTGGGCTTGCGTGCGTTGCCGTTTATCACCGAGCATCTTGTGATCGTGCTTTCTGAGGACTCCTTGGTTTCAAATATGCACGAGGCCTACAAGAGGATTGGAGAGCAGCCTTCAGGATTCGGACTTTTCATCGCCGGCCCATCCAAGACGGCCGATATCGAGCAAGCGCTGGTGATTGGCGCGCATGGGGCGAAGAGTTTGCGGGTGGTGTTGGTTTAGACAAAACAGTCAAAATGAAAGAATCAAGAGAATCTGTTTAACCAATCGTTCAATCCAATGTCTGAATCCCTAAGGCTTGGACTTTCTCCACATGATCGATAATGGAATGTTTAACCAAACCCCAAAAATCCCGATTTTCCCTTAACTTAGTTTCGATTAACCATCTATGTCATGAGAGAAGTCACCGTTAAAATACCCGAGGAAAGATTCGAGTTTTTCATGGAGCTGTTCGAGCAATTGGGAATTGAAACGAATCTTGAATATGAAATCCCCGAAGCCCACAAAGCAATCGTGACGGCGAGAATTAAAAATTCTAAGCCAGAGGATCTAATTGCCTGGGAGGAAGCGAGAAAAACGCTCAAGTTCAAAACCTAGTAACCTGAAGTTTAGCATTGTCATTGAACCTTTGGCCTTAGGAGATATTCAAGATGCCATAGATTACTATGACAACAAAAAACTTGGATTGGGAGTTGAATTCGAAAACCAGCTCCATCAACATTTCGAGTCGCTTTCATCTGTCAAATTTTTTCAAGTCCGATATGGTGAGATTAGGTGTCTACCCGTCCGGAGGTTTCCTTTCATGATTCATTATTCGGTCGATGAGGCAAAGCGTTTGATCATCATTCGCGCTGTTTTTCATACCGGATTGGACCCAAGACTTTGGAAAAAGCGGGATAGCTAAGCCAATTGGAATCTATTTTTTCCTCGTAAAATCCAGCTCTATCTGCTCCAAACTCTTCCCTTTGGTTTCCGGCAGGACAAACAAAATCACAAAGAATCCAAATGCGCAAATAGCTCCATAAAGCCAGAAATTGTTGGCCCAGCCAAGGTTTTCCTTGATTACAGGAAAAAAATATGTCAGGGTAAAATTTCCCACCCAATGTGCCAAGGCAGCGATGGACATGGCCGCGCCCCGGATCTTGATCGGAAAAATCTCCGACAAAACCACCCACAGCAAAGGCGCTAAGGTAAAGGAATATACACCTACATTGACGAGAACGAGAAGGACTAAACTCGCACCTCCCTGCTCGGAAAAAAAAGAATAGCCTATCAAGAGGTAGAGAATAGCCATGGACGACGTGCCTATCAACAGAAGCACCTTTCTCCCAAATCTATCAACCGTGTAAATCGTGATGAAAACTGAAAGCACCATCACCCCACCAATCACTACGATGTTGAGCATCATCTGCTTCAGGTTGAAGCCCGCGGCCTGGAAAATATCGGCAGCGTAGTAGATAATGACATTCACGCCGCTCCATTGCTGCAGAAATGACAGGAAAATCCCAATCGAGAGAACCTTCAATATCGGCGACTTTAACCATACTCCAATTCCCGAATTGTTTGGATCTTCTAGGGACAGATTTTGCTGAATTTCAGCCAGGGCAGATTGCGTATGTTGAGGCCCTCCAATTTTACTTAGAATTTCTTTTGCCTCCGACATTCTCCCTGCCTTTACCAACCACCGAGGGCTTTCTGGCACCCAAAACATTGACACAAAAAACACAAAGGCCGGTATAAATTCGACCCCGAACATCCACCTCCAGCCGTGTGTACCCGACCAACTTGCTGCTATCATTTGAAAGCCTGCATCCTCCGGCAATTCAATGTCGAGCAAAGAAATCCTCCAATTGATGAGCTGGGCTAACAGAACACCAATCATAATCAAAAGTTGATTGATCGTCACCAAAGTTCCTCGCTTGTGCGCAGGGGAAATTTCGGCTATGTAAAGTGGCGAAAGGTTCAGTGCGATGCCCATTGCGATGCCACCGACGATCCTGTAAAAATTAAACCACCAAAATGTTGGAGCCAAAGCAGTTCCAATTGCGGAAATTGAAAACAGAAGCCCAGCAAGGATCAAAAGCTTTTTCCTTCCAAACTGGTCACTTAAGAAGATACAAGCAATAGCTCCTACCATGCATCCGACCAAGGCGGAACTTGTGCCCCACCCTTGTTCGCTCGGTGATGTCAGATTAAAAAACGGCTCATAAAAAGGCTTCGCCCCACCAACAACCACCCAATCATATCCAAAGAGAAATCCACCCAAAGCGGCCGTCAGGCTAATCATCCAAATGTATTTTTTGTCAAATTGAATCATTTGTTCCATACAATAGGAAAATTGAAAAGAGCTGAATCAAAAACGACTGCCTGTTTCGGAAGAAACAAGCGATGTAGCAAACCAATGAACAGGCTGTGATACCATTTTCAATATACCAAAAAACAATTTCCAAATCATTTCGAAATCTGCGTTGTATCCATCAATTTCTAGAATCGCTCAACAACTCAACTTTCCCTTTTCTTCCTATATTTGCAGCCAAAGCTTCGCCATGCAGAAACGACTCGTTTTGGACCAAAATCAGATCAGCATCATCCTGAAGAGGTTCTGTCATCAGCTGATTGAAAATCACGATAGTTTTGAAAATACCGTCCTGTTGGGTTTGCAGCCCAGAGGTCCGATTGTTTTGGGAAAATTGGTTAAGCTTTTGGAGGACATCTCCGGTGTCAAGGTACCGTTCGGATATCTAGACGCGACATTTCATCGGGATGATTTTCGCAGGAGGGATTTCCCTCTCAAGGCAAATGAGACGAAAATCGATTTTTTGATTGAAGGAAAAAAGGTTGTCCTAATCGATGATGTGCTCTACAAAGGAAGGTCAGTGAGGGCGGCATTGGATGCCATGATTGCCTTTGGACGGCCCCAAAAAGTGGAATTGATGATCCTTGTTGACCGCAAATACACCCGTGATTATCCGATTATGCCAGATTACTGTGGCGTGAAGGTCAATACCCTCGAAAGCCAGTATGTGTCGGTAGAGTGGGCAGAGAAAGGATTTGAACAAGATGCCATTTGGATAACAGAAAAATCAGCCTAAACGATATGTCACAACTCAGCACGCGTCATTTATTGGGAATCAAGGACATCAATGCCGACGATATCCAGTTGATTTTCGAGACTGCTGACAATTTCAAAGAAGTGCTCAATCGGCCGATTAAAAAAGTTCCGTCGCTGCGTGACATTACTATCGCCAATATTTTCTTCGAAAACTCTACAAGAACACGGCTTTCTTTTGAGTTGGCGGAAAAGCGTTTGTCGGCAGATGTACTTAATTTCTCTTCGAGCAATAGTTCGGTAAAAAAGGGAGAGACGCTCATCGACACGGTGAACAACATCTTGTCGATGAAAGTGGACATGGTCGTGATGCGGCATAGCAGTCCTGGCGCACCTCATTTTTTGTCGAAAAACATCAAAGCCAATATCGTTAATGCAGGGGATGGGACACATGAACACCCCACACAGGCACTTTTGGATGCCTTTTCGATTCGTGAAAAATTGGGAGATGTCGCTGGAAAAAAAGTAGCCATCATTGGTGATATTCTTCATTCCAGAGTAGCTCTGTCGAATATTTTCTGTCTTCAGAAGCTTGGCGCAGAAGTGATGGTTTGCGGACCAATCACACTACTTCCCAAATACATCAAACATTTGGGTGTGAAGATCGAGCATGACGTAGAAAAGGCCCTGCAATGGTGTGATGTGGCCAACGTGCTTCGAATCCAACTGGAAAGGCAACAAATCAAGTATTTTCCATCACTGAGGGAGTATTCGCTATATTTTGGCATCAACCGAGAGAAATTAAAGAAACTTAACAAAGAAATTGTCATCATGCATCCCGGCCCGATTAACAGAGGAGTCGAATTGAATTCTGACGTTGCAGACAGTGAGCATTCCATTATTCTGCAACAAGTTGAGAATGGGGTAGCTATAAGAATGGCGGTTCTCTATCTCTTGGCTGGAGTGAAATAAAAATTGAAGCTTTACGAATTTCAATAGGAACATTCTTTTTGACAAACAAAAAACTCTAACCCGGATGGATAAGGGGAATTTTTATCTTTAGATAATTATTAAAAACAGGCTTCATGTCCAAGCCATCCAGAGACAAAGCTATTTCGCATTTGCTGTTTTTTGCAGGGATTTCATTTCTTGGTCTGATACCAAAATGCTAAAAAATAAAAAAGCCAGCAATAATTGCTGGCTTTGGATGGTGTGGCGGCGGCCTACTCTCCCGGGTGCGACCCCAGTACCATCGGCGCTGCAGGGCTTAACTTCTCTGTTCGGGATGGGAAGAGGTGGGGCCCCTGCGCTCGGCCGCCTAGTCTTTCTGTACCATGT
>NZ_JAKEVZ010000048.1:0-1038 GCF_021491425.1 Mariniradius sediminis | reverse complement strand
TAGCAGTTGCCCGCTTCACCCATGCTTGACCTTATCCCGGCCTTCTTCAATATGGCGACATAGGCCTTGCCGCAGTACTGGAAGCCCCTGTCCGAGTGGTGGACAAGGCCTTTGGGGTCCGGACACTGCCCAACAGCCATCTTCAGTGCCTCCACTGCCCATTTGGTTTCCAGCGTGTCGCCCAGATGCCAGCCTACGATCTTCCTGCTGTAGGCGTCCGTGGTGAGGAAAAGGTAGCTGAACGATCCGCCCACGCGGATGTAGGTGATATCCGAAACCCAGGCCTGGCCGGAAGATGTCCAGGGCTTCCCGTTGAACAGGTCTTCGTACTGGCTGTACCTCACAAAGGACTGGGTAGTAACCATGTACCTCCTTTTCCGCTTCACCAACAAACCTTCTGAACGCATCAGATCAAAGAGCTTGTCCCTGCCCATCCTGATGCCGAGCCTGTCAAGATCGGGGTCGATCATCGCGTGCAACTTCCTGACCCCGATCCTGGGATGGATGGCCCGGTGTTCACGTATCAGGTCAAGGACCAGACCTTGTTCCGTACCCTCCCGGATCCTCCTTCCCGACCACTCGTAATATGCCGACCTGCTGTGGCCAAAGTAGGCGCAACACGATTTCAGGCTCACCTGCCCTTCCCTTTGGGAGACGGCCCGCTGCCAAAGTTTTTTTTTAAATCGGTGCCGTACTCCTCGTTGGCCACCTTGATCAGCGTCTCCAGCATATGGTTGGCCACTACCGAATCAGCCAAAGCCGCCTTGAGCTTCCTGTTCTCTTCCTCCAGTTCCCTGAGTCTTCTCTTTTCGTCCACAGTCTCTATCCTTACCGTTTTGTTCAACAAATGATCCCTGCCCAGCGACCGAACCCACTTCTGGATCGTCTCGGATCCCCTGATGCCATACTTCTTTTGAAGATAGGAATAGGAACTGCCACTTTCCAACTCCTCAACCACATGCTTCTTGAAGCCAATACTGTACCGCTTGAATTCCCGAACCGTTTTTGTCATATTTAACCTGATTTTAGTCTGACCTC
>NZ_JAKEVZ010000047.1:0-1039 GCF_021491425.1 Mariniradius sediminis | reverse complement strand
GATAGTGCCGCCATATGGAAGAGGGTCTTTAGGTCCTTGTTGGCCCGGTTCGAGACCTTGCGCCTGGATCTCTGGCTGGTTCCCGATTCGAAGGAAAACGGGGCAACGCCCACGTGGCATGAAAACTGTCTACCCGATCCGAACTTGGTAAAGCCCTGTGTCGCTATGATGGTCTCCGTGGCGACTTTGTCTCCAACGCCGCCAACGGACACCAGAATCTCCTTTTGCCTTGCGAGCTTCTCGCTGCCCATGAGCTGGCCCTCTATCTGCTGGTCCAGAAGGTCAATGAGTTTGGTCAGGGACTCCACCTGCCTTTTAAGCCTCTTTGCTTTGGCCTTGTAGACATCCGAATCAATGTATCCCTCAAAATCCCTGATCTGGGATTTGTACTTAGCCCTGTCCCTGATATACATATCCCTCTCACTGCCAAGTAGTTTTACGGTTTCGATCACCTTGTCGTCCAGGGTCTGCAGCCTTGCCTTGTCGACATATCGCATCGCATATTCGGCGATCCTTTCGGCATCGATCTTGTCGTCCTTCCTCCTCTGTACCCCCGACCTCAGCCTGATCTCAGCTCCGCTCTCCAGCCACAAAGCGATCCCGTTGCCCATGCAGAACACCTTCAAAGGATTGGAATAATGGCCGGTATGCTCTGCACAGACCAGCACTTCTCCCCAGGCACGGCTCTTCTCCAACTTCTTGAAAAACTTCCCAATGGAGAGATCCTTGTTCTCGATCTTGAAGTTCTCGATTTCCCCATCAAGGGTAACCAGGCAAATGTCAAGTGTCAATTTACTCACATCGATTCCGATAAATGTCTTGAATTTCATACTTTAGCGTTTAGATAAATTGATTGAAAAGAACCGTTACCTAATAACCTTAACAGATGTAAGACTAATATCTTATACAGGTCTTGGTTCTTTAAACCTGTCAGCTCCAAATATCGGGATAGTGCTCTACTAAGGCTATCGATGGATCGCTGGCAGGTTTTCAATTATACCACCCTTCTTGGTTAAATACAATCGATCAAATCTAAGGT
>NZ_JAKEVZ010000046.1:0-1050 GCF_021491425.1 Mariniradius sediminis | reverse complement strand
CTCCTAGCCCCGCCTGACCGAAAAACGATCCCGTTTTCGCCAGCCAATCAAAAATCCCAAAAATCTACCACTTCCTTTAAAAAACTTCTATTTCCTTGATTCAAGGGGAGGTTGTGCAACGGTTACGCCTGTTATGCACAGGCTTTCTTCTATTGTCCACCGTTAATTAGTTTTAATTCTCTTCCAAATTTTTCTGCCACGCCTATTGGTTGTTCGTCATTTTCACTAAACGCAAACCCATAAAATTTTCCGTATATCATTTCGTTTCTTTCTCTTGTCAATAAGCTGTCAAGAAGTAAACCTTTTGTCGTTACAGAGTAGTAAAGAATTGGATTATATGCAGTCAAATTATTGTCGTCACCCCATACTTGCGAATAATCCCAAAAACCTGCATATTCTTTTATTCCGTCTTGATTAATGTCAATTGGTTTGCCTTCAAATGTTGGCAATTTGTCTTGTCTTACTAACTTGTTGTCTTTTATGAAAAGTCGTTTTAAGTAGTTCTTGTTTGGTCTATCGTTGATTTCAAAGAGCAACTCAAAACTGTTATTACCTGTCTTAATAATGATTGGAAAGAGTTTATTTCCAAATTCGTATTCTGTCAATGAACTGTCAATAAAAATAGTCGTGTTGTTTCTTGTCAACTTAAAAAATGTGTAGGTTTTAAACTTTTGAAAATCTTCTTCTTGTCCCAGATATACTATGAAGTCAAAGTCAAGTTTAATTGTCTTTAGGTCTTGGTTAAATATTTCTTTTTGGATTATTGCTTCTCTAGTTTCTGTCGTCATTGAGGTGTTTAAAGTGTCATTCGTTTCTTTTTTTGTTGTCTGACTGCAAGAAACTAAAACTGTCAATAAGGAACTCAATATTATTATCTCTTTAATCATTTTCATTCTTGTTGTGGTGTCGTTTTTAAGCTTGTGCATAACGGCAGACCGTGAAAAAAGTCCCCAGCATTCTTAGTGCACCCATTTCACGGCCCAGCTAAATTTATTAAATTTAGTTGGACTTCCCGCCAGAACCCGGGTACAATTTCCATGCATCACATTT
>NZ_JAKEVZ010000045.1:0-1340 GCF_021491425.1 Mariniradius sediminis | reverse complement strand
CCTTTAGATTTATGAAATGTTAATATTCTAAGAATAGCGGTATAGTTATCAACAATGAGGGGGGTCCGGGGGGAGACTGATAACTTGTTGAAAACGGTGGATAAGTTAATTTTAAAGTCAAAAAAGAATGGGGTGAACTATTCTGCCGGATAGGTTTCAGACCTATTGCCTGTATCAGTCCCCATTCTTTAAATGGTTGCCAAAATAACCAGTTAGAATTTTAGGTTCTCAAGGCCTTCTAAAGGTTTTAGTTTCGGCAACCTAAATTGTTAAACTTAACCGTAAATCTATGAAATTTAGCGTATTTATCGGAATTGATGTGAGTAAATCCACTCTGGATATTTATCTCAAGTCATTTGCATCTCACAAGGTTTTCCCCAATAACATTGAGGGCTTTATCCAGATGATTGAATGGATAATGGAAAAGGCTGGCAAGATATGCCATTCGGAACTTGTCTTTGGTTTTGAACATACGGGCCTTTACTCCGAAAACCTGATCCTGTTTCTAGACCAAAACGGGTTCTCTTTTACAGTAATCCCAGGTCTCGAACTCAAAAGATCCCTTGGGATCAGAAGAGGAAAGTCAGATAAGGCAGACGCCAGGGCTATATCAGAGTACATTTACGAGAAGCGGGAAAAACTCCACCTGTTTAAACTGCCTTCCCAGACTCTGGAGAAATTGAAGAAGCTTTCATCGCTCAGGGAGCGTATGGTCAGTCAAAGAGCTTCCTATAAAGCCAGACTTGGGGAGTATGTAGAGCAGTTTCCCGACGGTGGATTTGAGGTCTATCTCCAATCCCAACAAGAGGTGATAAATTGTCTGGATGTGCAAATTGAAAAGATTGAAAAGGAAATTGAAGTCCTGATCAAGGAAGATCCCAACCTTCTGAGACAGTACAGGTTGATAAACTCCATAAAAGGGATTGGCCCTCAGACCGCAATCATGATGATCATTCTGACAAAAGGCTTTTCCGCTTTTGAGAATTGGAGGAAGTTTGCCAGCTATGCAGGCATTGCACCTTTTCCCAATCAATCAGGAACCTCAAACGGAAGAACCAAAACAAACAAACTTGCAAACAAAAGAATCAAATCACTGCTCACAATGTGTGCCGGCACAGCCGTACAGTACAATCCAGAAATGAAGCTATACTATGAGACCAGAATTAAAAAAGGAAAAAACAGCATGAGCACTTTAAACATCATCAGAAACAAACTGCTTTCGAGAATCTTTGCTGTCATAGACAGAGACTCACCATATGTAGAAATCCACAAGTATGCAGCCTAAAAAAATCAGTAAAATTGTACTATTCCATTTGCTTTAATCTTAGAATACAGGCAGG
>NZ_JAKEVZ010000044.1:0-1360 GCF_021491425.1 Mariniradius sediminis | reverse complement strand
GACACTATCCCGAGAAGTGTGTAAATTGATTTTAGGATTGGTTATAGTTTTAGACGGTTTTCAAACATAATCATAAATTGGTTTAGGATCATACCCCAGTCTCGGATGGGCATGGTCCACTTTTTTGTAGCCTCAATCACGGCCAAGAAGACCGATTTTAGGACGGCTTCATCGGTAGGGTAAGAAAGCTTGTTTTTGGTGTATTTTCTGACTTTTCCATTCAGGTTTTCGATGATGTTGGTGGTGTAGATGATCCTTCTGATCTCCAGCGGGAAGTCAAGGAAGGCGGTGAGTTCCTCCCAGTTCTCTCTCCAGCTTTTGATGGCATAGCCGTATTTCTGTCCCCACTTGGCTTCCAGCTGGTCCAAGGCAATCCGTGCGGCATCCCGGTTGGGAGCGGTGTAAATTCCCTTCATATCTGCAGTGAACGGCTTTCTGTCCTTCCAGACCACAAAGCGGCAGGCGTTTCGGATCTGGTGGACGATGCATATCTGCTTGGTGGACATTGGGAAAACGCTTCGGATGGCCTCGGTGAAGCCCTTGAGGTTGTCTGTGGCCGTGACCAGAATGTCCTCCACTCCTCTGGCTTTCAGGTCGGTGAGAACGCTTAGCCAAAAAGAGGCGGATTCGTTTCTGCCGAGCCAAAGACCCAAAACCTCTTTTTTTCCATCGGTTCGGAGGCCTACGGCCAGGTAGATGGTCTTGTCGATGACCTTGGAGTTTTCCCGGACCTTGAACACGATCCCGTCCATCCAGACAATACAGTAGACCGATTCCAAAGGCCTGTTTTGCCAGATCGTCACATCCTGGGCCACCCGCTCGGTGATCCGGGAGATGGCCGAGGTGGAGATGTCAAAGTTGTAGAGGTCTTTGATCTGCTCTTCGATGTCGCTGACGCTCATCCCTTTTGCGTACAGGGAGATGATGATGGTTTCCACCCCGTCGGCGATGTTCTTCCGCTTGGGAACGAGCATCGGCTCAAAAGAACTTTTCCGGTCTCTGGGCACCTGGATTTCCGTCTCCCCATACTGGTTGCGGAGCTTTTTCCTGCCGTGCCCATTTCGGGCGTTTTCCCCGCTGGAATCCCCGTGCTTCTCATAACCCAGGTGGTTGTCCATTTCTCCTTCCAGGATGGCTTCTACGCCCCGCTTTTGGAGCTGCCCCAGAAAAGCGTAAAGCTCTTCCCCCGTTTTAAACTGCTTGAGGAATTCCTCGCTGAATGCATCTTCTTTTTTCATAGCTTTAAGTGTGTGAAGGTATCCCGAAAAAGTTATTTCCGTAATTTTTCCAGGCCTTTCAAGGGGCCGAAAAATTCCAGAATAACTTTTCCCGCCAATTACACACTTATCGGGACGCTACC
>NZ_JAKEVZ010000043.1:0-1380 GCF_021491425.1 Mariniradius sediminis | reverse complement strand
GTGTGCATGCCTGATATAGGTTGACAAAAAAACGTCAACCGTATGAAAAAGCGAGCATCAAAATTGGAGATCAGGAGACACAGGTGTTTTTCTGAGGAATTCAAGAAGATTAAGGTTCAGGAACTGGTGGATAGGCAAGTGACCGTGACTGAACTTAAACATCTGTATGGGGTAAGCCGAACGACGGTCTACAAATGGCTGTACAAGTACTCGGGGAGCCACGAGAAAAAGAGTATCTTGGTTGTTGAGATGGAAAGTGAATCACACAAGACCAAGCGCCTGTTAGAAAAAGTGGCGGAGCTTGAACGTGTCATCGGCCAAAAGCAGCTTGAGCTGGATTACCTCAACAGGCTGCTTGAGCTTGGGAGCGAGGAATTGGGGTTTGACCTAAAAAAAAATTTCAGTTCCAGACTGTCGAATGGTTCAGACACAACCACAGGGGGCATTCCCTCAAGATGAAGTGGGTTTACCTGGTTTCCGGCGCGACGAGGCAGGCCCACCACCAATCGGCGGCACGGCAGGTGAGGCAGCTCGAAAAGGAGGTTGTATACGTCAGGCTGATGGAACAGACCCGGGAGATCCATCCGGGCATGGGTCTGCGGACCATGTACGAGCTTCTCGAGCCGGAAGGCATTGGGAGGGACGCGTTTGTGGCCCTCGGGCTCAGGGAGGGTTTCAGGCTCAAGGCGGTCGAGAGACACACCAGGACGACGTTCAGCGTCAAGTCCAATCGGTACAGGAACCTGCTGGGTGGCATTTGGTTTACAGGTGTAAACCAGCTGTGGGTGAGCGACATTACCTATGTCTATTGCCTAGGCAGATTTTATTACCTTGTGATGGTCATGGATGCATACTCAAGGCGGATCCTCGGATACAGCCTTGCCGACAACATGCGGGCCGAGAACAACCTCAACGCTCTCAGGATGGCACTGGAGACAAGAGGGATTTCGGATTACGGGGGCGGGTTGATCCACCATTCTGACAAAGGCGGTCAATATGTGAGTGATATCTATACTGATACACTGGATGCTTACGGGATCAGGATCAGCATGTGTGACGAAGTATATGAAAACACCCACATAGAACGGGTAAACGACACGATAAAGAACCAATATCTCAACAGGATTCATATCGCCAGCCAAAGAGAATTAATGCAAAAAGTGGCACAGGTAATCAACACATACAATAACAAAAGGCCGCATCAGGCGATCGGGAAAACGACCCCATCGGAATATGAAAACCTATTAAAGGAAATACCGATTGAAAAAAGAACTAAAATGGAAATATATACCCAGGAAAGGGCTGAAAGGCTCGATCCAAACCAGTTAAAAATTCAATTCAACTAACAAAAAACCGTCAACCTATTTTAGGCACACACAA
>NZ_JAKEVZ010000042.1:0-1423 GCF_021491425.1 Mariniradius sediminis | reverse complement strand
CAAAAAAGTGGACCATGCCCATCCGAGACTGGGGTATGATCCTAAACCAATTTATGATTATGTTTGAAAACCGTCTAAAACTATAACCAATCCTAAAATCAATTTACACACTTCTCGGGATAGTGTCTACCAGGGGCAGACTTGAAATCCATTCGTGCATTCTATTCATTCATCATTGTGACCCACGATATTATCCATTCCTCCCTACTTGGTACTTGGTACATCGTACTTCGTACTTCTAACTTCGTACCTGACCCATCAACCCCTACCATCCCGGAAATACAGGTTCTTCAACACAAATCCCTCTAACCGATAACCCTTTCCTTCCATCCATTGGCAAATTGGATTCCCATGCTCCGTCCCAATACTGTACGTTTCATCCTCCACCATCACCCATTCTGGTCGATACCTGCCCCAATCCAAACTTCTCAACACCTCCAAATCCTGTTCCTCGGCATCCACCGCCAGCAGGTCAAATACAGGTGGCGCCCCCGCGCCTTCCAAAATCTCCGTCAGCGTCCTGCCCTGCATGCTGATTTCCTTGATCGCTAATCCTTCCTGTCTGTACTCCTCCAAAAATTCCTGCTTGGAGGTGGAAAGGACGTCGTTTTGCAGCAGGTAAAATGCCTGCAATTCCCGATGCTCAGACACCAGGGCACAGACAGCTTTGTCCTTCGGCCGGTACCAAGCAAAATGTTTGATATGGCTTGGGTTCGCGTCGATGCATACCCCCCGCCATCCTTTTCGGTAAAGCCCATAGGTATTGGAAAAAAACTTGGGATGGTTGCAGCCCACTTCCACATAAAAGCCAGGTTCCTGAATCCTCGGCTTCAATAGCCCCTCCAGAACCCGATCTTCTCCCTGGTGCGCAAAACTGTATTTTAAACTCCTCCCCAAAAGCAAACGCGTCAGGGAAGAAAACAAAACACCAAAACAATGCATAAGTGATCTGACCGGATAGCGAATCGTAAAAAACTGCAAAAACGCCACCCTGCACTCCCGAATCACCACGCCCCATAGCGTAAAAAATGCCCTTTGATAGGCGTTCTTGTAAAGCATCTCCCCCAGCCAGCCTTGCATCGGCTTCGGACTACCTGGATTCCCTTTTGTTTCCAATCAATTACCTGCTAAAACCGCTCTACAAACTAATTTTCTTCTCGCCAAGACGGCCAAGACGCCAAGAAAAAACAACTAGACCAGAGGCAGCTAGCCGTACCAGGGGCAGACTTGAAATCCATTCGTGCATTCTATTCATTCATCATTGTGCCCCACGATACTTATCGGGGCATCATTTCGTTGTGTGTGCCTAAAATAGGTTGACGGTTTTTTGTTAGTTGAATTGAATTTTTAACTGGTTTGGATCGAGCCTTTCAGCCCTTTCCTGGGTATATATTTCCATTTTAGTTCTTTTTTCAATCGGTAT
>NZ_JAKEVZ010000041.1:0-1538 GCF_021491425.1 Mariniradius sediminis | reverse complement strand
GCCCGTCTCGGCTTCGCCGCAGGCAATCCCCGGGAGGACGGAAGGCCGTCCTTCGACCCAAAGGCCTTCCTCAAGCTCTATATCTACGGCTACTTCAACGGCATCCGCAGCAGCCGCAGGCTGGAGCGGGAGTGCGCCCGCAACATCGAGGTCCGGTGGCTCCTCGGGGGACTGGTTCCGAACTACCACTCGATAGCCGACTTCCGCAGGGACAACCCCAAGGCCCTGAAGGCCTGCTTCAAGCTCTACGTCCTCTTCCTCAGGGACGCGGGACTGGTCGGCGGCAGCACGGTAGCCGTGGACGGAAGCAAGTTCCGGGCCTCCAACAGCAAGAAGAACAACCACAGCCAAAAGAAGATCGACCGCCACCTCCGGTACATCGAGGAAAAGACCGAGGAATACCTCGGCCGACTCGATGCCGCCGACAAGGAGGAGTCGCAGACGGAGGACATGTCCGCCATCAACCAAAAACTCGAAAACCTCAGGGAGAACAGGATCCGGTACGAACAGCTCGGCGAACAGCTCCGGGAGAGCGGCGACACCCAGATCAGTACCACCGACCCCGACTCAAGGGCACTCCTTGTGCAGGGCCAGGTCGTGGAAGTCTCCTACAACATGCAGGCCGCAGTCGACGACAGGCACAACCTCGTGGTGGCAAACCATGTCATCAACCGCAACGACCGCAACGCACTCCACGATATCAGCAGGGAGGCGAAGGAAAACATAGAGGCAGACAGTCTTACCGTGCTTGCCGACAAGGGCTACCACAACGGACGGGAAATACAGGCCTGCCACGGGGACGGCATCCGGACCATCGTGGTGCCCAGCGAAACGGTCAACTCCAACGCACACGGCACCACCGAGGCTTACCTGGTCACCAAATTCACCTACGACAAGGATAAGGACACCTATACCTGTCCCCAGGGAAAGACGCTCACCACAACTGGTACACAGCACAAGAAGACCAGGGAGCGGGACAGCCACCTGTTCAAAAAATACAGGACCTCGGATTGTAGGGACTGCCCGGCCAGACACCTCTGCACGGGGAGGCAGCAGGGGGGACGGGAGATAGAGCGCAGCGAATATGCGGATGCGGTGGAAGCAAACCTCAAACTTCTCGAACAGAACCGGGAACTCTACAAGCGCAGGCAGATGATGAACGAGCATATCTTCGGGACCATCAAGCGCAAATGGGGATACAACTACACCGACCTCAGGGGCCTCGAAAAGGTCAACGGGGAGATGGCACTGGTGATGACCGTCTATAACCTCAAGCGAACGATCAACATCCTCGGAATAACCGACCTGCTGGACAAACTCAAAAAATGGGAACCTGACTACAAAGCCGTTTCCTTGTCCGCAAAATCCGCAGTTTCAAAGTCAGTTGAAGCTTTATGGAAAGAATTTGGCCTGAAAGGAGGTGTGTCAAAACTAATTTATGCCTTGAATATGGTTCAAGGTTTTGTTGGTGCAAACCGGCTATACGGCCCAGAAACGCGGTTTTTTCAAAAATCGACAGATTATTTCACAGCCTGACG